>NZ_JBMAXV010000027.1:0-81391 GCF_048589245.1 Klebsiella sp. 10982
AGGGGCAAACAGGGTGTAGAAGATATGGTCGCGCAGGCGTACCGGGATCATTTTGGCGTTATAGGTCTGGTTTTGCTTCAGGCTGAAGACCTGCGAGGTCCCGGACTTTGCCGCAATCTGGTACGGCGCGGTATGGAACAGCTTATAGCCGGTGCCGTTGGGCAGATTCGCCATGCCGTACATGCCGTTGCGTACAATGCCCCAGTACGGGGATTTCGGATCGCCCACCTGCGGCAGGTCCGCCGGCTGCTGATAACGTTCCACATGATTACCCTGCTTCATCGAATAGAGCAGATGTGGATCCTGCACCTTACCGTTGTTCAGCAGGGTGGTAAGCGCTTTTACCATCTGAATGGGCGTGGCGATCCAGTACCCCTGACCGATACCGACCGAGATGGTGTCCCCCTGATACCAGGGCTTTTTATGCACCCGCTGTTTCCACTCCCGGCTCGGCAGCACCCCGGCGTATTCCTCATTAAGGTCGATGCCGGTGGACTGACCGTAGCCGAATTTGCTCAGCCACTCATGGATCCGGTCAATGCCCATCTCGAAGGCGACCTGGTAGAAAAAGGTGTCAGCCGACTCTTCAATGGCTTTGGTCACGTTGAGCATCCCGTGGCCGGTTTTCAGCCAGTCACGGTAGCGGCGTTGCGTGCCCGGCAGCGTCCACGTCGGCGCCCCGAAGAAGGTAGTGTTCGGGGTGATCACGCCTGCAGACAGCGCCGATAGCGCCATATAGGGTTTTACCGTCGAGGCCGGGGGATACAGCCCCTGGGTGACGCGGTTGATCAGCGGCCGGTCCGGGTTATCCAGCAGCGATTTGTAAGCCTGATAGCCGATACCTTTGACGAACGGATTAGGATCGTAACTGGGACTGGAGACCATTGCCAGCACACCGCCATCCCGCGGGTCGACCACCACCACTGCCGCCCGCTGCCCTTTCAGCACCGACTCAATATACTGCTGCAGGTGCAGGTCGAGAGTCAGATAGAGGTTTTTCCCGGCCACTGGCGGTACCTCTTTCAGCAGACGCACCACCCGCCCGTGGTTATCCACCTCCACTTCCTGATAGCCGGTGGTGCCGTGCAGCGCTTTTTCGTAATAGCCTTCGATCCCCTGCTTACCGATATTGTGGTCGGCGGCGTAATTCTCTTCTTCGCCATCTTTCGCCAGCCGCTCCAGATCGCTGTCGTTAATTTTCGACACATAGCCCACCACGTGCGCCAGTTCAGCGCCATAGGGATATTCCCGTTGCTGGTAACTCTCCACCGTCACGCCGGGGAAACGGAATTCGTTGACCGCAAAACGGGCCACCTCCACATCGCTGAGGTCCGACTTCAGCGTCACCGCTTTATAACGACTATTGTGATGCATATCGTCGCGGAAGCTGGCGATGTCATCCGGCGTCAGGTCGACAATCGGCGTCAGGCTTTGCAGCAGTGCGTTCATGTCGGGAATTTTGCTCGGGATCACCTGCAGGCGATACAGGGTAATGTTCTGCACCAGCGGAATGCCGTTGCGATCGAATATCAGCCCGCGGCTGGGGGCGATGGGCAACATTTTGATGTCGTTCTGGTTTGACCGGGTCTGGTAGAAATCATGCTGCTCCACCTGCAGATGGTAGAGGTTAACGATCAGCACGCCAAAGCAGACCACCACCAGCAGAAAGGCAATTGCGGCCCGGCGGATAAACAGCATCTCTTCCGCGGAGTGGTCGCGAATTTCATCTCTCAAAAGGGGCATTAGCGGTACATCACCTGAATCACTGGAAAAGCCAACGGCGTAACGGCCGGGAAGCATAGCCTTATCGCAGCGTCAGCCCTACTGAAAGGTTGCTAATGATCTGGCAGAAATGTTTCAGCATGTTAGAGGATTCGTTATCCTTACCCTCGCCCGTAACGCGTCAGACTGTATTCACGTTGCCCGACGCGTCGGCGCGGCTCACTGTTCTGCGCGGGCCGCCTTGTCGGAGGCAGCCGACTTCCCGGAGGTATAGATTAAGTACAGCGCCAGGGCCAGGCATATCACCGCCGCCAGTCGCGCAGGCGAGAACGCCATCGTGCTGTTGCCCAGCCAGCCAAAGTTGTCGATTAGCAAGCTCATCGTCAGCTGGCCAAAGATCACCGCCACGGTGGCCGTCGCGGTGCCTATCCGCTGCACCGCCAGCACCATAATGACGATGTAGGGCACACCGCAAAAAGCGCCCAGCAGCTGCCATTTGGGCACCTGAAGCAGGGTTACCGAGGTCGCCGGAGCAAAAAACAGGATCAGTAATCCGGTCACCAGCGCGCCGGTGGCAAAGGTTAAAAAGGCGCTGCGAAACACCCCCACCTGGCTGCCAAGACGCCCGTTTATCGCCGCCTGAATGCTAAGCAATGCGCCGCCGCACAGCGCCAGAATAATTATCAGCGTACTCATTTTTACTCCTTAACCCAGGGCCACCAGCAGTAACGCCGCCATAATCAACCCCAGCGCCACGGCGCGTCGCGGATCGATTTTGCGCCGTGGGCTGCCGAACAGCCCGAAATGGTCGATCGCCAGGCTTTTCGCCACCTGACCCGCCAGAATGCCGATCATGGTCATGGCAATACCAATCACCGGCGTCGCCACGGTCAAGATCACCACATACCCCGCGCCCAGCAGGCCGCCGGTGAGTTGCCAGCCGGGCAGAGAAAAGAACGACGGGCTGCTGCGCGGGCTGAAAAACAGCATCAGAAAAAAGGTTAACACCGCGCCAATCCCAAAGATGCTCATGGTCGCCCACAGATCTCCGACCTGGCTCGCCAGCGGTCCCAGCAGTCCCGCTTCCACCGACAGACCCATGCCGCCGGCAATCACCAATAAAATGAATAATAAGGGCATTACTGCGCCTCCTCTGAACAACAGGCGGCTGAGCATAAAGCAGCGTGGTGATGTGATAAACGGTATAATGAAGGAAACACTTTTGCAGGAATTGCACAGATGGCCGATGCCAGCAGCGTCGATTTTCGCGCCCTTCAGCTTTTTATCGCGGTTTACGACAACCAGAGTTTTTCCGTGGTGGCCCGCCGTGAAGGGGTCTCTCCCTCGCTGATCTCGCGGACCATCCAGCAGCTGGAAGATGCCCTCGGACAGCAGCTTTTCTACCGCAACACCCGTGCCGTGGTACCAACCGAAGCAGGTCGCCTTTTTGCAGCGTCCGCCCGCGAGCTGCTGGGACAGTACGCCGACGCGCAGCGGGCGTTACAGGATCGGGCGCAGGTCCCCGGCGGGCTGGTGCGGATCAATGCGCCGGTCTATTTTGGTCAGCGGCATATCGCCCCCTGGCTTCCGGAGCTGGCGGCCCGGCATCCCAAACTGCAGTTTGACCTGACGCTGACCGACGATTTTATCGATCCGCATCGCGACGCGACGGATATCCTGTTTCGCATCAGCAGCCTGCCGGACGCGGGCTACCACGCCAGAGTGTTTGGCAGCCAGCGCTATTACCTGACCGCCTCCCCCGGGTATGTCTCCCGCTTTGGCAACCCGGCCTCGCCGGAGGCGTTGCGTCAACATCGCACGCTGGTGTACGGCGGCTCGCAGGGGGCCAACCGCTGGCTGTTTCGCCAGGGTGAAGAGGCATGGGTGCACTATCCGCAAACGCCGCTCATGACCTCGAACAATGCCGATGCCCTGCTCACTTCGGCCATTGGCGGCATGGGGGTGGTGTTGTTTCCCGACTGGATGGTCAGCGAAGCGCTGCGAAACGGGACATTAGTCACGCTGATGGATCGCTTCTCGGCGGCCATCAGCCACACGCCATCGTACATTGCGGCAATCTATCCTTATACCCGACATCCTTCTCTGAACGTGCGGACGGTCATTGACTATTTTGCCGGGGTGTATGGTTCACCGCCCTACTGGCAACACTAATGCGTATGGCGTAGTAAAAATTGTCATATCTCAAAGAATTAGCGTTCCATCAACAGGATCCTTCAAGATCGTTTCCTTTGCCGTCTCGTTACGGCTATGGTTACTAATGAGGTTAATCTCAATCTCCGGACCGAAGTGGTCCCATCAGGGGGTTGCTTAACCCTGGTTGAACGGAATTAGCTATTAAATCCGTAGACTCATTCAAATATCGCTTATTGGTAGCAGTGTATATCGTAACGGCATTCACAAAAGCAAACGGAGCCTGATATGAGCACGTCTAACGACCCATCCAACAACGCATCCGCCGGGAAGTGCCCTTTCCACGCCGAGACGCCAAAACAGAGCGCCGGCAGCGGCACCGCCAACCGCGACTGGTGGCCAAACCAGCTACGTGTCGATCTGCTGAACCAGCACTCCAGTCGTTCCAACCCGTTGGGTGAGGATTTTAACTACAGGGAAGAGTTTAAAAAGCTCGATTACTCCGCGCTGAAGGCTGACCTCAGAGCGCTGCTGACCGATTCGCAAGAGTGGTGGCCGGCAGACTGGGGGAGCTACATCGGCTTGTTTATTCGTATGGCCTGGCACGGCGCTGGCACCTACCGCACCGTTGACGGTCGCGGCGGCGCAGGTCGTGGACAGCAGCGTTTTGCACCGCTGAACTCCTGGCCTGACAACGTCAGCCTCGATAAAGCCCGCCGTCTGCTGTGGCCAGTGAAACAGAAATATGGCCAGAAAATCTCCTGGGCCGACCTTTACATGCTGGCGGGTAACGTCGCCCTGGAAAACGCGGGCTTCCGCACCTTTGGTTTTGGCGCCGGTCGTGAAGATGTCTGGGAGCCGGATCTCGACGTCGACTGGGGCGATGAGAAAGAGTGGCTGGCCCACCGTCATCCGGAAAGTCTGGCGAAACAGGCTATCGGCGCCACCGAGATGGGTCTGATTTACGTCAACCCGGAAGGACCAAACGCCAGCGGCGAACCGTTGTCCGCTGCGGCGGCCATTCGCGCCACCTTCGGCAATATGGCGATGGACGATGAAGAGATTGTCGCCCTGATCGCCGGCGGCCACACGCTGGGTAAAACCCACGGTGCTGCCGAAACCAGCCACGTCGGCGCCGAACCGGAAGCCGCGCCGCTGGAAGCGCAGGGTCTGGGCTGGCACTCCAGCTACGGCAGCGGCGCAGGTGCGGACGCCATTACCTCCGGTCTGGAAGTGGTCTGGACGCAGACGCCCACCCAGTGGAGCAACTACTTTTTCGAGAACCTGTTCAAATACGAATGGGTGCAGACCCGCAGCCCGGCGGGCGCAATCCAGTTCGAAGCCAAAGACGCGCCGGAAATTATTCCGGATCCGTTTAACCCGGAGAAAAAGCGCAAACCGACCATGCTGGTCACTGACCTGACCCTGCGCTTCGACCCTGAGTTTGAGAAGATTTCCCGCCGCTTCCTCAACGATCCGCAGGCCTTTAACGAGGCGTTTGCCCGGGCGTGGTTCAAGCTGACCCACCGCGATATGGGGCCAAAATCCCGTTACCTCGGTCCGGAAGTGCCAAAAGAAGATCTGATTTGGCAGGATCCGCTGCCGGCCGCGACTCATCAGCCGAGCGCGGAAGATATCGCCAGCCTGAAAACCGCCATCGCCGGTGCCGGCCTGTCAGTTAGTGAGCTGGTATCGGTCGCCTGGGCGTCCGCCTCCACCTTCCGCGGCGGCGATAAGCGCGGTGGCGCCAACGGCGCACGTCTGGCGCTGGCCCCGCAGAAAGACTGGCCGGTCAACGCCATCGCCAGCCGGGTACTGCCGACCCTGCAGGCGATCCAGCGCGCCTCCGGCAAAGCGTCGCTGGCCGATATTATCGTGCTGGCCGGTGTGGTCGGCGTTGAGCAGGCTGCCGCTGCCGCCGGCGTCAGCGTCAACGTGCCGTTTACCCCAGGCCGCGTCGACGCCCTGCCTGAGCAAACCGACGTCGAGTCGTTTGACCTGCTGCAGCCGCTGGCGGATGGCTTCCGCAACTACCGCCGTATCGAAGGCGGGGTGTCAACGGAAACTCTGCTGATCGATAAAGCCCAGCAGCTGACGTTAACCGCCCCGGAAATGACCGTGCTGGTCGGTGGCTTGCGCGTTCTGGGCGCGAACTACGACGGCAGCAAACACGGGGTATTTACCGACCGCGTCGGCGTGCTCAGCAATGACTTCTTCGTCAATCTGCTGGATATGGCCACCGTCTGGAAAGCGGCCGATGATAACGCGGAGCTGTTTACCGGCAGCGACCGTAAAACCGGCGAAGCGAAGTACAGCGCCACCCGCGTGGATCTGGTGTTTGGCTCCAACTCGGTACTGCGCGCCCTGGCGGAAGTTTACGCCTGCGCCGACGGGCAGCAGAAGCTGGTGCATGACTTCGTCGCCGCCTGGACCAAGGTGATGAATCTCGACCGCTTCGACCTGTAATCTCTCCGCCCCGGCTCCCGCCGGGGCGTTTTGCTTATACCGCCCGCGGCAGCTGTTGCAGGCGACTCCACGTTCGTTGAATATCCTCCAGTTCCACCCCGGCCACCAGCGTCTGCAGATCGCAACAGGTTACCAGCAGCAGGCGGATCTGCTTTTCATACAGCACATCAATCACGTTGATAAAGCGCTGCTGGGCCGCCGGCCCCACCGTCGCCAGCGGCGGCACCTCGTCCAGTAACCAGACGGCATAGCTTTCGCTGAGCGCCAGATAGTCCATCACCGCCGTGGCGGACTGACAGAGCTGGGCAAAGGTGAAGTGCAGCAAGTCAGGTGACGCCGCGACCGCCTGGAGGGTGCGGTAACCGACCTCCAGCGAGACGGGTTCGCCAGGCAGCGATGGTAGATCGTACAGCTGACGCTGTTGCGCGCTTGGGGTAACCCACCTCCGCCCGCTGCAGAAGGCGTTATCCTGGCTCAGATGCCGTTCGCGATAATCCTCTTCGCCGTTAAGCGCGACAACCGCCAGATGGGCGCGGATCAGCGCGATCGACGGTAAAAAGCGTTCGTGATACAGCGGATTAGGCAGCAACAACTCCGGTGGGTAGTTTGACGTCGCCAGCAGCACGATGCCCCGTTGAAAGAGGTGTTCCAGCAACACCTTGATCAGCATGGCGTCGCCGGGGTCGTGCAGATGAAATTCGTCAAAGCACAGCAGACGGCAACCGGAGGTCATCTGCCTCATCACCGCCTGCAGATCGGGCGCGCCGGGGGCATTCAGCCGCTGGTGCAGTTCGCGGAAGAAGTGATGAAAATGGACCCTCCGCCGGGCAGCGAGCGGCAGGCTGGCAAAAAAGTGGTCGAGGATAAAACTTTTGCCGCGTCCGGTACGTCCCCAGACGTACAGCCCCTGAGGCGTGCCGGACGCGGACATCAGCTGCTGGCCCAGGGCGTCAAGCCGGGCGATAAGCGACAGCTGATCGTCGTCCAGCGTCAGGCGCGCCCGCGCCGCCTGCTCGGCCATCACGTGGCTAAAATAAAAATCGGCCGTCTCCTCGGACGAGCCAGACCCCGACGGCGCACATCCATCTTTTAACATTTTTATAACCTCCTGCGAAGGGGCCATTCTAGCCGCTTTCCCACAGGTTGGCGACTCGCACAACCGGAAATGCCGGCAGCGGTGATTTACTTCAATTCCGTCGCTGAGGCGCGGCGAAAACCAGCATGAAACTCATCTTTATGCCTCCGCAGCGCGATCTTGCGCTAAAGAATGTCCTTAAGGCTTAGGATTAAAAATTTAAAACTGTTAACAATCAATTAACATTAGCAGGCAAACCATTCTTCCTGAGGAACACAACACCATGTCTACCACCCAAGTTCTCGGCGAAACGCCCTATACTTCGCCAGGACAACCGCACGCCAGCTTAACCGGACGCATTGATGCGCTGCCCGCCTCCTTCGGGTTATGGTCGTTTATCACCCTGCTCTCACTCGGCGGTTTCTTTGAGCTCTATGATCTGTTCCAGACCGGCTATATCAGCGCCGGCCTGCTGGCGGAGGGGATTTTCCACACCGGACAGGCGGGCATCTTTGGCATTGCCGACCAGGCGGCCTTTGCCTCCGCCACCTTTATGGGGCTGTTTATTGGCGCCAGTCTGCTGGCGCCGCTGGCAGACAAGCTGGGGCGCCGCCTGACCTTTATGGTGGCACTCGCCTGGTACGGCGTTTTTTCACTGCTGATGGCGACACAGAGCAGCGCGGAAGGGGTGATCTTTTTCCGTTTTCTGGTGGGGATCGGCCTCGGCATTGAGCTGGTGACCATTGACACCTACCTCAGCGAATGGGTGCCAACCCATCTGCGCAATAAAGCTTTCGCCTTTGCCTTCTTCATCCAGTTCCTCTCGGTGCCGGCGGTGGCGCTGATGTCCTGGATGCTGGTGCCGACCACCCTGTTCGGCCTCAGCGGCTGGCGCTGGGTGATCATCTTCGGCGCGCTGTTCTCGCTGGCGATCTGGTTTATCCGCAAAAAGCTGCCGGAGTCAGCCCGCTGGCTGGAAAGCAAAGGGCGGCATGATGAGGCGCATGCGGTGATGAGTGAGATGGAAACCCGCTGCGGCCTGACGCCGTCGCCGAAGCATGCGCATGCGGCGCAGAGCGTCGTCAAACGCGGCACCTTCCGCGAGATCTGGGCGCCGCAGTATCGGCAGCGCACCCTGATGCTGATGGTGATGAACTTCTTCCAGGCGATCGGCTTCTTCGGCTTTGGCAACTGGCTGCCGGCGCTGCTCTCCGGTCAGGGGGCCAGTATCACCCACAGCCTGCTGTACGCCTTCTTTATCACCCTCGCCTATCCCCTGGGCTGCCTGTTCTGCACCCGCTTCGTGCATCGCTTTGAAAACAAGTGGCAGATCGTCCTTTCCGCGCTGATGACCGTCATCTTCGGCACCCTGTTTGCCCTGCAAAACAGTCCGATTCTGCTGGTGATCTGCGGGTTTATGATCACCTGGTCCAACGCCTGGCTGACCATCAGTTACCACGCCTACCAGGCCGAGGTCTTCCCGACCCACATTCGCGCCCGCGCCGTCGGCTTCTGCTACTCGTTCAGCCGGCTCTCCACCGCGGTGACCAGCATCCTGATCGGCATTATTCTGCAATACGCCGGCACGCCGGGAGTGATTAGCTTTATCGTCGTCAGTATGCTGATGGTGATGCTGTCGGTGGGGATTTTCGGCCCGAGAACGCGGGGCATTCGTCTGGAGAATATCTGATGGCGGTCGCCGCCGAAGGTGCCGGCGGCGACATATTTTATCAGGTGCGATGTTGCAACTGGCGCTGAACCTCAATAAGCTCCGCGATCAATTCCCGCGCGAGCATAGAGGTCATTATATGATCCTGGGCATGTACCAGAATAAGATTAACCGGTACTTTGCCACAGCCCTCATCCATACCAATAAGCATGGTTTGTACATCATGCGCGCGTTTTGCGGCATCTGCGGCGTCCTGCATCAGCCTATCAACGTCCTGCCACACTCCTTTTCTGGCGGCTTGCAGCGCCTGCATCGCCAGACTGCGGGACTCACCGGCGTTAATGATGAGTTCCATGACGGTTGCTTCCATATCCATACGGGTGCCCTACTTGTTGAGTGAACATTCATCCAGCAGCGCCAGCGCCGCATCAAGAATTTTATCGCCACGCATCATGCCGTAATCCATGCTATCGATAACGGCGACTCTCTTACCCACCGCAGCGGCCTTTTTGTTAAATTCTTCGAATTTATATTTAATCTGCGGCCCTAAAAGACAGCAATCGTAATTTGGTAACGTGCGGTCAAAATCATCCATTGAAACAGCAATAATATCGACAGCAATGCCTTTCGCTGCGGCCGCTTGCTTCATTTTATTCATCACCATGCTCGTTGACATGCCGGCAGCGCAGCACAAAAATATTTTTTTCATCTTATTTACCTGTTCCTGTAACGTATTATTGATGCTTATCTTTGAGATTTTGGTCTAAAAAATTAATAATAATTTTTGATACTTCAGGCTGATACCACATCAAACCTGCGTGATCCGCCCCTTTCACCACGTAATGGGTGGACGGTATTTTTTTCGCTAGCAGCGCCTCGTGTAAAAGCGTTGACTGGCTGGGTGAAACCACATTGTCGGCATCGCCGTTCATTAGCAGAAAAGGCGGCGTTTTATTCGAAATCCAGGTGATGGGATTAGCCCGTTTCGCCTTTTCGGGATAGGCGGAGATAGCGCCACCGCCTTGCCAGGGAATACCATTAACCAGCATCGCCTCTGGTATGGCCGGTGACTGATGCGCTTTTTGAATGTCCGCGGAAAAGTCAGCGCCGACTTTCGTCAGATCTGACAGGCCATAGAGATCAACCACCGCCTGCACATCGCTGCTTTGATTTGAATACTCTCCCTGGTCGAATTCCTTATGACCGCTGGTGGTACCCACCATAGCGGCTAAATACCCACCCGCCGACTCGCCCATCACAGCGATATGGTTGGGATCGATGCCTAATTTTTCAGCATTGGCGCGTAAAAATCTGACCGCCGTTTTCGCATCTTCAACCATGCCCGGGAAAGTCACATTGGGTACGACCCGATAGGTAATGCTGGCGACCACATAACCAGCCCGGGCAATATCGACCCGCTGACCGATAAATTTTGATTTGGGCGCATCGAGAAAGCCGCCGCCGGTAATAAATACTACTGCGGGTAACGGTTTATCAGCATAAGGCTTGAGCCAATCCATCGTTAACTGGAGCGGTCGTCCCATGATATTTTGCGTAAATGAATAGGCAATATCAGGCACCATCTCGACGGCCAGAGCGCTTGGTTTAATAACGATAGTTTTGCTGTCTGTTAAAGGTGTTTGCGCAAAAGCAGACGGAATAATAAGCATCGTCAGCAGAGCAGCGACGTGTTTGTTCATAGGGTAATATCCTGTAGTGATTTAGTAATGATTCAGAACCAGACTTCCATTCGATACCCGACTCGCCACTCCGAGTCTTCCGGCAATAACGTGACCTCTTTGTCCCCGCCTGCGTAGGTAACCGTCAAACTGAGAATCGGCGCGACATACGGTAAAACATCCAGCTGTAGGGCCGGGCCGGCGGCAATTTTGTAGCCGACGCCGCTGGCACCTTCGACGCCATTTTTGTTGATAGTGTTATTCACCATGACTTCATACAACATGGAAAGATTTTGGTGATGAATATTTTGCTTAACGTTTACGCCGGTAAAGATCCCGGTTTCATTCGCGGAACCATAGGTCATGTCCCCCCCTGAATAACCTGTATCAGGTATAAAGGTGGTTCGGTCAGCAGTTTTTTCACGCCTGGTATATTCATAGATGAAAGCCGGCGAGACGGCAAAATCATCAAACAACGTCAAGTTTCCGTCGGTGGAAAAACGCATTGAAGAATCGCCCTCTTCGCTAAGGACGGTAATACGACTGGTGTTCAGATAAGGAGCAATAACCCCTTTACCATACTGTAATTTGACTGTCGATTGTCCCTTTGCCACTCCCCAAAAAGACGGCATGCTGTATTTCGCGGAAAAACTAATTGCTTTCTGCTTGCCAGTGCCCAATGGATCATCAATTTCTTTAACATAGGTCATACCCAGTTCTGTCTGATCGATACGATAAGCCATATCAACGATGCGCCGCGAGCCTTCTATCGCCTGCGGCGCGGTATCGCTGGACCAGTCGATCTGGTCGGTACCAACGTTCAAATCAAAATTCTTACTGTTATAACCGAGGCCGGAATCAATATGCACTTCTTTGGTATTGTAAGCGAAGATATTAATACGTTGATCGAGGTAACGACGCCCAGCCCAAATGTTTGCGCCCTCGGGAAGAAAAGAGAGCCCACCAAAGCGCCCATAATTCTGTGCCGTTTCTACCGTTTTATCGCCGTAACCCACCATTTCATAGGTGTAATCAGCCCATTGCTCAGGAGAAGCCAGACCCTGCCATTTTTTAGTGATAGCCAGCGATGTCCAGTAATCGTGCCAGAAACTGTTTCCCAAATCGCCCATTTTGCCACGAGGATCCTGATTAGGTCCGGTGGGGTCGGTATGCAATGACATGTTTTTGGGACGGTTTAGTTCGCTCTGAAAATCTCCAGCCACCATGCCATATCCATTTAGCTGGAAGCTGCCGTCGTCGCTTAGATTGGCCGCATGGCATAGGGTCGCAGGCAGAAAACATGAGATAACACCTGGAATAATAATTCTGGGGTTCATTCTTCAGACTCCATCGGGTAAGAGATATAAAATAAATAAAATTATTATTTTTATTGTTTATCTGATTTTATTTAAAGAATGCCACTCGTGTTATAACCCAGCTTGCCTTTTTATATATCGGTTGTTGCCGATTTTACTTATTACAAAAACATGCAATAGCATGAACGCTGTGCGCCAATTTACTATTCAGGAGTTCAGATCACGATACTCCTTAATACTCATATTATATTTCTCTTTAAATACTTTATAACAATGCGAGGCGTTTTCATAACCCGTCATATTAATAACATCAATAATAGAGTGATTAGTATGCTTGAGGAGATGGATCAACACATCCAGGCGTTTTTCAACCAACAAATCACTAAAGTTCTTACCGGTGAAGTCTTTTATCAGTTTACTCACTTTATAATTAGGCTGATTTAAACGACAGGAGATCTCTTTCAGGCTGGCAGTTTTATAATCTGTATCAATATATCTCAACACGGCCATGGCAAGTGATTCATTGTAACTGCCGTTGATATGGTAATCGCTGGCTTGCACATTCGAGAGCAGTTCGGTCATCAACAGTCCCACCAGGAAATTGACGCGTATCTCTTTTAAGTGGTTATTACTGTAGATCTCGCTGATGATGACATGCATAATGCTTTGAATGGCGTCGATTTCCCCCACTTTAAAGTGAATATGCTCTCCATGCTTTTTTCTGCCATTAATTGCTGAAAGGATAAAACGGGAAATGATGTTATTTTCGTCAAAAAGGGACATGAGTCGACCGAAAAATTCGGTCTTAATAATAAAATTGATGATAATATCATTCTGCCCAGCGGCTTCAATTTCGTGTCTGGCAAACTGGTTGATAAGCAGTATCTCACCCTTACCCAGAGTGAGACTTTCTTCATTAATCTTCTGATGCATTTTACCCTGATATATATAAATAAGCTCGATAAAGCCATGAGAATGCAACGGAATTTTAGTAAATCGGGTCTGCTTTTCAATATGAATGTAGTTGTCTTTGAAAAACCTTCGCTCCATATGGCTTTTAAATTTATGACACAGTTGATAGTTAGCGCGAAGCAGTTCGAGTTCTCTATCGGTATAAGCCAGTAGCTTTTCATGAATATCATGGTGTAACATAAAAGTACCTAACTGGAGCGAACGGTTGGGTATGCACTATCATTATAATAGTACTTTTATCTCACCTGCATCGGTAATGTCATAAAACTGATGATAGCTATCACAGTCTATCGGCGCAGGTAATTGTTTATTAAGTTGATACACTTTTGGTAATTTAAGGGTGCATTTTTTGAGGTTAAAGGGCGCTTTGATGACTAATTCAATGCCTTTTTTATAGCGCCGCCAGCGACACTCAATACGCCCTCTGATTGTTTGATGCCAGCAATCCACAAAGTTAATCGTCTCAGTAAAGGATGGACTGATTAAAATAACATCAGCACCAACCGCCTCCTCAGCGACGGTAATGCCGCCCAAAGCCTGAAACAGCCAGCTGGTATAAGAACTGAACATCGCGTGATTATTTGAACCATTCAGGTTATCACCGAAAAATTCCTTCAATGTGCTGGCATCATTTTTAAGCATTTTCTTGAATCCGGCTTCGACTCTTAACCATTCAAGGATTAATTCATTATGACCATAGCGATGAAATATTTCATAGGCAAAACTTTGGCCAAAAATCCCACAGGTGATAACATTTTGCTCTTTTTTGATGAGATCGATCAATGCATTCAATGAACTGTCGATATCATCACACAAATCGAAGTAGATTGCAAAAACAAAGCTGGTCTGACTGCGATCGGCGAAGCTGCCATCCGTATTCTTATAGAGTGTTAAAATTTTCTCTCTAATTTTATTGGCCTTGCTAATATATTTTAGCCATTTTTCTTTTAAGCCAAGATCATCACATATTTTTGCGATAATTAACAAATGGTAATAATAGAAACAAGCACTGGTGAAATGGAGAGCTGGCGAGCCATTTTTGTAATTACGCATATCATGATCGCGGCTTCCCCAGTCACCCAGGCAGCAGGTTACCAGGTCATCAAAGTCACGCATTTCCAGGGAGAGGATTTGCTTCTCAAGAAATGGCAAGCTTTCGGCCAACAGATTGACGTTGCCATAATGTCGATAGTGAATGGCTATCAAATAAGGTAATACCAGTTGCCAACCCAGGGGTCCCGTTTCCCCGCCGACGCCATTAGTTTTAATTCCCATAAATGGCGCAGTTTCGGTCACACCACCACAGGGACGAATATCATTGATAAAATCAAAGATAGTTTTCTTATAAATAGCGGCAGAGTCAAACTGATACACTTGCGACCGGGCCAACGCGACAATGTCTCCGCCATAGGCGAAACGTTCGCGGGCACAATCCCCGAAGACCGAATGAATGTTATTGAGTTTAGTTCTTTTAGCAACCTCAAAGAGCTTATTTATGTAAGGATCTGAGCAGTAAAAGCCCCCGTTTTCCCTTAGTACAGTATGTACTGAAAGCGCCTGAACATTGTTTAATTGTTCAATATTAATACCGCTTAACTGCACATAGCGAAACGAATGACAGGTAAAGGCATTGATAAAATGATTCTTCCCACTGCGGCATTCAAAGGCATCCTTCTGCTCCGCCCTCGCCGGTGCTCCAATTCCGCCGTCAATAACCACACCTTCAGTAACCTGTTTGCCGACAAATCCTGCAAGGGTGGAGTCAGTGTTTAGTTCATAGTTTTCATCAACGTCTTCGCTATAGAGCAGTTCCACACGTTGATTCTCAGACGCGGTAATGGATAAATCGATAAATCCGGTGATGATGGCACCGAAATCAATAATGAATGTCTCTTCGTCTACGACGTGGATATGCTCTGCCCCGAGGGACAACGTATGGTTAATTTTCGGAATAAAACTCGAGACCAGACGGCCTTCAGGCCCGTTGCTCAGCACCACGTTTTTCCAGTCAGGCATCAGCAAATCGGTGGTGTTGTCTCCGCGAAACACTTTCATATCCAGGCGCTCGCCCAAATAGATATTATTGAAGGTATAAGCGCCTTCGCAATATTGCCAGTCGGCATCACTACCGATGATTATTTCGCGATCTGCAAACTTCATATAAATGTCAGCGATGACCTGTGGTTCACCGATGGTTAAGGTCTCTCTCAGGTTATATTTACCAAATAATTTAAGCGGCGCTGGATTAAACCAGCCATCGGCTAGCTCAACAATGACTTCATTTTTCGGCTGATTAATAAACGGCTTTATACTGTAAGTATCATAATAAATAATTTTAGCATAATTTGTCCAGTCAGTATTAAGCTCACCGCGGGTGACCTCTTTACCGTTGATATACAATTTATAAAAACCAAGACCAACAATGCTGATATAGGCATCAAGGAGGTCTTCGTCGAGATGAATTGTTTTTCTCATCACCACATTACGTTTACCGCGATAGTAATGAATATCATTAGTGAAGTGATGCCCACCGCTCACCCAGCGGCCAGAAAAATGGCCAAGGTTACTGGTTGTAAAACTGTTTCTAAAAACGTTGTTCTCACCATTGTCACCGTGGGTAAGGACTTCTATGATATAAGAAGTAAAGCGTTGTAACGATATTGCATCGAGAGTGATAATGGTATTATTACCCTCTCTTGCGATAAGAGATACCAGTTCGGCACCTTTATACACTTTTATCGAAAATGACTTTTGAGGATAATTGGTAGACCAGCACACCATAATTGGCAGATGATCGACAATAATGTTTTCCGTTTGGTAATTGATACTTAACATCTTTCCCACCATGGCTAAATTGGCGTTGCTGGCATATTTTTATGGAGCATTCAAATGGTATCTGTCTGATTTTCTTCCCGGCAAGCGACAAGATCGGCAGTCTTGAAGAAGAAATACCATCCTGCAAATCGCGCAAAAAGTCCTATAAATTGGAAAGCGGCAATTTTCCAGCTCCCCTGCATAAAACCAGAAATAATGATCGGCATGCCGGCCGGGGTACTCACCCCAGCGACGCGAGGCAATACGCCAATGACCGTTAGATACCATGCAATGCCGAGCATGATGCCATTGATAAAAATATAAGGAATCGCCAGAGTAAAATTCATTACCAGCGGCACGCCATAAGCCATCGGTTCGCCAATGGTGAAGATAGCTGGCGGCAAGGCGATCTTACCGAGCGTTTTATAGCGTGCGCTCTTCGCGAAAAAAGCGAGCATAATAGCCAGCGGCAATAGATCTCCAGCAGCGCCATAAGTCATAAAGAACGCAAAGCCTGTGATGTTGGGTAAGTCGACGCCTGCAGCATACGCAGCAAGCTGCTGGGCATCCATGGCAAACCAGATCGGCGCTACGATACCGAGGGTGATAGCGTGGCCATGCAGCCCAAAAAACCATAGCAATTGCGCAACAACAGCAACAAAGATGAGTGACCAGATTCCGGATCCAAGTGAAGTTAGCGGAACCTGGATTAATTTATAAATAATTTCGTGAATGCTACCATAACCAACACTGGTAATACCTGCGGAGATAATTGTAAATAGCGTCAGGATGGCGATTCCTGGAACCAATGAAGAGAACGATTTGGAGATAAATTCCGGAACGTTTTCTGGCATTTTGATAATCAATCCCTTACGGGTTATCGCCACGAATATTCGTGTTGAAATTATCGCCACCAGAATGGCGGTAAATAGCCCCATAGGCCCCAGCCATTGGCCAGGAATTGAAAATGATTGCCCTAATGGCCCTATTTCACCGAGATCATACGGCGTTAAAATAAAGAAAGAGATCATTGAAATCAGACCTGACATGAAGCCATCAACATCGAAATTTTTCGCTAGCGTATAGGCAACGGAGAAAGCGACAATCACGGCTAAAAAATTATTCGTGAAGGTAATCGGGATATCAAAGAAGCGAGTTAAGTTGTGTCGTAACAAAAAATCCTGGTATGGAGCAAATGGAAACACTTTAAGCAAAGTCGCCACAGAGCTCATAATCGTTACTGGCAATATGAGCATCATACCGCTCATAATTGACTTAAGGTAGGTATTTTGACCAATGCTTTGCATCAGTTGCAAAGCCTTTTCTTGTACAATGTTGGTATGAGATGACATGTAAACAGTCCGTGATGTTATTAGTTTTCAGACATATTCATTTAACAATTCATATGCCGGCATGACATTAATGCATCATAATCTAACCAGGAAGTCAGCCTAATATATCATTATGGAGTAATACATATCGGTTGTTGTTAACTTAAATGACGGCTGTTGCCGTAGTTAATATTTGTGATGTGTACTGCAGGAGGGATAAAAAATTGTCATTAAAGCTTGTATCTTCTGGACAACATTAAGCGGCACCGCAATACCACTTTTACCAACGGTCCTGCACCACCGGGGCTATATTGGCACTCTCCCATCAGAGGGTCGTTTAGACATTTTAGTGACAAGCCGCCAGGTCGGCGGCCAGGCCTCAGCCAAATATCCCCTGCGCCTCAGCGAAGCATTTCTCCGCCAGGGTCGAGACCGGCTCCTGCTGGCGCATAATCAGCGCCAGCTGTGAATCGACCTGGCTTTCGGCAATCGGCAGAATTTCAAGATTGTCGCTTAGCGCTTCGAGGCCGTTGTTAAGCGGCATAATGGCGCAGCAGATCCCCGCCTGCACCGCTTGGATAATCTGAAAGGTCGAATCACTCTCAAAGACATACCTCGGCGTTAGCCCTTTGGCCTTAAAGCTGATTTCAATGGACTCCCGGTAGTTCATCCCCTTGGTCAGAAAGCCAAGGGGCAACGTCGCCAGCGCCTCCCAGCCCGGCGTCCCGGCGCTGAAGTCGTAATGGCGTTTATCGTGCAGGAGCCCCATCCGGGTTTGCGGCAAGCGAGCAATCTTGAACTGACGTTCATCCAAATGCTGCAGATAACAGATCCCCAGATCAAGCTGGTTACGGCTGACGCCGTCGATAATCTGCTCCGAGGTCATCGACAACAGGCTGAACTGCAGCGCCGGGTATTTCTCCGCCAGGGGTTTAATCAACTGCATCGGATTGAGGCTCGCCAGCGGCACCATACCGACCCGCAGCTGGCCGACCATCTGCCCGCGACAGATCGCCGCCTCTGCCGCCAGGCCGTCATGAGCGGCGAGCACCGCCCGGGCCCAGGCCAGGATCCGCTCCCCCTCCGGGGTAAAACCTTCGAAACGCTGGCCGCGCTGGATCAGCGTCAGATCCAGCTCCTCTTCCAGATTGCGAATCCGCATGGAGAGCGTCGGCTGGGTAATGTGACAGGCCGCTGCCGCCTGGCCAAAATGGCGCGTCTGATCGAGCGCGATCAAATACTTGAGTTGCTTAATATCCATTCTCTTTCCCGTTTGAACCCCGCCGTTCACCCCCGGGGCCGCGCACAGGTTACCAGAATGTTAGTTTCACTAGCGATAAATTCAAGCGAGGATATACAAGGCGCGGGGGGCGCAGGACGGCGCGATGCCGCCCTGCACACTACCTTTTAGCGCACGCCGGCCAGCGGGCGGATCTCTTTCGAGCGCAGCGTCAGACGGACCGGGACCGACTTATACGAGGGGGTGCCGCTCTCTTCATCCAGATAGTTCAGCGGCACCAGCACGTTAGCTTCCGGATAATAGGCGCCGACGGTGCCGGGCGCAATGCCATAGGCCACCACCGTGATATCTTCCAGCGTCAGCTCACTGCCCGGCAGCGCGGTATGAATATCTACCCGATCGCCATGTTCCAGCCCCTGGGCGGCCATGTCCTGCTCGTTCATAAACAGCACGTCACGGCGGCCAAAAACGCCGCGATAGCGGTCATCCATCGCATAAATCGTGGTGTTGTACTGATCGTGGCTGCGCAGCGTCACTAAGCGCATCACATCTTCACCCTCCACCACCACGTTCTCATGCACCCCTTTAAATACCGAGAACATGGCTTTACCGGTGGCAGTTGGCCAGATGCGCTCGGTCGGCGGTAGCGGCATGCGAAAGCCACCGGGATGGCGAATGCGCTGGTTATAATCCTCGAATCCCGGAATAGTCTGTTCAATCAGATCGCGAATGCGGTCGTAATCTTCCACCAGGTACAGCCAGTCCACTTTACTGGCCGCCAAGGTCGCTTTCGCCAGACCGGCGACAATCGCCGGCTCTGAGCGCAGCATCGGCGAGGCGGGCTTAAGCTTGCCCGACGAGGCATGCACCATCGACATTGAATCCTCGACGGTAATCGACTGCCGGCCGCTGGCCTGCAGATCGAGTTCGGTGCGCCCCAGACACGGCAGAATAAAGGTCTCTTTCGCCGTCAGAAGATGCGAGCGATTGAGCTTGGTGCCGACGTGAACGCTCAGTTCAAGCCCGCGCATCGCCGGGAAGGCGCGTTCGTGGTCCGGCATCGCCACGGCGAAGTTACCCCCGAGGCAGATCAACGCTTTGGCGTCGCCGGCAATCATCGCTTCCAGGGCCTTTACCGCATCGTGGCCATGATGCCGCGGCGGCGTAATCCCCATCACCCGCTGCAGGCTGTCGAGGAAGGCCGCGGAGGGTTTTTCACTGATCCCAACGGTGCGGTTTCCCTGCACATTAGAGTGGCCGCGCAGCGGACAGATGCCGGCTCCCGGCTTGCCGATGTTGCCGCGCATCAGCAGCAGGTCGGCAATCAGACGCACGTTAGAGGTGCCTTTGTTATGCTGGGTGATGCCCATGCCGTAGGTAACGATGGTGGCCCTGGATTTGGCGTAGGCCACGGCGACCTGGGTCAGCGATTCGCGCGTCAGGCCGGACTCCTGTTCAATATCCTGCCAGCGGGTGGCATGCAGATCCTCGGCGAAGGCGCTGAACCCCTGGGTATGCTGGGCAATGAACGCGTGGTCGAGGACATTGCCCTGCTCCTCTTCCAGCTGCAGCAGCGCTTTGGCGATCCCTTTCAGCGCCGCCGCGTCGCCACCGGCCCGTACCTGGTAGTAGGTTGAGGCGATCGGCGTCGAGCGCCGGGTCGCCATCTCCATCACGTTCTGCGGATCGGCAAAACGCTCCAGCGCCCGTTCACGCAGCGGATTGAAAACGATAATCGGCACGCCGCGGCGGGAAAGCTCATGCAGGGTGCCCATCATCCGCGGGTGGTTGGTTCCTGGATTATGGCCGATGGAAATCACCAGTTCGGTCTGGTCAAAGTCATCGAGGGAAACGGTGCCTTTACCAATGCCGATCGACTGTGGCAGGCCCACGCTGGTGGATTCATGACACATGTTGGAGCAGTCGGGGAAGTTGTTAGTGCCATACTCGCGGGCAAATAGCTGGAACAGCCACGCCGCCTCATTGGATGCCCGACCAGAGGTATAGAACTCGACCTCATCTGGCTGCAGGCCGCGAAGGATTTCGCCGATGCGGGCGAAGGCCTGCTCCCACTCCAGCGGCCGCAGGGTATCACTGGCGCGGTCGTAAACTAAAGGATGGGTTAGGCGGCCGTAGCCTTCCAGTTCAAAATCGCTTTTCGCCAGCAGGGAGCTCACCGTGTTGGCCGCCAGAAACGCGGGCGTCACCCGTTTGGTGGTCGCCTCCCAGGTCACGGCTTTGGCGCCATTTTCGCAAAACTGGAAAGTGGATTTATGCTCTTTGTCCGGCCAGGCACAGCCCGGGCAGTCAAACCCATCCGGCTGGTTGGTGCGCAGCAGCGTGGCGGGCGCCTCGAAGGCATCCATCTGGGTGCGCACGGCGATGGCCGTGGCCTTCAGTGCGCCCCATCCGCCTGCCGGACCGTCGTAGGGGTGAACACCGGGAACCGCGCGTCTTTTACTGGTCATCTCTTTACTCCTGCTGCTCTGTTCTGGCCGCCGTCGGCCGAAAACAGGCACACGACGACCCCGGCGACGAGGCGTGATTAGCGCGGCGTCACCTGATAAAAATGCGGTTTCTCAAGGATAGTACGATGGGAAAGCGTAGATACTGCGTTTGTTAACTGAATAATAACATACGCCACAATTCTGTATAATTGATGTTATCTATCAGGTGTTAAATTTAACTTATTTGCAATTTCTGCGCCTATCGCCGCCCTCGCCGGGGCGGGCAAAACGGGCATGAGAACATGATGACCGGGCAGCGGAAACCGCCCGGCGCGTCGGGCTCAGGTCAGGTTGAAGTAACGGTCAGGACGCAATGTCTCCGGCAGCGGATGCTGGCCGGTCATGTCGAGCAGATTGCGCTCGATGGTGTTACACATCGCATTCAGCGGCAGGTCATTGGCTGCCGTACCGAACGGGTCCTCCAACTCTTCCGCCAGCGAATCCCACGACAAAAAGGTGTAAGAGATAAAGACCGAGACAAACGGCGTCATGTAGTGCAGATCGCCCACCAGGGCGAACGGCAGCAGCGCGCAGAACAGGTAGACGGTACGCTGCAGGATCAGGGTATAGGCGAAAGGCACCGGAGTGGTGGCCAGCCTTTCACAGCCGCCCAGCACATGCGCCAGCTCATCGAGCTTGTTGTCCATCAGCCCGTAGGTGATGTCGCTGAGCTTACCCGCCTCCCGCAGCTGAACTATTTCGTTGCCAACCAGCAGCAGGATCCGGTTAGTGGGCATCGAGCTGGCAAGGATCTCCCCCACCTTATCCTCCGGCAGCAGCCGCCGCAGATCGTCCGTCGGGTCGGTTTTGCGCAGCTGGTGTTTCAGGCTCCAGCTAAAGGCCACCAGATAGCTGACGATGTGGCGATGGGCGTCGTGTTCGGCAGGCAGGATGTTGCGCAACTGGCGTACCAGCGTGCGTTCGGCGATCAACACCGTCCCCCACAGATTGCGCGCCTCGACGAAGCGGCTGTAGCTGGCGCTGTTGCGAAAGCCGAGGAAAATCGCAATGGCGATCCCTAACAAACTGAAGGGCGCCACGGTTAAGTGAACCCCCAGCTGTTCGTACCACTGATAGCTGATAATGGCGATGATCGACATCAGCACATTAAGCAGCAGACGAAAGGTGATTTTTGACAGCACGGAGCCGTGCCAGTCAAATAAGCGAAGAAACCAGTGTTGTTCTGGCCGAATGATCATGGTCTGACTTCCTGAATTACCGCTCTGGTCATTATCCCGGAATAAAGAATAGAGATTATCTATGAACCGATTGGTTTATTTTATCGTTAACTGCGATGGGCAGATCTGCGCCATTATTTAGCGATGGTAATGGCGTTTTTAGTATGGGCCTTTTTTATATTTCAGGCAATCAATGCGCCAGCAATAATGGCTCAGAAGAAAAAATTGCCGCTGAGCCAATTCATTTTTCCGCTTATGCTACCGGGTGTAGCAGACCGCTTTCGTCAACCGCAGGCGCTTCGCAGGGATCGACATGCACCATCACGTTAAGCACCGGATGCTGCGCCATGACCCACTCCCGCGCCTGCCGGGCAATCTGATGCCCTTCAGCTACCGACATCTCACCGGCCACCTCGAGATGGACATCCACCAGCACCAGATCCCCCGCCTTACGGGTTTTCAAATCGTGCAGGCCCGCCACGCCCGGCGTGGCCTGCAGCGTGCCGGCGATCGCCCGCTGCGTCTCTTCATCGACCGCGCGGTCCATTAAATCGTGCAGCGCCGTGGCGGCGAAACGATAGCCCATGCGGGAGATGAGCAGGCCCACGGCCAGCGCGGCAAGCGGATCGAACCAGGCGAACCCGGCCAGGTTGCCGATAATCCCCAGCGCCACCACCAGAGATGACGCGGCGTCGGAGCGGGCATGCCAGGCGTTGGCGATAAGCAGCGATGAATTCAGCCGCCTGGCGGCCGCCAGCATATAGCGAAACAATCCCTCCTTGACCACCAGCGCTGCCAGCGCCATCCAGAGGGCCACGCTGTGCACCGGCGGAATCGTCTGCGGCCCGGCGAGGTGGCCCGCCGCGGACCACAGCATACCAATCCCCACCAGTACCAGGATCGCGCCGAGGATCAGCGAGGCGCCATTCTCGTAGCGCCAGTGGCCATAGTGGTGATCATGGTCAGACGGTCGACGGCTCTTTTTATTCGCCATCAGTACCACGCCATCGGCGACCAGATCGGAAAAAGAGTGCATACCGTCGGCAATTAATCCCTGAGAGCCGGAGAATATTCCCACGACCACCTGCAAGGCAGAAAGAAAAATATTAACCACCACGCTAACAAGGGTACTCTTTCGTGCCTGCACCGAACGCTCATGATATTTATTATCATTTTCAAAATGATGTTGTGTCATTATTTCTCTCCCTTTGTGAGCGGCAAGAATAAACTGACAAGCTGAGTTTATGCTTAACAATATAAAAACCATTGTCTTGCCGTTTAACGATATCGCTGCTGCGGTAATTTATCTTTCCTGAAGGGCTGGCAGGACCGCTACAACCGCGTGGTAATGAACTATCTTTTGCAGAGAGGCCACAGGTCGGGCCACTTTCTTTTAACCACTACAGGAGTCAGCGATGTCAGAGATCACCTCATCCCGGCTGCGTTTTGCCATTAATCTGGGCAACGCGGTTCTGGCCCGTCTCGGGGAGACAGGAGCGCCAGCAGGCATCACCGTTGAGCTCAGCCATCGGCTGGCGACGCGCTGGGGCGTCAGCGCCGAGTTTGTGCCCTATCCTGCCGCCGGTAAAGTGGTGGCTGACGCCGGCGGCGAGCACTGGGATATAGCCTTTCTGGCCATCGATCCGGCCCGGGAAGCGACCCTGCGTTTTACGCCGCCCTATATCACCATCCAGGGGACCGCGCTGGTCAGAGCCGGTTCGGCCTGTCAGCGGGTGGCTGACATGGATCGCCCGGCAACCACCATTAACGTCGGGCTAAACGCCGCTTACGATCTGTGGTTAACCCGTCATCTGCAGCACGCCAGCCTGAATCGCCTTCCCTCCTCGCAGGAAGCCATCGACGCCTTCCTCGCCGGTGAGGGGGATATGGTCGCCGGCATCCGACAACCGCTGGAGGCAACAGCCCGTCGGCACGCTGGCGTGCGGGTACTGGCGGATAATTTTACCGAGATCCAGCAGGCCATCTGCGTCGCCCGGGGGGACGTGGCTCGTTTTAACGCGGTAAACGACGCGCTAAGCGAGTGGCGGGCGGATGGCAGCCTGGAGGCGCTGATTGCCCAACAGCTGGGCAATGCGCAATGATCTTCACCCCACGTCCATCCGGCGCATGGCGCAATGCCAGGCGCCGTTGCGTACCGAGGCGCGCAGCACGCGGGCAATGCCATGGACCATCAGACGCGTCGCGCGCCGCTGCAGCGGCGTGAGCGACAGCCCCAGCATCTCCTGCGCCCACGGCGGCAAAAGGTCAATTCCGGCACGCATCATGACCTGGCCGACCGGCTGGCTCAGCCGCCCCGGCAGGCGAGTGGTGAGCAGCACCTGGGCCACCTCGCGGGTGCGTTCATCACAGCGCAGCCGAGGGCGCATGGCCTCAAGATAGTCCGCCACCTCCTGCGGCGTCTGAGGGATATCCTGAGCCCCCAGCCGACGGGCGATTTCCGCCGACTCACGGAAGTAATCCTCCTGACGCCCGGCGCTGACCACCGTCCGCTTGTAGCGCAGGTGAGAGGCCATAAAGCGGCTGCACTCGGCGACATGCACCCAGGTCAACAGCGCCGGGTCGCTGGCCCGATAAGGGGTTCCGTCCTTATCCACCCCGCCAATCCGCTGATGGATCCCCTGCACTTTGGCGATCAGCCGTTCGGCGTCGGGGGTGGCGGCAAACGTGGTGGCGGAAATAAACTGGCTGGTGCGGCGCAGGCGGCCAAAGATATCTTCGCGAAAACGGGAGTGATCCCAGACCCCGGCCAGCGCCAGGGGATGCAGCATCTGCAGCAGCAGCGCACTGATACCGCCGCAGAGCATCGAGGTAAAATCGCCATGTACCTGCCAGATGGCCGACTGCGGACCAAACAGACCCGGCTCGCCTTTGGGCTGTTCAAAATCGATCTCTTTTAGCGCCATGCCCGTCAGGCCGAGCACCTGCGCCTCGATCATCCGGCGAATGCCGATCATGATGGTGTCCCTTACGTTCACTAAAGGACAAAAGATACCACTATTGGGCAGCGCAGGGAGAGATATTGCGGACAGAGTGCCCGCATAATGCGGGCACGGCAGCTTATGGATTCAGCTGGTAATCGAGGGTGATATTGGCTTTCAGCACCTGCGATACCGGGCATCCGGCCTTCGCTTTCTCGATGATCTCATCGAACGCCGCGGGTGAGACGTCCGGCAGGACGATCTGGCTTTGCAGCGCGATATCGGTAATCGCAAAGCCGCCGTCGGTTTTGTTGAGTGTGACCACCGCCGTCGTGTCGATGGACGTGGCGGTATACCCCTCTTCGCTGAGCATCAGCGACAGGGCCATTGAGAAACAGGCGGCATGCGCGGCGCCGATCAGCTCCTCGGGATTGGTGCCCTTCACCCCTTCAAAACGGGTGTTAAAGCCATAGGGCTGTTGGTTCAGCGCCCCGCTCTCTGTTGACACGGTGCCTTTGCCATGTTTCAGGTCGCCTTCCCAGTGGGCCAGCCCTTTCTTATGAATCGCCATATGATTCCTCCAGTGATGATGTCGAACAAAAGTATAGTGCGTGATGCCGGAGCTGGGTCTTTTTACCGCCTTACCGCCTCCGGCACCCGCGTTCCCGTCGTTTTGGTGTCGTTTTGTGTCTTTGATGACGAGTTGATGACGCTAACGGCCATCGCGTGGATGCCAGGGATCGGATTTGTCATCCTTGCTGTCGTCCCGTTTACGCGGAACTTCGCCCTGTTCGCCCGGCGCCTCCCGGGCGGGATGTTTACCACGCTCTTCGCCTTGCGAATGAGAAGTTGTGCTCATATCGACGTGCTCCGCTTATTTGGGCGACTGCTTGAGCAGGCGATCGATACGTACCACCGGCGGCGTCATTTTGCGATCAAGACTGCCGTTGATACTCACCAGATCGTCAGGCTCTACATGTTGTTCGTTAAACGCGGCAGTGGGAACAATGACGGTGATGGTGCCGCTTTTGTCGCGAAACTGGTAACGGTCATCCCCTTCACGGGTGAGGAGATTACCGCGCAGCGAGATGGTCGCGCCATCGTGCATGGTTTTCGCCTGTTCGACGGTCATGATCCGCCCCTCCTCGACGCCGCGATAGCCATCATCCAGTTTGTGTGGCGGCGGCGGTGCGGCATCCTGGCTAAAACCCCCCTTATCTTCCGCCTGCGCTATCCCCACGGCGAACAGACCGGCCATGACCCATGCTAATTTTTTCATCATGCCTCCATGTTTTTGCTGATGATGACAATAAAGCCTGGCTGAGGCTGGCCATTTTTACAAAGTCAATTGTTCTGATATCGTCTAATATAAGAAAGTCCTTAATCGTTACGCTGTTGCCGAAACGAAACGCGGGGAAAATAATAATGATTAAGAATCAACAGCATTGTCCCGGCATTGATGAGAATGAACGAGCCCTACGCTTCGAATATCGTTTCCGGCGCTACGGGATAATTATCCTGAGCCTCATCATCCTTACCGCGCTAAGCGGCCTGTGGTCCTCCGGGTATTTCAGCGAAGCGCACCGGGATAGTGCCACTGGTGAATTAAGCGTCGATTACCAGCGTTATGCCAGGCTGATGAGTGAGACCGAACTGAATATTCTGATACACCCCGATCAGAAAAACGAGACGACGATAAGCTTCGCCAGCACCCTATTATCCCGCTACCAGATCGGCGATATCCGTCCGCAACCGGATAAAATGTACAGCAGCGGGGGGAAATTATATCTCGTATACCAGCAGACGCCCCATCGTTTGCCGATGTCAGTGTGGCTTTCCATTACCCCAAAAACGGCGGGAAATATCACGCTGAAGGCGGCAGTAAACGATCGTCCCGCTGTCACCTGGACTCAATTTATTTATCCGTAGGAGTCGCTATGGAAATGGTCCTCAGAGCTGCGGCAATCTATCTTATCCTTTTGATTATTTTTAAGATTGCTGGCAGAAGAACGCTGATGCAGCTTACCAATTTCGACCTGATATTGCTGCTGATTATTAGCGAAGCCACCCAACAGGCGATGCTCAGCACCGATTATTCGGTCACCGGCTCGATGCTGACCATCGTCACCCTGGTCAGCATCGATATTTTATTCGGCTATATTAAGAAACGTTTTGCCCAGGCGGAAAATTTCCTCGATGGCTCTCCGGTTATTGTGGTGGAAAATGGTGCCGTCATCGACGAGAAGATCAGGCTCGTTAATATATCTGTCGATGATATCCTGCTGGCCGCCAGGCAGCACCATGGGATTTACGAGCTGCACGCGATAAAATATGCCATTCTTGAGCGTAACGGCCAGATATCCATTATTCCTGAACAGAAATAATAGCGGTTTGGCTATTTATCGCGCTCCGGTTGCTTATCGCCCGACTCCGGGGCACGAGTGGCATCATCCTCTTCTTTTTCAACGCTAAGAACGTCTACTGGCAACATTTTTCCTCCTCGCTGTTTGTCAGGGATCTTACAGATTATAGAACGCCTACGCCGGTCCAGGCAGGATCCGTCCAAAGTAACCCGAATATGTCGTCTGATTCACACGGCGTTCATTCCAGGATATTTCCCACTTCTGGAATGTCGTCGGTGAGAAATAATTAACCGATCCGTGCAGTGAATATTGCGCTAGCTAAAAATAATGAGGTCACTATGTCTGTAATGGTCATTACCGGAGGTACGGCAGGCGCGGGCAAAGCCACCGCGCTGCGTTTTGCCCGCGCCGGCTACCATGTGGCGCTGATCGCTCGGGACGAAACCAGTCTGCAGGAGACACAGCAACGCTGTGAACGATTCGGGGTAAAAACGCTGGCAATTAGCGCCGACGTTGCCGATGCCAGCGCCCTGCAACGCGCCGCCGCTGAGGTGGAAACCACGCTCGGCGCGATAGATGTGTGGGTCAACAATGCCATGACCACCGTGCTGGCGCCCTTTCGCCAGATGAGCGACGAAGAGTTTCGCCGGGTGACGGAGGTGACCTACCTCGGATACGTGAACGGTACCCGCGCGGCGCTGGAGGTGATGACGCCCCGGGATCGGGGGGTGATTATTCAGGCGGGCTCGGCGCTCGCCTGGCGGTCGATCCCTTTGCAATCGGCTTACTGCGGAGCCAAAGCGGCGATCCGCGGTTTTACCGATGCCGTGCGTACCGAACTGATGCACGAAGGGATCCACATCCAGTTAACCATGGTTCAGCTGCCGGGGATGAACACCGCCCAGTTTGGCTGGGCGCGAAACAAGATGGATCAGGCCATGCAACCGGTGCCGCCGGTCTATCAGCCGGAAGTCGCCGCCGAGGCTATCTATAGCGTCGTCCGGCGCCCGGTCAACGAGCTGTGGGTCGGGAAAAGCACCATCCAGTCGATCCTCGGGCAGGTCTTCTTCCCGCGCCTGCTCGATCGGCTGCTGGTGAAGAAAGCCTGGGAGGGACAGTTTACCGGCCAGCCGAAACCGGCTGACCACCAGGACGACTTGTTTTCACCGGTGCGCGGCAACCATCCCGGCCACGGGCCCTTTAACGATAGCGCGCGGCGTAAAGCAGTGACGATCAGCGCCGATCTCCCGGGGAAAGTGGCCGCCGGCGTTGGCGTGGCGGTAGCGACGATGGCCCTGCGGGCGCTGTTTCGTCGTGCCGGGAAACGGCGCTAAAACAGGCTGCGGCTGAACCAGCGGTAACCGTATCCTCCCAGCTTCAGCCGCGCGTCTTTCCCACCGTGCAGCGCGTCCTGGTACAACTTATCTTCCAGAATTGGGCTCCAGTAGCCCTCGGCCAGCGGCGGGAGCTGGACCTCCAGCGCCTGCGGGCTGCAGTTGGCCAGCATCAGCAGCTCGCGCGACTCGCTGCGATAGCTCAGGCCCAGCACCGCAGCGGGTTTCACCGCGAGAATGGCGAAAGAAAGGGAGCCCGGCTCGGTATATTCCGCCCGCGCCAGTACCATATTGCGCACCCGGTGTAGCAGCGATCGGGGATGACGCAGCGCCGCTTCGACATTGACCCGCAGGTAGCGCCACCGTCCGCTGGCCACCGGTTTTACCGGCAGGTCGTCCCGCGCCGCCCGGGAAAAGCCGCCGTTGGGCGCAGCCGACCACTGCATCGGTGTTCTGACCGCGTAGCGTTCCGGTAAACTCAGATCGTCCCCCATGCCAATCTCGTCGCCATAGCGCATCACCGGCACGCCGGGCAGCGCCAGCAGGATCGCATGGGCCAGCGCAATGCGCCGGGTATCGCCATCCAGCATCGGCGCCAGCCGCCGGCGCACCCCGCGCTGATAAACGGACATCGATTTATCAGGAGCAAAGGTGCGGATAACCTGGCGCTTATTGCGTTCGCCAATCCCCTCGAGATCCAGTTCATCATGGTTACGCAGCCAGTTAACGAAGCAGCACCCCTCCGGGGGTGACACCATCGCCTGCAGGGCCTTCACCACCGGTGCGGCGCGCTGCTGCGCCAGGCTGAGGTAGAGGTAAAAAATTAAGCACCATCTGCAGCCGGTCGCCGCGGCCGAAATAATGGCGGTAGTCCTCCACCGCCACATCCACTTCCCCCAGCAGTATCGCATCGGGATTGTGACGCTGAACGACCTGCCGGAGATGGGTCAGAAGCGGGTAGCCGCGCGCCTCGTCGCCCTTCCCGGCCTGCTTGACCAGATGCGATGCGGCATCAAGGCGAAAACCTGATACCCCCGCCTGCAGCCAGAAGGTGATGATGTTTTCGATTTCAGCGATCACCGGCGGATGAGCAAGATTCAGATCGGGCTCATGACGATAAAACATGTGCCGGTAATACTGTCCGGCCTGTTCATCCCAGCGCCA
The DNA here is from genome assembly GCF_048589245.1 of Klebsiella sp. 10982. Taxonomy (NCBI): domain Bacteria; kingdom Pseudomonadati; phylum Pseudomonadota; class Gammaproteobacteria; order Enterobacterales; family Enterobacteriaceae; genus Klebsiella; species Klebsiella sp. 10982. The sequence goes on from NZ_JBMAXV010000027.1 coordinate 29,921, forward strand.
GACGCTCTCCTCAACGCCGGGAAACATCGGGGGATCGTCGTTTTCCGGTGGCTTATCGGCCCACAGATAGTACGGCCGCCAGGGAGAATGAGGATCCTGCCGGGCCGCCTGAAACCACGGGTGCTGCGCAGAGGTGTGCTGAATGACCAGCTCAACGATGACCCGCAACCCCAGCTCCCGGGCGCGGGCAATCAGCTCAATCACGTCGGCGATGGTGCCGAATCGTGGGTCGGGCTGCAGATGATCGCTGATATCGTAGCCATCATCCTGCAGAGGGGTAAGATAAAACGGGGTCAGCCAGAGAACCGTCGCCCCAAGACTGCGAACGTAGTGGAGCTTTTGGCGAATACCGGCGAGATCGCCGTAGCCATCGCCGTTGGCGTCATAAAACAGCGAACTATCAACCTGATAAATGACGGCCCGGTGAAACCACTCTTCACGTTGCATCCCTATCACCTCGCGTTCTGCCCGTCAGTCACCGAGATTCAGCGCGGTTTGCGCACACCAACCTCTTTCTCGCAGGGTGGGTCAACGGGCGCTGATTCATTCTGCGTTGCCGGGAGGGGTCTGTTAGCGACTGCGTCAACCAGAGCCTGTTGTCTGGCGGTTAACAGCAGAGGCACCTCTCCCTCGGCGGCGGGGAGCGCGATAGTGTGGCGTTTAACCATAATTTATCTCCGACTGCTTAATGTCCGACCTCTACGCCAGGACGTTCAGCGCGATGAAGAAATTCCGCCACCAGCGCCGACTGATGATGACGCAGCCAGTCTGCCATACCTCGCTCCTCCGCCAGTATCGCTTCCAGGGCGTGAAGGGCATGGTGGTCACCTGCCCGTTTAGCCGCCGTTAATAAGGCGGTATAGCAGGCGACCTCGAATTGGGCAAAAACATAGGTAGTGGTAATGATTTTAACGATCTCATCGCCGGGCAGCATCATGCCGATGGTCTGGCCCAGCGCCGCCACACGGCTCATCGCCTCTTTCAACGCGGAGCGGGAAATATGATTGCGGGCAATAAGATCCTGCAGCGCCGATAATTGCCGACGGGTTTCGTAAAGATGTTGTTCAAGACGGGTGCGTAATGGCGGATAGTTTTCTACCCTGCGACTCACCGCTATCAACATCGTTTCAGCTTGTTTTTCCATTGCATGCGCATCGCGAAGCCAGTTGTGGTAATTTTCAATATCAGTCATACAAGCCTCTTTGGGCAAACACGTTATTTTGGCGCGGAATTTTCATTCTCTTCCGCCGCCTCGTCAGCTCGCGCTGCGCTATATCCTGATAAGTGCCCAACAATATTTGCGTAAATACTGATAAGGATGACCCACAGGACGCTGTTTTTCCACCAGATTAACGAGGGTATGGCCAGACCTACCCACATCACGGCGGCCACAAGATGACAGCGTTTAATAAAAAACGGCGTCAACTTCATTTTATTACCTGCTGTAATGTAAATATTCGCCCCTTAATCAGCGTATTGCCAAATCATTTATCTATGCTGTTGCTCAGATAAATGCCTATGGTTTGCCATCTCCTGTTAATTATTAAAGGGTCCAATAAACAGAAACCTGCGGACCAGCGGCCCACAGGTTTTTGTTCTGACGCCTTTGTGAGGCGTCTCAGGCTTCAGTCATTAACTGTCACCGGCTTTACGCCCGCCGCCATGACTATTCTTACCACCCTTTTTCCCGGCTTCGGATGCCCGCTCAGGATCATTTTTGAAGTTCCCGCCGCTGTGCTGTCCGCCTTTACGCCCGGCTTCGGATGCTTTTTCACGATCTTCTGCAAAATTACCTGAACCGCCTCTATGCTCTGCCATAATTTTCACCTTGGGTTTGATCAATATCGGTTGGTAAATGGAAAATGACCCTGTTACAAATCATCGCCCTCGCTATCTAACACTAGAGGAATACCCGCAGGGGTCAAATTAAAACCGGACTTTAAGCAAGACAATGTGGAAAATAAAAATATACAACGCAGCGGCGATAAAAAATAATCACCATGTAACTAACTTATTCGCTTCGGGTTGTTGTCATTTATCACTGCGCTTTTTTTACCAGGCAAGGTTTTGTAAATAAATGAAAAGCATCAAACCTCTTTTTTTGTCCCACGGATAGACACATTTGCTTTCAAAAATAATACCTCTCTTTGGGTAGTTGCTCACTCCCTGGCATAAATAAAAATATATTTTCACAGACAATATGGCTGACTTTAAAAGCTAAAAACGAGAACTCTACCTGATGGAAAAATAGCGCCACGCGGTGATTAATGATGGAATAATCCTAATTTACCACTCGTAATAATAACGCAGCGCCAGACCGTGAAATACGCCGAGGATCAGCCAGTTAAGAATTAATCGCGCCGCTTTTAAAGGACGTAAACCGTCCTGCTGTCTGTCGCTATTGGCCTGAATGGGAGTGAAGCTGGCCTATCCTTATGGCTGGCCCGTTCTGTCTGAAGGAGATGACTATGCAAGATGAAAAACCGCCAATGAAGAAATTACCCACCTCCATGTTGCCAGAAGAGACGGCTCCCCGTCCGGAGTTCCCGGAGCAAGAACAAACCCCACCGGGTCTGGATGCGGAGATGGAGCCTTCGCCGGACCATGGGGAAACCAGCTATACCGGCACCGGGCGACTGGCCGGTAAGAAAGCGTTAATCACCGGGGGCGACTCCGGGATTGGCCGCGCAGTGGCGATTGCCTTTGCCCGCGAAGGGGCCGACGTGGCAATCAATTATCTGCCGGAAGAGCAAGAGGATGCGGATGAAGTCATCGCGCTGATCAAAGCCGAAGGCCGCACCGCCGTGGCCCTGCCGGGGGATATTCGCTCCGAGTCGTTCTGTCAGTCGCTGGTCGCCGAGGCGGTGAAACAGCTGGGCGGTCTGAGCATCCTGGTCAATAACGCCGGACGTCAGCAATACTGCGAGACGCTCGAGGAGCTCACCACCGAAGATTTCGACGCCACCTTTAAAACCAACGTCTACGCGCCGTTCTGGATCACCCGCGCCGCACTGCCTCATCTACAGGCCGGAAGCGCGATCATCAACACCACCTCGGTGCAGGCCTATAAACCCAGTCCGATCCTGCTCGATTATGCTCAGACCAAAGCTTGTCTGGCGATCTTTACCAAATCGCTGGCCAAACAGGTGGCCAAACGAGGCATTCGCGTGAACGCCGTGGCCCCCGGCCCTTACTGGACGGTGCTGCAATCCAGCGGCGGCCAGCCGGACGAGAAAGTGAAACAGTTCGGGAAAGACACCCCTATGGGGCGCCCGGGGCAGCCGGTAGAGATCGCCCCCCTGTATGTTACGCTGGCATCCGACGCCTGCTCATATACCTCCGGGCAGGTATGGTGCTCTGACGGCGGGGACGGCGTAGTTTAAGCCTTCCGCCAGACCGGTGCGTCACCCAGCGCCGCCTGTCCAGGCGGCGCTATTTTGCCTTCTCGCTTCGCTTTCACCGCGCGGCGATTTTTTCTCTCCTGCAGCCGAGGCGACCGGCCGCGTGCTATGATGTCCGCCCGCCGCTGAGCGACGCCAAACCTGAGGACAACTGATGAGCAATGAGATCCCCCTGAAATTTTATGACATCGTGGACGAATACGAGACCGAAGCGGCTTCGCCGGTTAAGGAGACGGAACGCGATGCGCTGGCACGCTATTTTCAGCTGCTGATTGAGCGACTGATGAATAACGAAGAGATCGAAGAAGAGGCGCAGCAGGAGATGGCCCGCGAAGCGGCCATTGATGAACGCCGTATTGACGATATTGCCAACTTCCTTAATCAATGGGGCAATGAGTAAGGCACCCTGGCAGCTCATCCACCGGCGCGGCTGAAGTGCACTCAGGCCCCGGCGGCGGCCTCCCCCAGACGCCGCTGTAGCGCATCCAGAAACAGCGGGAGTCCGTCGGGTTGGTAGTCACGGGAAAGGTAGATGCCGTAGACGCTCAGCGCCTTCGGCGTCCAGTCAGGAAGCACCACCTCCAGCGCCCCGCTGGCGATTGCGCTTCGCGCTTCCAGTTCGGGGAGCATCGCAATGCCGCACCCGGCCACCGCCGCCTCCAGCAGCAAAGAAGAGATCCCCGCGCTCAGATTACCCTTAACCGCCACCGAGGCCTCCTGCCCCTGCGCATCGCTGAACTGCCAGCGCTGGCCGGCAAAATGGCTGTATAACAGGCAGTTATGGTGTTGCAGATCGTCAAGCGTCGTCAGTGGGCCATGCTGGCGAAGCCAGCGCGGTGCAGCACAGAGGAGTGAACGACACAGCCCGAGGCGGCGGGCGATCGCCCCGGCCTCCGGGTTGTCGGTAATGCGAATGGCCACATCAATGCGTTCGCCGATCAGGCTGACCGGATGGTTATTGATATCCAGCTCCAGGCGCAGCAGCGGGTAACGGGCAAGGAAGTCCGGCAGCAGCGGAGAGATCAACTGCATTGCCGTGAAGTGCGCGCAGGCCACGCGCAGCGTGCCGCTGGGGTCGGCCCGCTGGCGCTCGCCAGCGATCTCATCGGCAATCCGCGTCAGACCACGGGTCTTAAGCAACACCTTTTCTCCCGCCGGGGTCAGCGTGAGCCGGCGGGTTGAACGATGGATCAGCCGGGCGCCGGCCCAGCTTTCCATCTGCTCCAGATAGCGGCTCACCATCGGGCGCGACATCCCCAGCGCCCGCGCCGCCGCGCTGAGGCTCCCCAGCTCGCAGATGCGCAGGTACACCTGCGCCGCAATCACCCTGTCCATTATGGCCCCTTCATCTGCACGATTTATGAAACTCAGCATCTCTTATTTCAGGAATTCTATCAAATAACGAAATCCGTACAATGAAACGCATTCACCTGTTAATGAGAACGAATCATGAAATTATCTGCCCTTGCTATGGCCACCGCCCTGTTCAGTAGCGCGGTCTTTGCAGCGCCACTAACGCTGCAAACCTATAACCCGCAAGAAAAAGGCCTTTTTGCCGTTAACTCGACCCTCGTTTCCGGCCCCCATGAAGCGGTGCTGTTTGACGCGCAATTTAGTGTGAAAGACGGCGAAAAGCTGGTGGAAATGATCAAGAAAAACGGCAAGCCGCTCACGCGGATTGTGATCACCTCCGGCGATCCTGATTTCTATTTTGGTCTTGAGCCACTGGTGAAAGCCTTCCCGCAGGCGGAAGTGGTCGCCACCGCGGAGGTGGTCAAGCATATCGAAGCGACGAAAGCGGCCAAGCTGGCGTACTGGGGCCCGCAGATGAAAGATGGCGCGCCGACGCAGGTCTACGTCCCGCAGGCGCTGAAGGCCAACAGCTTTACCATCGACGGTGAGAAAGTGACGATAATGCAACCGCATGACTACGCGGCGTTCGTCTGGATCCGGGCGAACAAAACGATCCTCGGCGGCACCGGCGTGGCGTGGGGCATGCATCTCTGGACCGCCGACACCCAGACACCGGCCAGTCGTCAAAAATGGCGCAACACGCTGGACCAGATGATCGCCCTGCACCCGCAGCGGGTGATCCCGGGCCATTATCTCGGCACGCCGCCGGAGGGAGACAGCGCAGTGCGCTTTACAAAAACCTATCTCCAGCAGTTTGAGCAGGCGCTGAAGACGCATCCGGATTCTGCCGGCGTGATCAAGGCGATGGAGACGCAGTGGCCGGGGCTGGCGGAGAGCAGCTCGCTGGAGTTAAGCGCCAAAGTGAATACCGGCGAAATGAAGTGGTGATCCTGCCGTGGCGAGAGGAGACTGTTCTTAATCTGCCGCACTAAGGTTGCTATTGCCGCGAAAATGGACCACCCTACCAGAGGTCGCACACAAAACGTGCGGCCGACTTTGGGTTACATTTCATCCGGTCACACCGGGTTTGCCCTTGAAACCAGAACAGGATAAAGGAGTCAGAATGAAATCGAACCATCAGGCACGTCATCTTCTCGGTCTGAACTACAAGCTTTCCCGGCAGAAAAAAGTGGTGCTGGAAGGCGATGAAGAAACCACCCTCAACCACATCCATGCTACCGGCCGCAAACGCCGCGGTGGTTAATTTTCAGTCTGAATGATGATAAATAACACCGTCCTGTTGCCAGGATGGTGTTTTTTTATGGCAAATGATTGCTTGTTTACCCGCTTGAAGGCCTTCTGCTCTATACTCTGCCCGCTGCTTTCCACCCGCCCTTCGCTTATCGCCGCGCCGGGACTGTGGTCATGATCAAGGAGTTAGTGCGATGCAATTCACCCATAAGAAAAACCGTTCCCTGTACATCCCCTACGCGGGTCCCGTTCTGCTTGAATTCCCCCTGCTTAACAAGGGCAGCGCCTTCAGTATGGAAGAGCGCAGCAATTTCAACCTGCTCGGCCTGCTGCCGGAAGTGGTTGAAACTATCGAAGAGCAAGCTGAACGCGCCTGGATCCAGTATCAGGGATTCAAAACTGAAATCGACAAACATATTTATCTGCGTAACATCCAGGACACCAACGAAACCCTGTTCTATCGCCTGATCGGCAACCACCTCGAAGAGATGATGCCGGTTATCTATACCCCAACGGTGGGTGCCGCCTGCGAACGTTTCTCCGAGATCTACCGTCGCGCCCGCGGCGTCTTTATCTCCTACCAGAATCGCCATAACCTTGACGACATCCTGCAGAACGTCCCGAACCACAACGTGAAAGTGATTGTGGTCACCGATGGCGAGCGTATTCTCGGCCTCGGCGATCAGGGGATCGGCGGGATGGGGATCCCGATCGGCAAGCTGTCGCTGTACACCACCTGCGGCGGTATCAGCCCGGCTTACACCCTGCCTGTCGTGCTGGACGTGGGGACAAACAACCAGCAGCTGCTGGACGATCCGCTGTATATGGGCTGGCGCCATCCGCGCATTACCGACGACGAGTACTATCAGTTCGTTGACGACGTGATCCAGGCGATTAAGGCCCGCTGGCCGGACGTCCTGCTGCAGTTTGAAGACTTTGCGCAGAAGAACGCCATGCCGCTGCTCAACCGCTATCGCAATGAAATCTGCTCCTTTAATGACGATATTCAGGGCACCGCGGCGGTGACCGTCGGGACGCTGATCGCCGCCAGCCGCGGCGCCGGTAGCCAGCTGAGCGAGCAAAAAATCGTCTTCCTCGGCGCGGGCTCCGCTGGCTGCGGTATCGCCGAGCAGATTATCGCCCAGATCGTCCGCGAAGGACTCAGCGAAGAAGAGGCCCGCCAGCGCGTATTCATGGTTGACCGCTTCGGTCTGCTCACCGACGGTATGCCTAATCTGCTGCCGTTCCAGAACAAGCTGGTGCAGAAGCGTGAGCATCTGCAGGGCTGGGATACCTCCAGCGAGGCACTGTCCCTGCTGGACGTGGTGCGTAACGTGAAGCCGAACATCCTGATCGGCGTCTCGGGTCAGCCGGGGCTGTTCACGGAGGAGATTATTCGCGAGATGCACAAGCACTGCCCGCGTCCGATTGTGATGCCGCTCTCTAACCCGACCTCACGGGTGGAAGCCACGCCGCAGAATATCCTGAGCTGGACCGACGGCGAGGCGCTGGTCGCCACCGGCAGTCCGTTTGCCCCGGTCACCCTGAAAGGCAAGCAGTATCCCATCGCGCAATGCAATAACTCCTATATCTTCCCGGGGATTGGTCTGGGGGTAATTGCCTCCGGCGCGTCGCGGGTCACCGACGAGATGTTGATGGCCGCCAGCGAAACCCTGGCGAAACACTCGCCGCTGGTGAACAACGGTGAAGGTCCGGTGTTGCCGGAGCTGAAGGATATCCAGACCGTCTCACGGGCGATTGCCTTCGCGGTTGGCAAGGTGGCGCAGGAGCAAGGCGTGGCGGTGAAAACCTCCGCCGAAGCACTGTTGCAGGCCATCAGCGATAATTTCTGGCTGCCGGAATACCGGAATTATCGTCGCACCTCGATTTAAGCGCTCTCACCGGGCCGAGATATCGGCCCGGTTATTAATAACGTCCGAATAATATCTCCCGCCTCAGAAACGTCCTTTTCGCCAGTATTAATTCACCGTAAAAATAGTAAACAGATAGCGTTTGCCCCGCGCTCCTTGCTGTGCAAAATAGTTGCCTCTCATCTCTTCACAACGGAATGTGAAATGCAAAAATTAACCTCTGGCGCGAATAAAGCGAATGCGATTCCGATCCGCATTGTCTTGTTTCTCATCGGCGGTATCGCCATCATCACTGGAATGTGCCTCTTCAGCGGCGATATGTGGATGCTCACCCCGCGCGCTGAGCAGTATCAGCCCGCCACCGGCGAACTGGTGGATGTCGTCATCTACACGCCGAGTAAATTTTTCTTCGCCCTGCTCTACGTATTATTCATGACTTTGGTCTGGCTGCTGGCGGTACGTAAAATCCCCTGGCGGCCGATACAGCATCCTGTATTACCACTGATGGTACTGATTGCCGCCGGGATATTTATTTTCCTCCATCCGGCGGTTACCCCCGGGCGGGATGCCAGTATTCAGTACGGTAAACACAACGTTTATTACACTGCCATTTTCTGGAGTAAAACGAATTCAGATCGACAGGTTACTCAACCCTCTAAATATGAAGTTTTTGTTGAAGCGAAAGATCCCCGCTGGCCGATCGACAGAAACAATCTTCGTCGCGCCTGGCGCTGTGAAGTGCAGCGGCATAGCCAGTTTTACACCCTGTCATTCAATGAGGGCTGGTTTCCAAACGGCGATCCGCAGGTCATGGCCCGCCAGTGTACTCAGGTAAGCGATCTGAACGCGCTCAGTGAAACGGCAATTATGATTGCCCGCCCGATCGCCACCGTCCCTGTGGAGGCACCGTAAATGAGCCAGCAAAAAAGGGTTCTGCAACCGATATTACGCCTCTGGCTGGGGCTGTTTAGCGGACTGCTGTTGGTGAGCGCCATCAGCGCCTTTCACGGTGAGTACTGGTATTTCGGCGATAAGCAGGCGTTTTACGCGGCGAAAGCCGGCGAGGTTTCGGTGCATGAACTCTATACGCCGGCAAAAATCCTCTTTGCTTTTATCGTCAGCACGATCCCGCCGCTACTGTGGCTGCTGCTGGTTAACCGTCGGGCGCCGCGGCTGCTGACCCACATTCTCTCACCGGTGTTACTCCTGCTGGCGGGACTGGTGTTTTTCTTCCTGAGACCCGACGTGATACCCGACGGGGAGACCCCTGTCTATCGCTACGGCGAGCGGGAGCGCTACTACCAGACGATACGCTGGCAGAAACCGGAGCCAGGCGCATGGCGGGATACCCGTTCTGAGTACAACGTGTATATCGAATATCGCGATCCAAAGGGATATCGCAAAGCTGACAATATTAAAAACGCCTATACCTGTGAAACCCACCGGGAGTCTCGCTTTTTTACCTTAACGACCGAGGAGAGTTGGTATCCGGATGCGTATGCGAATATTCTTGAGGCCCCCTGCCAGGCGATAAAGGATCCCCAGGCGCTGACGGAATATACCCGCGATCACGCCCGCTGGTTTCCCATTATTTTTTAAATAAATCACTGATGATACTTTCAATGATTCTCACTACTGAGACAAACAAGGAACGTTAATATGCCCCACCAGGTTGCGACAAAAAATATGACGAATAGGATGATCATTTTATATTTAGCACTGACAGGAATAACAGGGTTAGTCTATGGCTTATGTTCACTGAGTGGTGAAACACTGCATTCCCCCTTTGAAATCAGTTCATATGATGCCGTTGCTGGTGATCTTATCGAACATAGTCTGTACACCTTCTATAAACCGTTTGTCGCTATTCTCTGCTCACTCGTTATACCGTTGATTTGGCTGTTATCAACGAGAAAATCAACGCATCGTAAACTGCGTCATCCGGTTATTCCCGTTATGCTTTCTTTGCTGATTTTCATCTTTTTGGGATTGTTCCCCGGCGTTATTCCCGGTGGAGAGACAACCCGTTATCGTTACTTCCTTCATGATAAGCATTATCTCAGTATTGTCTGGGCAAGCATGGATCCAGATAATTATTTTGAATCCAGATCCCACTATGAAACTTACATAGAATACAGAGACCCATATGGATTCCGAAGAATTGATAACATTAAAAATGCCTATCACTGTGAGCAAACACGTGAAACTGTTTTCCTGACGCTTTACATTTCTCAACGCTGGTTCCCGAAGGGTAAACCTGATGTCCTCGAAGCCCAGTGCCAAAAAATAACTGACGCTAATACACTGACTGAAGCGGTACTGGCAAAAGCGTATTGGTTTCCCTTTGTACGCTAAACTCTGAGGGGGCGCCGCGCGCGCGCCCCTGCCAGTTTTGTCACTGGCGCCGCTTGCCTTTCCCCACTACACTGCCATCACCCATCCACTTACTGACGAAAAAAGGAGGACCCCCATGCTGTATTGTGAAATGTTTATTGTTTCACATGCCTTAGGCAATTGCGCCAGCTCAAGCGTTATCGGTATCGTGCTGCGATAACTACGGCTTGAGCGAAGACCCTTCACGCAATCCCTTCTCTCCGGCTTACCGGGTTATCGTCAGCGAGTTTTGACGAGGCATTCGCATGCCTGTAACTCTTGAGTAAGTTGACTATGAGTACATTACTAACTGCCCATGCGCTCCACGTGGAGACGGCCTTTGGGCCGCTGTTTAACACCCTCTCCTTCACCCTGAAGAAAGGCGACCGTATCGGTCTCATCGGCCATAACGGTTGCGGCAAAAGCACCCTGCTGCAGGTGCTGGACGGGACGATCGCGCCCACCTCGGGCAGCGTCTCACTCGCCGGTCAGTGTCTGATGGCCCGCGTTGAACAGCATCTGCCGGAGGCTCTGCGTTCGCAGTCGCTATTGCAGGCAGTGCTGGCCCCGTTACCCGCCGATACGCGGGAAGCACAGCGCTGGCTGGCCGAACGCCTGCTGGCGCAGATGGGCTTTACCCCGGCGGTGACGGCGCAGCAGACCTCAACCCTGAGCGGCGGCCAGCACACGCGCCTGCTGCTGGCCCGGGCGCTGATCCGCCAGCCTGACCTGTTGCTGCTGGATGAGCCTGGCAACCATCTCGATCTGCCCACCCTGCTGTGGCTGGAAAGCTTCCTGCAAACCTGGCAGGGGAGCTTCGTGCTGGTGTCACACGACAACACCTTACTGGATGCTGTAACTAATACCAGCTGGATCCTCCGTGACCAGACGCTGCACAGCTTCGCCTTGCCCTGCAGCGCCGCCCGTCAGGCACTGCAGGAGCAGGATGAAAGCGCTGCGCTGCGGCATAAGGCCGAGCAGAAAGAGATCGACCGGGTCAGCGCCAGCGCCCGGCGGTTGGCCACCTGGGGTCGGGTCTATGACAACGAAGACCTCGCCCGCAAAGCCAAACAGATGGAGAAGCAAGTCGCCCGCCTGAAAGACGAGCAAACCGAGCTCAGCGTCGGCCCGCCGTGGCGTCTGTCATTGCAGGGGGACGCCCTGCCGGCTGACCGCCTGCTGGAGATGGACACCCTGCCCGTCGCGCCCGCGCCGGGCCTGCCATCCCTCTTCACCACCGGCGTGGCGCGCCTGCGCAGTGGCGATCGCGTGGCCATCATGGGGCGTAACGGCGGTGGTAAATCGTCCCTGCTGCGCCTGCTGTGGCAGCAGATGAACGACACATCGCCACTCCCGGGGCTGCGCCTGCATCCCCGGCTGCACCCCGGCTATTATGACCAGACGCTGGAGCAGTTACCGGACGATGCCAGCCTGCTCGACGCCCTGACGCCGTTCGCCCCGTCGGCAGAGGTGCGCAAACGGGCGCTGATCGCCGCCGGGTTTGGCTGGGCGCGACATAGCCAGCAGGTCAACAGCCTCAGCGGTGGCGAGCGGTCACGATTGCTGTTCGTTGGCCTGTCGCTGGCGCGCTACAGCCTGCTGTTGCTGGATGAACCCACCAACCATCTTGATATGGAGGGCAAAGCGGCGCTGGCGCAGACGCTGCGCGACTACCCCGGCGGCGTGCTGCTGGTCAGTCATGATCGTGAGCTTATTAGCGAAAGCTGTAACCGCTTCTGGCTGATCGACCATGACGGGTTAACGGAATGGCACAGCCTGGAGGCCGTGTATGACCGTCTGCAGGCCGTAGCTCCCGCTCCGGAGAGTCGGCCTGCTTTGCAAAATCCCCCCGTCGGAGTGGATGATGAGGAAGTCCTGCTGGCGCGGCTGATTGACCTGGAGCAGTGGCTGGCTGACGATATGGCCCGCAAGCCGAAGCATCAAAAGCCATCACTTCAGGCGCAGTGGCGGGAGGAAATTGCCCGCCTGCTTATCCAGCTGACGTAATCTTCATGCTCTCCCACCGGCTAAGGCGCCACGCCCTTAGCCGGTGTTTCCGGGCCGGGTAAACTGCTGCTCGGTCATCACCTTTCCCCACTGCTCTCCCTGCCATTCGCGGGTTAACGTGAAGCCAAAGGATTCATACAGTTTGCGGGCCGCGTCCAGCCCTTTAAAAGTCCACAGCTGCACCGCGCTAAACTGGCGACTATCGCAGAAAGCCATCGCCTCGCTGAGGAGGCGCCTGCCAATGCCGGTTCCCCGGCAGCTGTCATCGAGAATAAACCAGCGCAAATGCGCCTCCTGCTGGCCGAGGTCCTCGCCATCGATGGCCAGCGAGCCGACGATTTTCCCTTCGCGGATCGCCAGCCAGATCTGGTTGGCCGGGGAGGAAAGCCGGGTGGCAAATTCCGCTACACCGCTGGCGACCTTACCTTCAAAAAAAGCGCCAAAGTCATGATGACGGGCGTAATACTCCCCGTGCATCTGGGCTATCCGGCCGATCATCCCCGGCTGGTAGCCGGTCATCAGCGAAATTTGCGGAGCCGTATTCGCGAGCGCGCTATCCCGACACTGCGCCAGCGCCCGGGCATAGGCCGCCAGTCCAGTGGCGACAGTTTGCTGCTGCGTCTCATCCAGATGGTCTAACGCCTCCACCACCTGACGGGTACCCCAGGCGTTAATTTTCGCCACCGTATGGTGCCCCTTTGCCGTCAGGGCGAGTGATTTCGCGCGCGCATCCTCCGCGCAAGGACGCTCCTCCAGCTCACCGGCCGCCAGCAGACGAGAAACCATCCGGCTGACGCTTGATTTTTCCAGTCCCAGCAACGTGACCAGCTGCGCGGCCGTCATCTCCCCTCTCATCGAGACCTCAAGCAGGGTGTGCACCGCCGAAGGTGAATAATGGGTGGCGGCCAGCGTGGTGCTCATAAAGCCCAGCTCGCGCACCATTAACCGCGAGGCGGTACGAATCTGTTGGATTAAGGGGGTATCAGGCATGGCGGCGGGTCCAGAAAATGAAATAGTTGTATAATACAACCATTATCTTTATCCTGCGCCAAGATGCAATATGGTGGGATAAGCGTTGCCATGTGACGTGTGATTTCACCGCCGCAGGGGTCGTGAGAGCGAATGCCGCGGGCGTCGGACAGCACCCGCGATGAATATTATTGCGGGTTCTTCGCCTTCCAGGCCTCCCAGGCCGATTTGATCTCCTGCTTCGCGGCGGCGGCGTCATTAAAGCCGGCCAGCTCGACCTTTTTACGCCCCTCCGGCAGCGCTTTATAGACCCGGAAGAAGGCCTCCAGTCGCTGCTGCTCTATTTTTGGCAGATCGGTGATGGTCTTGATGTCGTCGTAGGTGGGGTCAATTTTACTGGCCGGCACGGCGATGATTTTGTCGTCTTTTTCTCCGCCGTCTATCATCTTCAGCACTCCAATTGGCCGCAGCTTAATCAGCGTGCCCGGCGCCATTGGCGCGCGGGTATAAAACACCACGTCCAGCGGATCGCCATCCCCGGCCAGCGACTGGGTCAGCGAGCCGTAGTTCGCCGGGTAAGCCACCGGCATCGACTGAAAGCGGTCGGCGATGATAAACCCCGTTTTGGCGTCGGTTTCATACTTAATGATGCCTCCTGCCGGGATCTCGGTGACGGCGTAAAACTCTTCCGGGTTATTTTCCGGCTGGGGAAATTCCAGCACATTCTGCGCCTGGGCGGCGGCGGACATAAACAGACCGGCGGTGAGGACGATTTTTACCAGATGCATTGTCGATTCACTCTGTTGTTATAAGAAATTGATGCGCAAAACGATAGATTTGAGTGATGACAAAAACATGACCATTCGGTGTCAATATTATTACCTACCAAATATAGCGATATCGTATGAATTTTGTGCTACCTCTGTAGCAAAAAACCACATTCTGTACTAAGCAGCTTGTATTTCCCCGCTCAGCGTCTAATCCTTATTGGGTGCTATTGCATTAATTAAATTAATCAATCCCCCACAAGGAGACAGGCATGAAGGCAGCTGTTGTTACCCACGACCATCAGGTTAACGTCACGGAAAAAACGCTGCGCCCGCTGGAATACGGCGAAGCGCTGTTAAAAATGGAATGCTGCGGCGTGTGTCATACAGACCTGCACGTGAAAAACGGCGATTTTGGCGATAAAACCGGCGTCATTCTCGGCCATGAAGGGATCGGGGTGGTACAAAAAGTCGGCCCGGGCGTCACGTCCCTGAAACCGGGCGATCGTGCCAGCGTGGCGTGGTTCTTCGAAGGCTGTGGCCACTGCGATTACTGTAACAGCGGCAACGAGACGCTGTGCCGTTCGGTGAAAAACGCCGGTTATACCGTCGATGGCGGCATGGCGGAAGAGTGTATCGTCACCGCTAACTATGCGGTAAAAGTGCCGGACGGCCTCGACTCCGCCGCCGCCAGCAGCATCACCTGCGCCGGCGTCACCACCTACAAAGCGGTCAAAGTTTCCCACATCAAACCGGGTCAGTGGATCGCTATCTACGGCCTCGGCGGGCTGGGCAACCTGGCGCTGCAGTATGCGAAGAATGTTTTTAACGCCAAAGTGATCGCTATCGACGTTAACGACGGGCAGCTGGAGCTGGCGGCTTCGATGGGCGCCGACCTGACCATCAACTCCCGTAATGAAGATGCAGCGAAAGTGATTCAGGAAAAAACCGGCGGCGCGCATGCTGCCGTGGTGACCGCGGTGGCTAAAGCGGCCTTTAACTCGGCGGTGGATGCCGTTCGCGCCGGTGGCCGCGTGGTCGCGGTAGGCCTGCCGCCGGAGGCGATGAGCCTCGATATTCCACGTCTGGTGCTCGACGGCATCGAGGTGGTCGGTTCGCTGGTCGGCACCCGTCAGGATCTGGTGGAAGCTTTCCAGTTTGCCGCCGAAGGTAAAGTGGTGCCAAAAGTCACCCTGCGCCCGCTGGAAGATATCAACGCCATCTTTAAAGAGATGGAGCAGGGTCAGATCCGCGGCCGTATGGTTATCGATCTGCGCAGCTAATCGCCGACGCCTCTCCCGCCCGGGAGAGGCGCTTTTCCCTCGCTTCCCGCCCCGGGAAGTAAATGCAATTTCCGCAAATGCTTAGCGCAATTCCTTGCTTCCTTTGTTTTTAGCCGCGCCCGATGATGGCAACACAATAGATAACAAAGGAATTCACCATGCATCGTCATTTTCGCCTGCCCGCGCTGGCCGCGCTGTTTCTCTCTGGCGCCTTTTCCGTCTGGGCTGCCGACACGCCGGTTAAAGGCGGCACCTTGATTTATCTGGAGCAGCAACCGCACACCAATCTCTATCCGCCCGCCGGCGGCTTTTATCCAAATGGCGGAATTCTCAATCAGATAACCGATAAGCTTACCTGGCAGAACCCGAAAACGCTGGAGATTGAGCCGTGGATCGCCGAGAGCTGGACCAGCAATGCCGATAAAACCGAATACACCTTCCACCTGCGCAAAGGGGTCACTTTCTCAGATGGCACCCCGCTGGACGCCGCCGCCGTGGCTAAAAACTTCGACACCTATGGTCTGGGAGATAAAGCCCATCGCCTGCCCGTCTCGGAGGTGATCAATAACTACCAGCGCAGCGAAGTGATCGACCCGTTGACGGTAAAATTTTACTTCAACAAACCGTCGCCGGGCTTCCTGCAGGGCACCGCCACCATCGGCTCCGGTCTGGTGTCCCTCAGCACCCTGCAGCGCAATTTTGAAGCGCTGGGCGATGCCCGGCATATTATCGGCTCCGGGCCCTTTGTGGTGCAGGATGAAAAGCCGGGCCGCGAGCTGACGCTGGTGGCGCGCAAGGATTATCAGTGGGGGCCGAAAAACAGTGCCCAGCAGGGACCGGCTAACCTCGACGGCATCACCTATATTGTGACGCCGGAAGATAGCGTGCGCATCGGCGCGCTGCTGGCGGGCCAGGCGGGCTTTATTCGCCAGGTGCAGGCCTACGATGAGAAGCAGGCGACCGATCAGGGGTTTAAGGTCTACGCGGCCCCTACCCGCGGGGTCAACGACAGCCTGAGCTTCCGCCCGGATAACCCTCTGGTCGCCGACCTGCGGGTGCGTCAGGCCCTGCTCCATGCCACCAACGCCAGGCAGGTGGTGGAGACGCTGTTCTCCGCTAACTACCCGCAAGCCACCTCCGTGCTGGCCAGCTCTGCCGCCGGCTATGTCAATCTGAGCGATAAGCTGACCTTCGACCAGGCCAAAGCCCGGCAGTTGCTGGATGAGGCCGGCTGGAAGCCCGCCGCCGACGGTATTCGCAGCAAAGACGGACAGCGGCTGGCGCTAACGGTATATGAGTCGCTGCCGCAGCCGCAGAATAAAGAAGTGCTACAGCTGATCGCCCAGCAGTGGCGCCAGGTGGGTGTGGCGTTAACCGTCAAAGCCGGGGATGCCGGCAGCCATACGCTGGACAACCTCGACCCGCAGAAAACCCCGCTCACCGTCTCGGAAGTGGGCCGCGCCGACCCGGACGTGGTGAAAAGTATGTTCTTCCCCAACAACCGCGATGCGCTGCTGCAGAAAGGCGGCTCCAGCGATAAAGTCCAGCACTTTCGCGATGATAAGCTAAATGACCTGCTGACCGGCATCTCCGCGGCGGTAGAGCCGCAGCAACGCCTGCAGTTAACCGGGGACGCCCAGCGCTATCTGATCGACAACGCCTATGTGATCCCTATTTTCGAAGAGCCGCAGGTGTTCGCCGGCGCGCCATGGGTCAAAGGCGTCAGCTTCGAGGCCGTCGGTCGCCCGTCGTTCTACGGCGCGTGGCTGGACAAGCACTAAGAGGCCGGATATGAGCGCTTATCTTCTGCGACGGTTCGGCCAGGGGCTGCTGGTCCTGTGGGCGGCATTTACCCTCACCTTTTTCCTGCTGCAGGTGCTGCCGGGGGATGCGGTGCTGATCAAGTTTCAGAACCCGGACCTCGGCCTCAGCCCGGCGCAAATCGCCGAGATGCGGCTAGCCTACGGCGCCGACAGCCCGCTGTGGCGCCAGTATCTGCATACGTTGCTGGCGATGCTGCACGGCGACTTTGGCTATTCCCTGCAGGCGGGTCTGGCGGTCAGTAGTCTGATTGCCAGCAACCTGCCGGATACCTTAAGCCTCGCCCTGCCGGCCTTTCTGCTGGCGGTGGCGCTGGCGTTCGCCCTCGCTTTCGCCTCGCGGCTGCCGGGGCTGCGCTGGCTGAGCAATTTTCTGCAGTCGCTACCGGTGCTGTTTATCTCTCTGCCTACCTTCTGGCTGGGTATCGCCCTGATCCAGCTGTTTTCCTTTCAGCTGCGCTGGATCCCGGTAATTAACCCTGGTCCGCTGGAGGGACTGATTTTACCGGTTATCGCCGTCGCGCTGCCCATTTCCGCGCCGCTGGCGCAGATCCTGATGCGCAGCATGGATCAGGTGGCGGTTCAGCCCTTCGTCGCGGTCGCCCGCGCCAAGGGCATGAGCGAGACTGGCGTCCTCTGGCACCATGTCATGGGTAACGCCCTGCTGCCAGCGCTGAATATTGCCGGGCTGCTGCTCGGGGAGCTTATTGCCGGGGCGCTGATCACCGAGACCGTCTTCGGCCGCAGCGGCCTCGGCCAGCTGACCCAGCAGGCGGTGAATAACCAGGATATCGCCGTGCTGCAGGCGGTGGTGATGATCTCCGCCCTCGGTTTCGTCCTGATCAACCTGCTGGTCGACCTGGTCATGCCGCGACTGGATCCCCGGCTCCATTTACAGACCGGAGGTGCGAAATGAGCCTGGTCGATTATGCCATCGCGGTTCGCCGCCGCCCGGAATGGCGCAGGGTGCGCCTGCAGCCTGGCCTGTGGCTGGCGTGGGCGGTGATGATCACTGCGCTGTTAATGGCCCTCGCCCCGCAGTGGTTTACCGCCGCGAACCCGCTGGAAGGGATCCCCGGCGCTCAGCGCCTGGCGCCGCAGGCGCACTACTGGCTGGGTACCGACCAGCTGGGGCGCGATCTGTGGACGCGGGTGGTGTACGGCGCGGTACATTCTCTCTCGGCGGCGCTGATCGCCGTCGCCATCGGCCTGGCGTTCGGCACCGCCCTTGGCACCCTCGCCGGGGCGCTGGCCGGTCGCGTGGAATCCACCATCATGCGCCTGGTCGATGTCCTGCTGGCCATCCCCTCCCTGCTGCTGCAGCTGACGGTGATTATTCTGCTCGGTTTCGGTACGGTGAATGCGGCGGTGGCGGTCGGCGTGGCGGCTATCGCCAGCTTCGCGCGCCTGGCGCGGGCGGAGGTGGTGCGCGTGCGCCACAGCGATTACGTCGAAGCAGCCCGGGGCAGCGGGGGCACCTTTCTCGCCGTCTTCTGGCGCCATATTCTGCCCAACTCGCTCACCGCGGTGCTTGCTTTCGCGACGCTGCAGTTCGGTCAGGCGATGCTGGCCCTGGCCACCCTCAGCTTCCTCGGCTACGGCACCCCGCCGCCGGTGCCGGAGTGGGGATTACTGATCGCCGAAGGCCGCAATTACCTGTCAACCGCCTGGTGGCTAACCACCTTCCCCGGCCTCGCCGTGGTCGCCGTGGTCCTTGCCGCCAATCGTCTTAGCCGCCAGTGGAGTGGAGTACGCCCATGACCGTTCTGTCCGTTGAAGATCTGCGCATCAGCTACCGCTCACGGGGCGAATGGCGCGAAGTGGTGCACAACGTCAGTTTTTCCATCCAGCGAGGCGAAATGCTGGCCTTCGTCGGAGAGTCCGGCTCGGGGAAAACCACCACCGCGCAGGCCATAATCGGCCTGCTGGCGGATAACGCCCGCCGCGACGCCGGGCGGATTGTCCTCAATGGCGAAGTGATTAGCGACTGGTCGGCAAAACGCCTGAACCGCCTGCGCGGAGTGAGCATCAGCCTGGTGCCGCAGGACCCCGGCAATTCGCTCAACCCGGTAAAAACCATTGGTCAGCAGGTGGAAGAGATCCTGCGCCTGCATCAGTCCCTCTCCGCCGCTGAACGCCGACAGCAGGTCCATAACCTGCTCACTAAAGTCGGTCTCAGCCACCCGGAACAGCGTCTTGACCAGTACCCACATCAGCTGTCTGGCGGGATGAAACAGCGAGTGCTGATCGCCATCGCCATTGCCCTGCAGCCGGATCTCATTATTGCCGACGAGCCCACCAGCGCTCTCGACGTCACGGTGCAGAAGCGCATTCTCGATCTGCTTGATATCCTGCGTCACGAATCGGGGACCGCCGTGCTGTTTGTCACCCACGATCTGGCGCTGGCCGCCGAACGCGCCGATCGGATCATGGTATTTCGTCAGGGAGAGATTCAGGAACAGGGTGCCACCGAGGTGATTGTCCAGCGTCCGCAGCACCCTTATACCCGCCAGCTGCTCCACGATCTGCAGGATGCGCCGCTGAGACTGACAGCGGCGCGTCACCGGCCGCTGGCCACACCGGCCATTCGCGTGGCGGGGATCAGCAAACGCTTCTCGCTGGGCAAACAGGCGCTGCAGGCGCTCGACAGCGTCAGCTTTGAGGTCAAACGCGGCAGCACGCACGCGCTGGTGGGGGAATCCGGCTCCGGGAAAACCACCCTGGCGCGGATCCTGCTGGGTTTTGAGCACGCCGATGCCGGACAGGTGACCATCGACGGTATCGACGCCGGGCATCTCAGCCGCGAGGCGCAGCGGCAGCTGCGACGCAAAATCCAGTTTGTCTACCAGAACCCCTTCGCCTCACTCGACCCGCGTCAGACGCTGTTTGCGATTATCGAAGAGCCGTTAAAAAACTTCGAACGCCTCAGCGCCCCGGCGCGTCGCCTGCGCGTGGAGAACGTCGCCGCGCGGGTGGCGCTGGCTCCGGAGCTGCTGTCGCGTACGCCGCGGGAGCTCTCCGGCGGCCAGCGGCAGCGGGTGGCGATTGCCCGGGCGCTGATCCTCGAGCCGGCCATTCTGGTGCTTGACGAAGCGACCTCGGCGCTCGACGTCACCGTTCAGGCACAGATCCTCGCCCTGCTGCAACAGTTACAGCAGCAGCTGGGTCTGAGCTACCTGTTTATTACCCACGATCTGGCGACGGTCCGGCGCATCGCCGACAGCGTCACGGTGCTGCGTGCCGGCCAGGTGGTGGAGCATGGCGACGTTGACCGCCTGTTCGCCACCCCGCAGCAGGCCTACACCCGCGAGCTGATCGCCGCCATCCCCCAGGTTTCCCCCCGCTTAGTACAGGCCCACACGGAGAATGCATAATGCCTAAACGCCTCGGCTTTTTTACCCGTCTGCTCGATCAGGGCTCCGCGCAAACGCGCTACCGGCTGGCGGCCGAACAGATCCGCCACGCGGAGCGCTTGGGCTTCGACAGCGCCTGGATTGCCCAGCACCATTTTCATGAACAGGAAGGCGGCCTGCCTTCGCCGCTGGTGTTTCTCGCCCACGTCGCGGCGCAGACCGACCGGATCCGTCTCGGCACGGCGATTATCACTCTGCCAATGGAAAATCCGCTGCGCGTCGCCGAAGACGCGGCGGTACTGGATTTACTCACCGACGGGCGTCTGGAGGTGGGGTTTGGCTCCGGCGGCACGCCAACCTCGTTTCTGCCCTTCGGCCTGACCAGCGAGCAGCGCGGGGCGGTATTTGCCGACCATCTTCACCTGATCCACAGCGCCTGGCGCGGCGACACGCTGAGCCACCCGGACAACCATCTCTATCCGCCCGCGCCGCAGCTGGCGGAGCGGATCTGGATCGCCACCTTCTCGGTGGAGGGCGCCATCCGCGCCGGTCAGGCGGGTCACGGGCTGATGCTGTCGCGCACTCAGCCACGGCCGTCCGGAGAACCACGGCTGCCGCTGGACGCCATTCAGAACCCGATCATCGACGCCTACCTGGCGGCGCTGCCGGTCGGCGTTGCGCCGCGGATCCTCGCCTCCCGCACCGCCTTCGTCGCCGACAGTCACGCCCACGCCCTGCAGGTGGCCGAGCCCGGTCTGCGCAAGCAGGCGACACAGCACCGGGCGGCGGGTCATACGATCGAAGGTGACAGTGTCACCGACTATCTGCAACAACTGGATGCCCACGTTGGCGACCCAGAGCATGTTATTGCCTCCCTCGCTAAGGACAGCGTGCTGGCCCGCGCCACCGATATTTCGTTTCAGGTGCACTCTGTCGAGCCTTCGCACCGGGATACGCTGCGTTCCATTGAGCTGATCGCTCAGCATATTGCCCCCCACATCAGATAAGGAGTCACCATGACGCTGAGTCAGGATATTCTGGCCGAACTGGCGGAGATCGCCGCCGGTTCCCCGCTCGACCAGGCGCGCGCCGTACGCGACGCCGCTACCCGTCACGCCCAGGGAAGTTATGAAGTGCTGTTCAGCCAGCAGGACGCTGACTTTCCTCTTGATGAACGCTTCGCGGTGGCCGCGAAGGTAGCGAAATTACACCAGGCAGACGCGCTGGCGGCGCACTATGCCGGCTTTGGCCTGGCCGACCCGACCACCGATCGTCTGGTCCCGGCGCTGGCGTTCGCCCGCCTGTTGACCTTCACTCCTGTCGAAGCGACTCCCGGCGCGCTGCACACCTTGACCAGCGCGGGCTGGAGCCTGCGCGGCATCGTCACCCTGGCGCAGCTGGTGGCCTTTGTCAGCTTCCAGAGCCGACTGCTGCTGGGCCTGCGGGCGCTCAACCATAAACCGATCGTCAGCGCCGATTCGCCGGTGGTCGCCGGGTACTGGCACACCACACCGCATACCCAGAGCGGCAAAGCGGCCCCGGTTCGCTTCACCCGCGACGAGCTGCACTGGGAACCCTGGCTGGCCGATAAACCGCTGGCGGAATTCAGCGCTGAAGAGCAGGCGACTCTGGCCAAATATGGCCATAGCGACTCCCCCTACTTTCGCCTGCTGGCGCGCAATCAGCCGGTGCTGGAGCAGCGGACCCTGACCGATAAAGGCATTTTCTATACCCCGGGAGGATTGCCGCGCGCCGAGCGCGAGCTGGCCGCCACGGTGACCAGTAAAATCAACGGTTGTATCTATTGCGCCTCGGTGCATGCCCGCAAAGCGGCGCAGCTGGCGAAGGACGAGACCGCCGTGGACACGCTGCTGGCGGTCACGCCGGGAGAGAATCTGCGCGACGGGCAGTCGCCGCGCTGGCAGGCGGAGATCGACGCCGCCGCCGCGCTGTCGGTGACGCCACCCGCGTTAAACGCCGGCCATCTGGCGGCGCTTGATGCGCAGGGTTTAGAGACCCTGGCCCAGCTGGATCTGCTACAGTCGGCGGCCTTTTTCGCCTGGGCCAACCGCCTGATGCTGACGCTTGGGGAGCCCTGGCGCGAGTAAGCGGCGTCAGACGACCTGCCGCCGCTGGTGACAGCCATAGATGAGCAAGGCGCTCATCGCCAGAAACGACAGCGCGGCGGCGGGGAGCGCCACGCTGTTCCAGCCGAAGCCCTGGGCGATCATCATCCCGCCGCAGAAGGCGCCGATGGCGCTGCCGAGGTTAAAGGCGATCTGTCCCCCTGCCGCCCCCAGCATCTCGCCGCCTTTGGCGTTCTGCAGCAACAGGATCTGCAGCGGCGCCGACAGGGCAAACAGCCCGGCACAGCAGAGAAACGCCAGCGCCAGCGAAGCGACTTTGTGCTCACCGAAGGCAAAGATCAGCAGCAGCGTCACCGCAATCGCCCCGTCGGTTATCGCCGCGATACGCAGCGGGCTGTAGCACCCGGAAATTTTGCCGCTGAGCAAATTGCCGACCACCATTCCCAGCCCCGCCAGCATCATAATCAGCATCATCCGGCTTTCGGCAAAGCCCGAGACATGGATCATAAAGGGTTTGATATAGCTGAACCAGGCAAACACGCCGGCGTTACCGAACATGGTGGCGGCGAAAATCAGCCACGGCGCCGGCGACGCCAGAAAACGAAACTGCTCGCGCAACCGGGTGGAGGCCCGGTCATAAAGCGTGGGCACCCAGCAGAAGATCGCCAGGAATACCGCCACGTTAAACACCGCGATAAGCGCAAAGGTATAGCGCCAGCTAAAGTGATGCCCGAGCCAGGTGCCACCCGGGACGCCCACCAGGTTAGCCAGCGTCATGCCGCCAATCATCCCCGCCACCGCGGCGGTCACTTTCCCCGGCGGCGCGATTTTCGACAGGATAATCGCCCCCACGCCAAAGAACGCCCCATGAGGGAAACCGGAAACCAGCCGGCCAAGCGCCAGCATGGGGTAGCTGCTGGAGACGGTAAACAGGGTGTTACCGAGAAGGCACAGCGCGGCAAGAAACAGCATCACCGATTTCAGGGAAAACCGGCTGGACAGCAGCGCCATGATCGGCGCGCCAATCACCACGCCGAAAGCATACCAGGCAATCATATTGCCGGCGGCGGGGATAGATATCCCGACATCGTGCGCCAGCTCCGGCAGCACGCCCATAATGCCGAATTCCGCCATGCCGAGTCCGAAGGTGCCCAGCGCCAATGAAAAAATCGTTTTTTTCATACATCTGTTAGGGGTATTGAGAGACGGCCGGCATTATTGACCATCCCGCCCCGACACACCAGCTAAAAACGCCCGACGGCAGTTTCCTCCATACAACGGCCTGATTCGTTCATGCCCCCCAGCAGCGTGGCATAACGGCAGCGTGGTTTCGCAGTGACAATCCCCTATCAAAATCAGTGGGCTCAAAGGGATAAACGCCTAATTGATCTCAAGTTAACTTGAGGTTGTAAAGTCAAAACATCGTTCACCTCGGGAGATTTATCCATGCAAACTGTTGATGTCGGCTTTACCCATGTTGCCTTTACCGTCCGCTGTCTGGCCAGCAGCATCGATTTTTATACCCGCTATACGGCGATGACCGTTATTCACCAACGCGAACCCGATCTCCCCTCGGCGCGGAAAGTGGCATGGCTCAGCGACCGCACCCGGCCTTTCGCCCTGGTGCTGGTGCAAAGTGACGATCCGGCCGATACGCCGCTGGGACCGTTCGGCCATCTCGGCGTCGCCTGCGCTACCCAGGCCGAGATCGATGAGAAAGTAGCCCTCGCGCGGCGGGAAGGTGTTTTACGCCGGGAACCGGAGCAGCTGGGCGATCCGGTGGGTTATTTCGCCTTCTTTGCCGACCCGGACGGCAACACCCTGGAGCTGTCGTGGGGGCAGCGGGTGGGTCTGGAAGTCATCCAGGCGGCAAAACCCGGCGAATAATTTTCCATCGCCTCGCCGGAGGAGGATTACACTTCAAAGGGATACCCCGGCAACACGGAGCATGGCGATGGGCAACAAGAAAAGCGGTAATCCGGTCGACACGGCGGCAAAAATCGCGCCGCTCGACAACAAAGCGTATGAGAAAGCGCTGCGCAAACTCCACGTTGAGCTGGTGAAACTGCAGCGCTGGGTGGTGCATAAGGGACTGAAAGTATGCATTGTCTTTGAAGGCCGGGACGGCGCCGGGAAAGGCGGCACCATTAAGGCGATCACCGAGCGCGTCAGCCCGCGTATCTTCCGGGTCGTGGCCTTACCCTCGCCCACCGAGCGCGAAAAAAGCCAGCTCTATTTTCAGCGCTATATCAAGCATCTCCCGGCGGCCGGCGAGATCGTGATTTTCGATCGCAGCTGGTACAACCGCGCCGGCGTTGAGCGGGTGATGGGCTTTTGTACGCCGGAAGAGGTACAGAAGTTTCTCGACGGCGCGCCGATGGTGGAGCGAGGTATGGTCGAATCGGGCATTATTCTGCTCAAGTACTGGCTGGAGGTCTCGCCGCAGGAGCAGGAGCGCCGCCTGCGGGATCGCATCGACGACGGGCGTAAAATCTGGAAGCTCTCGCCGATGGACATCAAATCTTTCAACCGCTGGGATGAATATACCGCCGCCCGCGACGCCATGTTCGCCGCCACCGACACCGCCTGGGCGCCGTGGTTCGTCGCCCGCTCAGAGGATAAAAAGCGCGTGCGTCTGAATATCATTACCCATCTGCTGTCGCAGATCCCGTATGAAGCGTTACCGGTGGAGCATGTGACGCTGCCGAAGCGCAAAATTGGCAAAATGAAACAGACCAATTTCCCCTTCCGCTTTATTCCAGAGAAGTTTTGATTATTTCCTGCAGCGCTGGTTAATACCAGCGCCAGGTTTATTACAATAACCATGACTATTTCAGGCTGTTACTTTCCTCTGGAAGCTGCTTCGCAA
The DNA here is from genome assembly GCF_048589245.1 of Klebsiella sp. 10982. NCBI lineage: Bacteria > Pseudomonadati > Pseudomonadota > Gammaproteobacteria > Enterobacterales > Enterobacteriaceae > Klebsiella > Klebsiella sp. 10982. Next base: position 55,325 of record NZ_JBMAXV010000027.1, read on the forward strand.
AATAAATATTAAAGTTCCTGCTGGGATTTATTTTTTAGTGAGTAAAGTGAATAATCACAGAACCAACCGCAAGGAGCCTATGATGAAAAGTAATACGCTACGTAAAAGACCCACTGACGTACCCGTCCAGAAGGCGTCAGCACAGCCAGGTAAGGATTTACGAGAAGCAGATAAACAGCGACAGCACAAGGAATTCATTGCCGCAATGAATGAATTTATTGCAAAAGGAGGCACTCTTACTGATGATGAATTTTTCAGGGTACTATGATGCTTGAACAATTCAATGTTTATCGGAATTGTTCTGCTCAGACAAATAAAACCCTGCCGTATTATATGATCGTGCAGAATGATTATTATGCAGACCTGGCCACGAGAGTCATTATTCCTTTAATGCGACCACAACAGTTACCACGCTGGCATCAGCATGTCGTACCAAGGATAAATATAGAATTTGACAGCTTTTTACTTTGTACGCCAATGATTAGTAACTTAAATAATAAACGGATCCAGCACAGGATTTCGTCTGCAATCTGAATCATGCGCGCCAGGGCGTTATCGATTCAATCGATACACTTATCACGAACTCCTGACTGTCGGTAACCCGCTCCGACATCTCCGGAGCGGGTTTCGCGCCGTGAAGGCTTACTTCATCCCTTCGCGACTCTCTTTCATCGCTTCCAGGCGTTCGACATCGCGATACCAGCGCGGGTGGTGTTTCTTCGCCCAGCGGCGGCTGACCTTACCCTCAATCATCCCCTTAATCGACCCTTTGACCCAGAATGCCATATACATATGAATAAGGATGGCGTGGATCAGGATAATCGCCGAGGTGGCATGGATCAGCAGGCTATAACGAATGACCTGAATCGGAAAATACGGCGCAAAATACGGCCGCCAGATAATCACTCCGGTCACCAGCAGCACGAAAATCATGCTCATGATGGTCCAGAACATCATCTTCTGCCCGGCGTTATATTTACCGACCCGCGCAACCTTATGTTCGTCGCCTTTCAGCACCTCCACAATGCCCTTCAGCCAGGGAATATCCTGCTTATCCGGAATATTGTGGTGCACAAAACGCACAAACATAAACATCAGCGCGACAAAAATCAGCACCCCGAAAAACGGGTGCAGGATACGCCCCATCTGCGGCGTGCCGAAGGTTTCCGTTAGCCACTGCAGCGTCGGGAAGAAGAACGATATTCCCGACAGCGCCACGAGGAAGAAACAGATAACCACCGTCCAGTGACAGGCGCGGTCGATAAACGTTGTGCGCACAATCATCTTCGATTTACTCATCATGCTCCTCCTCGTCATCGTCAACTTCCTTGTTCGGACCGATACCGATGTAGTGGTAAATCAGTCCGGCAAAGGTGGCGATAAAGCCCGCGGCCGCCAGCGGTTTAAGCGCCCCCTTCCACAGACTGATACTGGTATCGATCTGCGGTTCCTTCGGCAGCTTGTGATACAGCTCCGGCTGGTCGGCATGATGCAGGACGTACATCACGTGGGTGCCGCCGACGCCCGGCGGGTTGTAAATCCCGGCGTTGGCATAACCGCGTTTTTTAAGCTTATCCACCCGCTCCTGCGCTACCTCCAGCATCTCTTTTTTCGTGCCAAAGTGGATAGCGCCGGTAGGACAGGTTTTCACGCAGGCCGGTTCCTGACCAACGCTGACCCTGTCCACGCACAAGGTGCATTTATAGACCCGGTTATCCTCTTTATTAAGACGCGGGACGTTAAACGGACACCCGGCAATGCAGTAGCCGCAGCCGATGCAGTTTTCCTGCTGGAAATCGACGATGCCGTTGGCGTACTGAATAATCGCCCCGGCGGACGGACAGGCCTTCAGGCAGCCCGGATCTTCGCAGTGCATACAGCCATCCTTGCGGATAAGCCACTCCAGCTTGCCGTTCTGTTCGGTCTCGCTAAAGCGCATTACCGTCCAGGATTTGGCGCTGAGATCCGCCGGGTTGTCGTACACGCCGACGCAGTGCCCCACTTCATCGCGGATATCATTCCACTCGGAACAGGCCACCTGGCAGGCTTTACAGCCCACGCAGGAGGAGACATCGATAAGCTTGGCGACTTCCGCCTTATAGTCCCGCGCGCGCGGCGCGGGGGTGATCGGGTTGGTCGCGGAGCGTTTAATAATGTCTTGTGTTTCCATCGCCATTGAATCGCTCCTTACGCTTTCTCGATGTTGACCAAAAACGCCTTATACTCCGGCGTTTGCGAGTTGGAATCGCCGACGTTAGGCGTCAGGGTGTTGGCGATATAGCCTTTGCGGGCCACACCTTCAAACCCCCAGTGCAGCGGGATCCCGACGGTCTCCACCGGCTGGCCGTTGACGTTCAGCGTGCGCAGTCGGCGGGTCACCACGGCAACCGCGCGAATAAAGCCGCGTTTGCTGCTGACTTTCACCCAGTCGCCGTTAGCGATACCTTTGCTTTTCGCCAGCCCTTCGCTGATTTCGACAAACTGTTCCGGCTGCGCGATGGAATTGAGCAGCGCATGCTTGGTCCAGGTATGGAAATGCTCGGTCAGACGATAGGTGGTCCCGACATACGGGAACGTATCCTTCTTACCTAAGCGAATGGCGTCCTCTTCATACAACCGCACCACCGGGCTGGAGACCACCTTCGGGTGCAGCGGGTTGGTGCCAAGCGGCGTTTCCATCGGCTCATAGTGTTCCGGGAATGGCCCCTCCGCCAGTTTATCGAGCGCAAACAGGCGCCCCAGGCCCTCCTGCTGCATGATAAACGGCCCGGTGTTGCTTCCCGGCGGCGCGGTATTGAAGTCCGGAATATCATTCCCGACCCACTTACTGCCGTTCCACTGGATCAGCATCCGCTTCGCATCCCACGGCTTGCCGTTGATATCGGCCGAGGCGCGGTTATACAACACCCGGCGATTGAGCGGCCACGCCCAGGCCCAGCCGAGCGTATTGCCCAGGCCCGAAGGATCGGCGTTATCGCGATTCGCCATCTGGTTACCCTGCTCGGTCCAGCTGCCGGTGTAGATCCAGCACGATGACGCGGTGCTGCCGTCATCGCGCAGCAGCGCGAAGCTATTGAGCAGTTGCCCTTTTTTCGCCAGCAGCCCCCCATTGTCATCGTAGAGATCCGCCAGCGCGTAGCCGTTGTTCTCTTTTGCAACCTCTTCCGATTCAGGATGGTCCGGCTGCTTATAACTCCAGCTCATTTTCAGCAACGGTTCCGCGCCCTTGCCACCTTCGCGACGGTACAGCTCGCGCAAACGGTGATAGATCCCGGCCAGGATTTCGCCATCGTTGCGCGCTTCTCCCGGCGCATCCTGGCCTTTCCAGTGCCACTGCAGCCAGCGGCCGGAGTTGGCGATCGAGCCATCTTCTTCGGCAAAGCAGGTCGACGGCAGACGGAAGACTTCGGTCTGAATCGCAGCCGGGTCGACATCATTAGACTCGCCGTGGTTCTGCCAGAAGGTGGAGGTCTCGGTCACCAGAGGATCGATAACCACCATATATTTCAGCTTACTGAGGCTACGCACCACTTTGTTTTTGTCCGGGAAGGACGCCACCGGGTTGAAGCCCTGGCAGATGTAGCCGGTGACGTTGCCGTTATCCATCATATTGAAATACTTGATAACGTCGTAGGCCTGATCCCATTTCGGCAGCCAGTTGAAGCCCCAGTCGTTCTCTTTCTGCGCCGCCTCACCGTAGAACGACTTCATCAGGCTGACGAAAAATTTCGGGTAATTGCTCCAGTAGTTCACCTGCCCGGGCAGCGTCGCCTTCGGCGTGTTGGCGCTGAGGTAGCTTTGCAGGTCGGCCTGTTTGTCCGATGGCAGCGTCAAATAGCCCGGCAGGCTGGTCGACAGCAGGCCCAAATCGGTCAGCCCCTGAATGTTGGAGTGGCCGCGCAGGGCATTGACGCCGCCGCCGGCCATGCCCATGTTGCCGAGCAGCAGCTGAATCATCGCCATGGTGCGGATGTTCTGCGCGCCGACGGTGTGCTGCGTCCAGCCCAGGGCATACAGGAAGGTGGTGGTGCGGTCTGCAGCGCTGGTTGACGCCAGCACCTCACACACTTTAAGGAAGTCCGCTTTCGGCGTACCGCAGATGTTTTCGACCACTTCCGGCGTGTAGCGGGAAACATGCTGCCTGAGCAGATTCCACACGCAGCGCGGATGGCTGAGCGTTACATCGCGTTTGGCGTAGCCGTTTTCATCGAACTGATAGTTCCAGGACGATTTATCGTACTGGCGTTTTTGCGCATCGTAGCCGCTGAACAGGCCCTCTTCGAAGGCAAAATCATCCCGCACCAGCAGGCTGGCATTGGTGTAATGCTTCACGTACTCGGCATTGATCTTATTATTTTCGATCAGGTACAGCAGCACGCCCGACAGGAAGGTAATGTCGGTACCGGAACGAATCGGCGCATAGATATCGGCCACCGAGGCCGTGCGCGTAAAGCGCGGGTCAACGACGATAAGCGTAGCATCGTTATTATTTTTCGCTTCCATCGCCCAGCGGAAACCCACCGGATGGGCTTCGGCGGCGTTACCGCCCATCACCACCACGACGTTGGCGTTTTTGATATCAACCCAGTGGTTGGTCATCGCACCGCGACCAAATGTTGGAGCAAGACTTGCTACCGTTGGTCCGTGTCAGACGCGCGCCTGGTTGTCTACCGCCAGCATACCCAGCGAGCGCACGAATTTTTGCGTCAGCATGCCGGTCTCATTGCTTGCCGCCGAGGCGCACAGCATCCCGGTGGAAAGCCAGCGGTTAACCGTGACGCCCTGCTCGTTCTTTTCAATAAAGTTAGCGTCACGGTCGGCTTTCATCAGTCGGGCGATACGGCTAAAGGCTTCATCCCAGGAGATGCGCTGCCATTTATCCGAGCCCGGCGCGCGGTATTGCGGATAACGCAGACGGTTTTCGCTGTGGACATAGTCCAGCAGGCCGGCGCCTTTCGGGCACAGTGCGCCCCGGCTCACCGGATGGTCCGGGTCCCCTTCGATATGGTAAATCGCTTCTTTGGCGTTTTTCGCGCCGTCGCCGAGGCTATACATTAATAGCCCGCAGCCCACGGAGCAGTAGGTGCAGGTGTTGCGGATCTCTTTCGCTCGCAGCAGTTTATAGTTGCGTGCCTGAGCCAGCGCCATTTTGGGGGCAAAACCCAGAGCGGCGGCTGTGGTTCCGGCCATACCGCCTGCGCAGATCTTAAAGAATTTTCTGCGGCTGACGTCCATTGCATTCCTCCATGCAGGATGTTGATTCATCGCGCGGAGGAAACTAACAGCAAAATGCCGGGAAAATTTGCGTCAAATCAAGGAGGAAAACCAACGCCCCCTTAATCGCCAGCCAGGGTCATTTTCGTTAATCCCTAAGGGTTAGCGACGGCGGAAAATTTCACCCCTCGCCGATAAAAAAATGATATATATGCCGGCTGCATTTGCGTAACCATCAGGAAAAGCATGGAGAAAAAGAGAGCCACGACGATCGGCTTCGCCGCCATTATCTTATGGAGCACGATGGTCGGGTTGATCCGCGGCGTCAGCGAAGGACTGGGACCGGTTGGCGGCGCGGCGATGATTTATAGCCTCAGCGGCCTGCTGCTGATTTTTACCGTCGGTTTTCCCAATCTGCGCCAGATCCCGCGGCGCTATCTGCTGGCCGGCAGCGTGCTGTTCGTCAGCTATGAAATCTGCCTCGCGCTGTCGCTGGGCTATGCCGCCAGCCGCCAGCAGGCCATTGAGGTGGGGATGGTCAATTACCTGTGGCCCAGCCTGACGATTTTGTTCGCCATCCTGTTTAACGGCCAGAAAAGCAGCTGGCTGGTGATCCCCGGCCTGCTTCTCGCCCTGCTCGGCGTGGGCTGGGTGTTGGGCGGTGAGCACGGCCTGCAGTTGGACGAGATTATCAGCAACGTCATCTCCAGCCCGCTCAGCTATCTGCTGGCCTTTGTCGGGGCGTTTATCTGGGCTGCCTACTGCACGGTGACGGCCAAATATGCCCGCGGTAAAAACGCCATTACGCTGTTCGTCCTGTTAACCGCCCTGACGCTGTGGCTGAAGTTTCTCGCCACACCGCAGCCACCCATGATCTTTAGCTGGCCGGTAAGCATCAAGCTGCTGACCGTTTCGGTGGCCCTTGGCCTGGCCTACGCGGCGTGGAACGTGGGGATCCTGCACGGCAACGTCAGCCTGCTGGCGGCGGCGTCGTACTTTACGCCGGTACTCTCCTCTGCGCTGGCGGCGATCCTGCTGAGTGCGGCCCTGTCGTGGTCATTCTGGCAGGGCGCCGGGATGGTGTGTCTCGGCTCCCTGCTCTGCTGGTATGCTACCCGGCGTTAGCCGAGATCGCCCCCGGCCACCGGCAGCGTGACGCCGGTGATATAGCTGGCCTCATCGCTGGCGAGAAACAGGATCGCGTTCGCCTGTTCCGCCAGCGTGCCGTAGCGGTGCTGCAGGCTGCTCGCCACCGTCTGATCGACCACCTGTTGATACCACGCCTTCTCCTGCTCGCTCGGCTGCTCTTCGTTACGCGGCGTCAGGCGCGGCGGCGCCTCGGTCCCGCCCGGCGCCACGGCGTTAATCCGAATACCGCTGCCGCTGTACTCCATGGCAATCGACCGGGTCAGCGCGTTAACGCCGCCTTTCGCCGCCGAGTAAGGCACCCGGTTCACCCCTGCCGTCGCCACCGACGAGATATTGACAATGCTGCCTTTGCCCTGCTTCAGCATCCACGGCAGCGCCGCGCGGCAGCCCCACAGCGTGGGGAACAGCGAGCGGCGGATCTCTTTCTCAATCTGCTCCGGTTGGTATTCGGCAAAGGGCCGCGCCCAGATGGTGCCCCCAACGTTGTTGATCAGCACGTCGAGGCGGCCAAAATGCGCGACGCCCGCGGCAAACGCCTGCTCGGTACTTTCCCACGCTTCCAGATCCGCCTCCAGCGCCAGCACCGGACAGCCGGATTGCGCCAGCGTCGCCGCCAGCTCATGGACATAGGACGAGCGATCGATGAGTAGCAGGGCCGCGCCTTCTGCGGCCGCCTGCTCCGCCGTCTGGCGGCCAATGCCCTGGGCCGCGCCGGTGATGGCGACCACTTTATCGCTAAAACGCATACTGCCTCCTTATGCCGCCGCGCTCTGGCTGGCGATAAATTTCTCATACCAGAATCCCGCCGGGGTGATCCCGCGGTCGCGCAGCGCCGTGGCGACCGCATTGACCATCGGCGGCGGGCCGCAAAGATAGATGTCGACGTCGCCGTTATTCAGCATCGCGTCGTCGAGATGGTCGGTAACGAAGCCGCGCTGCGGACAGGGGCTGTTTTCATCCGCCACCACCGGCAGCCAGCGATACCTCGTCAGCTGTTGAGTAAAGGTGTCCAGCGCGTCGGTTTTCACCAGATCGCCATCGCGGGTTACCCCGTACAGTAGCGTTACCGGACGCTGGCTACCTTGTGTCTGCAGGGTGTGGAGCATGGAGAGCAGCGGCGCCAGCCCGGTGCCGCCGGCCAGCATCAGCAGCGGACGATCGCCGTGGCGCAGATAGAAGCTGCCCATGGGTCCGCTGAGGGTCAGGCGATCGCCGGGCTGCGCCCGCTGCGTCAGCCACTGGCTCATCATCCCCCCGGGCACATTGCGGATCAGAAAACGTCCCTCCCGCGCGCCGGCAAGCGAGCTAAAGGAATAGGCGCGGACGTGGGGCGTACCCGGCACCTGGATATTGACGTACTGTCCCGGCAGGAAGGCCAGCGGCTCATCGAGAGCAACCACCAGCTCGATGGCGGAGTCCGACAGCAAATTGACCTGCTGCACCTGCGCCCCGAGCGTCGCCAGGGCGGTTTTGCACTGGGCAGCGGCCACCGGCACATCAATCACGCAGTCGCTGGTGGGCACCATCTGACAGGTCAGCACCTGGCGGGCCTGCGCTTCCTCGTCGTTTAACGCCTCGTCGAGATACTCCTCGCCGAGGGTATATTCCCCGCTGGCGCAGTGGCATTTGCAGGTGCCGCACACGCCGTCCGAGCAGTCCATCGGCAGATTCACCTTCTGACGATAGGCCGCATCCAGGACTTTCTCTCCGGCGTTGCACTGAATAAAGCGGGTTACGCCGTCCTCAAAATTAAGAGCAATAGAAAAGGTCATAAGCGCCTCTTAAATGTGGTAAACGTCAATCACCTGACGGATATAGTCGTTGTTCAGGCGCACGGTTTTGCGCACGATCTGCGGTCTGCCGTCCTGCTCGGTCAGTGTGCAGCAGGTTGAGCCGAAATAAGCATCCGTGTGCTGATAGCGATAGCTCCAGGTGACCCAGCTGTAACGCACCTCCAGCCCCTCGTCATTTTCCCCCAGTAGCTCAACGTTGCTGATAATGTGGGTGGTCCGCGGCTCCGGCGTGCTGGCCCCGGAGCGCTCGGTTTTAATGCGGTAGACGCGATCCTCCAGCCCTTCGCGGTTGGGATAGTAGATAAGCGAAATCTCTTTTTGCGGGTCGCGGGTCAGCTGGTCGTCGTCGCCCCACGCCGGCATCCAGTAGACTACCTGCGGGCTGTAGCAACTGAGCCATTCGTCCCACTGACGATCGTCCAGCAGACGGGCTTCGTAGTAGAGAAACTGGCGAACCTGTTCGAGGTTAAGCATCAGGCCACCTCCACGCGCTGAGTAATCGACTGTTCATAACGCTGCTGTTCCTGTTCAATGGCCGCCAGCATCAGCGTCTGCCAGTGGTGGTGATGGGCGATGTACAGCGCTTCGTCCTCCGATTTCACCCCGCTTAACCGCGGCGAAAAGCCGGCATGTTGCGCATGCTCATCCGCGCCGTCGACCCAGTGCAGCGCGCCGCGGCTGAGATCGCTCCACGGAAGATTTTGGCCGAGATAGCCGCGCTGGCAGGCGCTGAACTCTTCGAGGTCGTCCGGCGTCCCCATGCCGCTGACGTTAAAGAAATCCTCGTACTGGCGGATACGCAGGGCCCGCGCCTGGTCGGATTCCCCTTTCGGCCCGAAGCACCAGATGGTGACTTCGGTTTTATCCACCGCAATGGGACGGTTCACGCGGATTTGGGTCGAGAACTGATCCATCAGGTAGACATTGGGGTACAGACACAGGTTGCGGGTTTCGTTGACCATCTGGTCGGCGCGTAGTTCGCCGAATTCCGCCTGCAGGCGCTCGCGGTGGGCATAGATCGGGCGCACTTCCGGGTTGAGCGCCCGGGTCCACAGCAGCATATGGCCGTTATCGAATCCGTAGCCCCCGCCGAGGCTTTTAGACCAGCCGTTGGCATCCACCGCGTGCGTCCCTTCCGCTTCATAGTTGCGGCGTGACATGGTCGAGGCGTAGTTCCAGTGCACCACGCTGACGTGATAGCCATCGGCACCGTTTTCCGCGCCCAGTTTCCAGTTGCCCTCATACACATAGCTCGACGAGCCCTTGAGGACTTCCAGCCCCTCCGGCGCCTGGTCGACGATCAGATCGATGATTTTGCTGGTTTCTCCGAGATAGGCCTCCAGCGGCTGCACGTCGGCATTGAGGCTGCCAAATAAGAAACCACGATAGGACTGAAAACGCGGCAGCTTTTGCAGGTCGTGGGAACCGTCCTGTTTAAAGCTCGGCGGATAACCGCCAGTGCTCTCGTCTTTGGCTTTTAATAATTTGCCATTATTGCTAAAGGTCCAGCCGTGGAACGGACAGGTGAACGAATTTTTATTGCCGGTTTTGCGGCGACATAACATGGCACCGCGGTGAGCACAGCTGTTAATTAACGCATGCAGCTCATTCTTTTTATCGCGGGTAATAATGACCGGCTGACGGCCCAGCGTCAGGGTATAATAATCACCCGGCTCGGGAATTTGGCTTTCATGGGCAAGAAATACCCAGTTACCTTCGAAAATATGCTTCATTTCAAATTCAAACAGCTGCGGGTCGGTAAATATAGAGCGATGGCAGCGGTAAATATGATTTTCCCGGTCGACAATTAAGGCATTATTGATTTTGTCTTTGAGCGTCGAGAGCGTTTTTTGCATGAGTCAGTCCCTCCTGCAGAATTCAGGATGAAAGAAACAGGGTGAATTTTTCGTTTTCGAGTGCGATGTCGGGCCCGGGCAGTCGCGTGCCCGGACCGATAATGCCGCTTACTCTTTAGCGCGCAGGCGGGTGCCGCGCTGCTCTTCGTCGGCGCTCAGCGCTTTACACAGAGTGAAATCAAAACAGACCTCGGTGTGCTCTCCCTCAAGATGGCGCTGCGCGATGATCTCGCGGTCGGTCACTTTTACCGGGTCAGCAATCAGGCCGTCGCGGGTGGCAAAGGCAAAATCGTCCCACAGGTATTTATCGCCATTGAGGTTAATCTGGCTGGTCAGATGCTTATGCCCCGGGGCGGAGACGAAGAAGTGAATGTGCGCCGGACGGTTGCCGTGGCGGCCTAACTGGTCCAGTAGCTTCTGGGTTGGGCCATCCGGCGGACAGCCGTAGCCGGAGGGCATGATGCTGCGCACACTGTAGCGGCCATCGGCGCCGGTGCGGATCCGCCGGCGCAGGTTGTACTCGCTCTGGCTTTGATCGAAGAACGAGTAATTGCCGAGGGTGTTGGCGTGCCAGATATCAACAATGGCATTGGCTATCGGCTGGCCCTGGTTATCTTTAACCTGACCGTGCAACCACATCACTTCCCCGGCGCCGGCACCGTCATCCATGCGGGCGTGGCCGTCGGCCAGCGGCGCATTGGCCACGTACAGCGGCCCTTCAATGGTGCGCGGAGTGCCGGTTTCCCGATGCGCCGCCGCGTCGATGGCGTCCTGGCGCAGGTCGAGGAAATGTTCCAGGCCCAGGCCCGCCGCCAGCAGCGCCGCCTCCTGACGCCCCCCCAGCTCGTGCAGATAGTTTACCGCGTGCCAGAACTCTTCTTCCGTGACGTTATAGTCGTCGATGAGGGTGCAGATATTTTCCAGCAGACGATGAACAATCGCCTTAAAACGTTCATCGCCGCCGGCAACATCTAATCCGGCACTGTCGCGTAATAATTTCTGAATAGCAGGCTGTTGTACGAATACATTACTCATACTGGTTCTCTCTTATATTTTTCAGGGTATACGCCGGGAATACCGGCGTGAGGTCAGATATTGTTATTATTAGCGATCGTCATCGCGAATTGATGACGGATGACGACACAGAGCTTCCACTTTTATCGCCATAAAGGGATAGAGCGGTAATCCCATTAATATTTGATGCAACTCTTCGGCATCTTTAACATCGAAAATACTGACATTGGCGTAAAGGCCGGCGACGCGCCAGATATGTCGCCATTTGCCTTCCCGCTGTAATTGTTGCGAATAGGCTTTTTCGCGTTGTTTAATTTCCTCCGCCTCGGCGGCGGGAAAGCCAGGCGGAATATTGACGGTCATATCCACTTTAAATAACATTTTTTTCTCCTGTCCCCGCTATGGCTGGCGGGTATAAAAACGCAGTTTGTCTTCATCCAGCTCGACGCCAAGACCCGGCGTTTGCGGTAACAGCACCTGACCGTCGGCAAAGGTCAGCGGCACGCTGACGATATCGTCCTTCAGCAACAGCGGGCCGAACATCTCGGTACCCCACTGCAGCGGCAATGTCGACCACGCGTGCAGAGAAGCAACGGTCCCCACGGTCCCTTCCAGCATGGTGCCGCCGTACAGGCCAATCCCCGCCGCCTGGGCGACGCGGGCCAGCGCCAGCACGCTGTTCGGCCCGCCCGCCTTGGCGATTTTCAGCGCGTAAGCGCCGGTAAAGCCCTGTTGCGCCAGTTGATAACCATCGTAGGCAGTCGCGACCGCTTCATCCGCGAGGATCGCGGTTTCGATTTGCTGGCTTAAGCGCACCAGGGCGGCGTTATCGTGGGCGCTGACCGGCTGTTCGATGAGATCGACGCCCATCGCCGCCAGCTCGCGACAGCCTTTCGCGCCGGTGGCGGCGTCCCAGGCCTGGTTGACGTCGACGCGAATGCTGGCGCGGTCGCCTAACGCTTCCACGATGGCGCGGGTATGACGCAGGTCGGTGGCGAGTTCACGCGCGCCGATCTTCAGTTTGAACGCCCGGTGGCGGCCTTCGGCCAACAGTTTTTCCCCTTCGGCGATATCTTTCGCGGTATCGCCGCTGGCTAAGGTCCACAGTACCGGTAGCGTCGTGTGCAGCGCGCCGCCGAGCAGCGCCGACACCGGCAGACCTAAGGCTTTGCCCTGGGCGTCGAGCAGCGCGGTTTCGATGGCGGACTTCGCAAAGGTGTTGCCTTTAATGGCGCTGTTCATGCGGGCGGTTAGCGCATTCAGGTTATCGGCTGGCTGCCCTTTCAACAGCGGCGTCAGATAATGGGCGATCGCCGACGAAATGGCCTCCGGACTCTCAACGCCATAGCTCAGCCCACCGATGGTGGTGGCCTCGCCGATGCCGCAGATGCCATCGGAGCGGGTAAGGCGCACGATCACCAGCGACTGGCAGCCCATGGTGGTCATCGACAATTTATGCGGCCGGATGGTCGGGACATCCACAATCCAGCTCTCGATTTGTTCTACGGTGGCAGTCATTTTCTGTTCCTGATGAGATATATAACTTTTTGTACCCACATCCATAACGGGGAGGTCTGTGCCATTGACAATAGGGTTCAGCCTGGCGGATGGTCAACGGCGATAATCGAAATGTTGTGCGATTATCGGCACGTTTGTTAAAAGGCAGTTAATAATGTGATCGTGGTGGTAAAACCGGCACAATTCAGCGCGCCCCATTTCACGCACGGTATAGTGATCTCCCGTGAGCCTTACGTTGCAACGGAGAAGGATGCAATGAGCGACAATATCCCCACTACGCTAAGCGCCAGGCAGGCCGAGCACGACCCCAACTTTATGCTGTCTCTGGCCCGCGGGCTGGCGGTCCTGAACGCCTTTCCCCCCCAACGCCAGCGGCTAACCATTTCCCAGCTCAGCCAGAAAACGCAAATCTCCCGCGCGGCGGTACGCCGCTGTTTGTATACCCTTGCCGCGCTGGGGATGGTGCACAGCCCCGATGGCCGCCACTATGAGCTGCTGCCCCGGGTGCTGGCGGTCGGCCACGCTTATCTGGCCGGCACGCCGCTGGCGAAAGTGGCGCAGACGGCGCTGGATGGTCTGGGGAAAGCGCTCGGCGAATCCTGTTCGGCAGCCACGCTCGACGGGGATAACGTGCTCTATATCGCCCGCGCGGCGGTCAATAATTTACTGAGCATCGATCTGGGGCGCGGCAGTCGCCTGCCGGCGTGGGCCACGTCAATGGGGCGGGTGTTACTGAGCGCGCTGCCGGAGGAACAGCTCGAAGTGACGTTGTCACGTGCGGCGCTTATCCGCTACACACCGCATACCCTGTGCGATTTGGCCGGATTACGCGCTGAGATCGCCCGGGTGCGGATGCAGGGCTATGCCCTCGCCGATCGGCAGATCGAGGTGGGCTTGTGCTCGCTGGCGGTACCGGTGCTGTCACGTCATGGCCAGGTGGTGGCCGCGCTGAATGTGGGGGTGCCCGCCGCGACGGTCAGCGCCGCGGCGTTAAAAGAGAAGGCCCTCGCCCCGCTGCGCCGCGCGGCGATGGACCTGTCGCTGCAGCTATAGCGCCGCCCGCGGTTTCGCCACAGTGGCAAGGCTGCGCCAGATCCCGGCGGCCAGCAGCAGAAGCAATACACCCGCCGTCGCCAGCACCAGACTGTGAGCCTGAATAAATGCTGTCTTTGCCGCTGCCATCAGCGCCTGCGCCACCCCGGCGGGCAGCGCCTGGGTCAGACTCACCGCCTCGCCAATCGATGACGCCGCCTGCTGCGCCATGGCGTCACTCAGGCCAGACGGCAGCACAATAGAAGCGCTGTAGCTACGGGTCAGGATCAGGCCGAACAGCGCAATGCCAAGACCGGCGCCCAGCTCATAGGCCATGGTTTCAATCGCCCCGGCGGCGGCCGCTTTCTCCTTCGGCGCTGCCGCCATGATGGCGGCGCTGGAAGCCAGCAGCGCGCTGGCCACGCTAAAGCCCAGCAGCGTCATCAGCCCCCAGGCCAGCCACTGCTGGGTGCTGAAATCGGTCAGCGCCAGGCCGAGAAAGCTGAAGGCGCTGAGCAACATCCCGCCGGTCGCCACCTCGCGCAGCCCGAGCCGGGAGACCAGCAGTCCGGCAATCGGTCCGCTGAAGCCGCTGGCCACCATCACCGGCAGCATAAACATCCCCGCCTCAAACGGCGTTTTCTGATGCACGAACTGCAGCTCCTGAGCCATCAGTAGCTCAAAGCCCACCAGGGTAATCAGGGCCGTCATCGCCATCATCACCCCGCTTAAAATAATACGATGGGTAAACAGTCGCATATCCACCATGGGACGGGCCGCCGACAGCTGCTTGCGGATAAACCAGCTCAGCATCGCCGCCCCGCCGATCGCCACCAGCGCGGTGAGCCACAGCGCCAGCTGGCCCTTCAGCGCCGATTTCGCGCTAAACACCAGCATCAGGATCGCGGCAATCAAAACGAGCGCCTGCAGCAGGTTCAGGGGCTGCTCGCGGCGCGCGGGCTGGCGCGGGACCACTTTCGCGTTAATGGCAATGACCACCAGCACGATCGGTACGTTGATCAGGAACACCGACCCCCAGTAGAAATGCTCCAGCAGGAGCCCGCCCACCAGCGGGCCAAAGGCCGCGCCGCCGGAGCCGACCGCCGCCCACAGCCCCAGCGCCATGTTGCGCTGGCTGGCCTCGGCAAAAGTGCTGCGGATCCCGGCCAGCGTCGCCGGGACGATCATCGCCGCCCCCACCGCCAGCAGGGCACGGGAAGCAATCAGCGTCAGAGCCGTCGGCGACAGCGCAGCGCACAGCGACGCGACGCCAAAAATGGCGCTGCCGAGCAGTAGCAGGCGCTTAAAACCGATCTTATCGCCGAGGGCGCCCATCGGCAGCACCATGCCGGCCATCACTAATGAGTAGATATCAATGATCCACAGCAGCTCATTGCCACTGCTACCCAGCGCCACGCTGAGGGTCGGCGCGGCCACATGCAACACCGTGGCGTCAATCGCCACCGGAATATAAACCAGCAAAATCGCCATCAGCGTCATCCATTGCCGTGACATAGCGTGTACCTCAATCAATATTGAAAATTGGACACATGTCCAGGATGGCGATCCTGCCGGAATGTTGAACGCATGTCCAACTTTTTGTTACACTCGGCCAAAGCCAGATGACAGTGGGGTTCTATGCACTATTTACAACGAGATGCGCGACGGGAAGGGATAATGCAGGCCGCCATGCGCCTGGCGTTGAGCGGCGGCTTTGCCGCCATGACCGTGCGGCAGATCGCCCGCGAGGCGCAGGTGGCCGCCGGGCAACTACACCACCACTTCGCGTCTATTGGCGAGCTGAAATCACAGGTCTTCATCCGTCTGATCCGCGAGATGCTCGATATGCCGCTGGTCCCCGAAGACGCCAGCTGGCGCGAGCGGTTGTTCTCGATGATCGGCAGCGAGGATGGCCGGCTGGAACCCTATATCCGCCTGTGGCGCGAAGGCCAGGTGCTGGCCGACAGCGATCCGCAGATCAAAGCGGCCTACCTGCTGACGATGAATATGTGGCATGCCGAGACCGTCGCCATCATCGACCAGGGCCTCGCCAGCGGCGAATTTCGATCGGCGGAGCCTGCGGCGGATATCGCCTGGCGCTTTATCGCCCTGGTGTGCGGCCTCGACGGGATTTATGCGCTGGAGGCACAGGCCCTGGATGAGGCGGCGTTTAGCCGATACGTAAATAAGATGATTACGCTGGAGTTATTTTAGCTAAGACTTACATTTAGTAACAATTAATTCCGCTACGCTTACCACGTGCTCTCTGTGAGCACGTTTTTTTTATCTACGCTTCATAGATAACGCAGTGTAAACGTTATTCACCATCCCCTTGCAATCAGCTGTTGACCTTATTTATTGACTCCTTTCCAGGCAAATAGAGGGCAATATGTCGGTACAGAATGAGAAAGATAATCATTACCTTTTGACAAACTGGCGACCTGAAAATAAGGCGTTCTGGGAAAATAAAGGTCAAGCCATCGCGCGAAGAAATCTATGGATATCAGTGGCCTGCCTGCTGCTTGCTTTCTGCGTGTGGATGTTATTCAGCGCCGTGGCGGTCAATCTCAATAAGGTCGGTTTTCATTTCACCACCGACCAGCTGTTTTTATTAACCGCCCTGCCTTCACTTTCCGGCGCGATATTACGGGTCCCCTACTCCTTTATGGTACCCCTCTTTGGCGGGCGCTACTGGACCGTATTAAGTACGGTGATCCTGGTGGTGCCTTGTATTTGGTTAGGGGTGGCGATCCAGAATATTACTACTCCGTTCTGGGTATTTATTATTATTGCGCTGCTGTGCGGTTTTGCCGGCGCGAATTTTGCTTCCAGCATGGGAAATATCAGTTTCTTTTTTCCCAAAGCCAAACAGGGCAGCGCGCTGGGGGTCAATGGCGGCCTTGGCAATCTCGGCGTTAGCGTGATGCAGATGGTCGCCCCGGCGGTGATCTTCCTGCCGCTCTTCACCTTCCTCGGCGTGCACGGCGTCACCCAGCCCGATGGTTCGACAATGACCCTGAGTAATGCGGCGCTCGTCTGGGTACCGCTGCTGCTGCTCGCCACCGTCGCCGCCTGGTTCGGCATGAACGATATCGCCGGTTCGAAGGCCTCGATTCGCGATCAGCTTCCCGTACTCAAGCGACCGCATATGTGGCTGTTAAGCCTGCTCTATCTGGCGACGTTTGGCTCGTTTATCGGCTTCTCCGCTGGCTTCGCCATGCTGGCGAAAACCCAGTTCCCCGCCGTCGATATCCTCAAACTCGCTTTTTTCGGGCCGTTCATTGGCGCGCTGGCGCGGTCGTTCGGCGGGATCATCTCCGACCGTCTGGGCGGCGTGCGGGTGACGCTGGTCAACTTCGTCCTGATGGCGCTGTTTACCGGCCTGCTGTTTCTGACCCTGCCAGGCAGCGGATCCGGCAGCTTTCTCGCCTTCTACGTGGTGTTTATGGGGCTCTTTCTAACCGCCGGTCTGGGAAGCGGCTCCACTTTCCAGATGATCGCCGTCATCTTCCGCCAGCTCACCATCGACAGCGTAAAGCAGCGCGGCGGCAGCGATGAAGAAGCGCAGCACGAGGCGGTGACCGATACCGCTGCCGCGCTGGGCTTTATCTCGGCGATCGGCGCCATCGGCGGTTTCTTTATTCCAAAAGCCTTCGGCACCTCGCTGGCAATGACCGGCTCGCCGGTTGGCGCGATGAAAGTCTTTTTTGTCTTCTATGTGGTTTGCGTGCTGGTGACCTGGCTGGTCTACGGCCGCCGTAAACCCGCATAACCATAACGATTTATCTGCCGGATGGCGGCTTACGCCTTATCCGGCCTACGCCTTCGTTCGCTCATCCGGCCGGGTGGCACGTTGCCGGACATCATCGGAGCAGGAGAAATGTCATGAGTAAACTTCTGGATCGCTTTCGCTACTTTAAGCAGAAAGGCGACACCTTTGCCAACGGCCACGGCCAGGTCTACAACAACAACCGTGACTGGGAAGATAGCTACCGGCAACGCTGGCAGTTCGACAAAATTGTCCGCTCCACGCACGGTGTGAACTGCACCGGCTCCTGCAGCTGGAAAATTTACGTCAAAAACGGCCTGGTGACCTGGGAAACCCAGCAGACCGATTATCCGCGCACCCGGCCAGATCTGCCCAATCACGAACCGCGCGGCTGCCCGCGCGGCGCCAGCTACTCCTGGTATCTCTACAGCGCCAACCGGCTGAAGTACCCGCTGGCGCGTAAACGGCTGATTGAGCTGTGGCGCGCAGCCCTGGCACAGCATCCCGACCCGGTGCTGGCCTGGGATAGCATCATGCAGGATCCGGCCAAAACCCGCAGCTATAAAGCAGTGCGCGGCAAAGGCGGCTTTGTTCGCTCCAGCTGGAAAGAGTTAAATCAACTGATCGCCGCCGCCAACGTCTGGACCATCAAACACTACGGCCCGGACCGCGTCGCCGGCTTCTCGCCGATCCCGGCGATGTCGATGGTCTCTTACGCCGCAGGTACCCGCTATTTATCGTTGATCGGCGGCACCTGCCTGAGCTTTTATGACTGGTACTGCGATCTCCCCCCCGCCTCGCCGATGACCTGGGGCGAACAGACCGACGTGCCGGAATCCGCCGACTGGTACAACTCCAGCTACATTATTGCCTGGGGCTCCAACGTCCCGCAGACCCGAACCCCGGACGCCCACTTCTTTACCGAAGTACGCTACAAGGGCACCAAAACCATCGCCATCACGCCGGACTATTCGGAAGTCGCCAAGCTCTGCGACCAGTGGCTGGCGCCGAAGCAAGGCACCGACAGCGCGCTGGCGATGGCCATGGGCCACGTGATCCTTAAAGCCTTCCACCTCGATAACCCGAGCGATTACTTTCTTAACTACTGCCGGACCTACACCGACATGCCGATGCTGGTGATGCTCGAGCCGCGCGACGACGGCAGCTATACGCCGGGCCGTATGCTGCGTGCTTCCGACCTGCTTGATGGTCTCGGGGAAAGGAATAACCCGGAATGGAAAACCGTCGCCTTTAACGCTGACGGCGAACTGGTGGCGCCGAACGGCTCCATCGGCTTTCGCTGGGGCGAAAAAGGCAAATGGAATCTTGAACAACGGGCAGACGGCAACGATGTCGAGCTAAAGCTGTCGCTGCTGGATATTCGCGACAGCGTGGTGTCGGTGGGCTTCCCTTACTTTGGCGGCAACGAAAACCCGCATTTTCGCAGCGTAGCGCAGTCACCGGTGACCCTTCACCTGCTACCGGCGAAACAGCTGACGCTGGCCAGCGGTGAACGCGGCCTGGTGGTCAGCGTCTATGACCTGATTCTGGCTAACTACGGTCTGGATCGCGGGCTTGACGATGTCAATGCGGCGAAGGATTTCGCCGAGGTCAAAGCCTATACCCCGGCATGGGCCGAGCAGATCACCGGCGTGCCGCGCCAGCATATCGAGCAGATTGCCCGCGAGTTCGCCGAGACGGCGCACAAGACCCACGGTCGCTCAATGATTATCCTCGGCGCCGGGGTGAACCACTGGTACCACATGGATATGAACTACCGCGGGATGATCAACATGCTGGTATTCTGCGGCTGTGTTGGTCAGAGCGGCGGCGGCTGGTCGCACTATGTCGGCCAGGAAAAGCTGCGCCCGCAGACCGGCTGGCTGCCGCTGGCGTTCGCCCTGGACTGGAGTCGTCCGCCGCGGCAGATGAACAGTACCTCTTATTTCTACAACCACGCCAGCCAGTGGCGCTATGAAAAACTGACCGCGCAGGAGCTGCTGTCGCCGCTGGCCGACGCCAGCAAATTCAGCGGCCATATGATCGACTTCAACGTTCGCGCCGAGCGCATGGGCTGGCTGCCCTCCGCGCCGCAGCTTAACGTTAATCCGCTGAGCATCAGGCAGCAGGCCGACGCCGCCGGGCTCTCCCCCGCTGAGTTCACCGTCCAGTCGTTAAAA
The DNA here is from genome assembly GCF_048589245.1 of Klebsiella sp. 10982. Classification (NCBI taxonomy): domain Bacteria; kingdom Pseudomonadati; phylum Pseudomonadota; class Gammaproteobacteria; order Enterobacterales; family Enterobacteriaceae; genus Klebsiella; species Klebsiella sp. 10982. The sequence continues at coordinate 74,850 of NZ_JBMAXV010000027.1, forward strand.
TCAGGCGACATTCGCTTTGCCGCCGAGCAGCCGGACAGCGGCAACAACCACCCGCGCAACCTGTTTATCTGGCGCTCGAACCTGCTGGGCTCGTCCGGTAAGGGCCATGAGTACATGCTCAAGTACCTGCTCGGTACCGATAACGGTATTCAGGGCGAGGAGTTTGGCTCTGTCGCTGACGTGAAGCCGGAGGAAGTCGAGTGGCAGACCGCGGCGATTGAGGGCAAACTCGATCTCCTGGTGACTCTCGATTTCCGCATGTCCAGTACCTGCCTGTTCTCCGATATCGTCCTGCCGACCGCCACCTGGTACGAAAAAGACGATATGAACACCTCGGATATGCACCCGTTTATCCACCCGCTCTCCGCCGCCGTCGACCCGGCCTGGGAGGCGAAAAGCGACTGGGAGATCTACAAGGATATCGCCAAATCCTTCTCGCAGGTCTGCGTCGGCCATCTTGGCAAAGAGACCGACGTAGTGCTGGTGCCGCTGCAGCACGACTCTCCGGCGGAGCTGTCGCAGCCGTTCGATGTCCTCGACTGGCGCAAGGGCGAATGCGATCTCATTCCAGGCAAAACCGCACCGTCAATTGCCCTGGTTGAACGCGACTATCCCGCCACCTGGGACCGCTTCACCTCTCTCGGCCCGCTGCTCGATAAGCTCGGCAACGGCGGGAAAGGCATTACATGGAATACGCAGAGCGAAGTCGATTTCCTCGGCAAGCTTAACTACCTCAAGCCGGATGGTCCGGCCAAAGGCCGACCGCGCATCGACAGCGCCATCGACGCCAGTGAAGTCATCTTGAGCCTGGCGCCGGAAACCAATGGCCAGGTGGCGGTGAAAGCCTGGCAAGCGCTGGGAGAATTTACCGGCCGCGAGCACACTCATCTGGCGCTGAATAAAGAGGATGAGAAGATCCGCTTTCGCGATATTCAGGCGCAGCCGCGCAAGATCATCTCCAGCCCAACGTGGTCCGGGCTGGAAAGCGAGCATGTCTCCTACAACGCCGGTTATACCAACGTGCATGAGCTGATCCCCTGGCGCACCCTCTCCGGGCGGCAACAGCTCTATCAGGATCATCCCTGGATGCGCGCCTTCGGCGAGAGTCTGGTGGCCTATCGCCCACCGATCGATACGCGAAGCGTCAGCCAGATGAAGGAAGTGCCGCCAAACGGCTTCCCGGAAAAAGCGCTGAACTTCCTGACCCCGCATCAGAAATGGGGTATCCACTCGACCTATAGCGAAAACCTGCTGATGCTGACGTTGTCGCGCGGCGGGCCCATCGTCTGGCTAAGCGAAACCGACGCAAAAGAACTGGGGATTGAAGATAACGACTGGATCGAAGCCTTCAACGCCAACGGCGCCCTCACCGCGCGTGCGGTGGTGAGCCAGCGCGTGCCGCCGGGCATGACCATGATGTATCACGCTCAGGAACGCATTATGAATATTCCGGGTTCGGAAGTGACCGGTCGTCGCGGCGGTATCCACAACTCCGTCACCCGCGTCTGTCCAAAACCCACGCATATGATTGGCGGCTATGCCCAACTGGCTTACGGCTTTAACTACTACGGCACCGTCGGCTCCAACCGCGACGAGTTCATTATGATCCGCAAAATGAAAAATATTGACTGGCTGGATGGCGAAGGTCGCGACCAGGTACAGGAGGCGAAGAAATGAAAATACGTTCACAAGTCGGAATGGTGCTGAATCTGGATAAATGCATCGGCTGCCATACCTGCTCCGTCACCTGTAAAAACGTCTGGAGCAGCCGCGAAGGCATGGAGTACGCGTGGTTCAATAACGTGGAAACCAAACCGGGCATTGGCTACCCCAAAAACTGGGAAGATCAGGACGAGTGGCAAGGCGGCTGGATCCGCGGTATCAGCGGCAAGCTCACTCCGCGCCTGGGCAACCGCGTCAGCGTGTTGTCGAAGATTTTCGCCAACCCGGTGCTGCCGCAGATTGACGATTATTACGAACCCTTTACCTACGATTATCAGCACCTGCACAACGCGCCGGAAGGCAAATACTTGCCTACCGCCCGCCCACGTTCGCTGATTAGCGGCGAGCGTATGGATAAGATAAAATGGGGGCCAAACTGGGAAGAACTGCTCGGCGGCGAGTTTGAAAAACGCGCCAAAGACCGTAACTTCGAAGCCATGCAGAAAGAGATGTATGGCCAGTTTGAAAACACCTTCATGATGTATCTGCCGCGCCTGTGCGAACACTGCCTCAATCCGAGCTGTGTCGCAACCTGCCCGAGCGGCGCTATTTACAAGCGTGAAGAAGACGGCATCGTGCTGATCGACCAGGATAAATGCCGCGGCTGGCGGATGTGCATCAGCGGCTGTCCGTACAAAAAAATCTACTTTAACTGGAAGAGCGGCAAGTCGGAAAAATGCATTTTCTGCTATCCACGTATTGAGTCCGGGCAGCCAACGGTCTGTTCAGAAACCTGCGTCGGGCGCATCCGCTATCTTGGCGTACTGCTGTATGACGCCGACCGCATCGAAGAAGCGGCCAGTACCGAACATGAAACCGACCTCTATGAGCGCCAGTGCGAGGTGTTCCTCAACCCTAACGACCCGGCGGTCATCGAAGAGGCGTTAAAACAGGGTATTCCACATAACGTGATTGAAGCCGCGCAGAAATCGCCGGTCTATAAGCTGGCGATGGACTGGAAGCTGGCCCTGCCGCTGCATCCGGAATACCGCACCCTGCCGATGGTCTGGTACGTGCCGCCCCTGTCGCCGATCCAGTCGGTGGCCGACGCCGGCGGCCTGCCGGGCAACGGCAACATCCTGCCAGCGGTTGAGAGCCTGCGTATACCGGTGCAATACCTGGCGAACCTGCTGAGCGCCGGCGATACCGGTCCGGTCCTGCGCGCGTTAAAACGCATGATGGCGATGCGCCACTACAAACGTTCGCAAACCGTCGAAGGCGTCACCGATACCCGCGCCATTGAAGAAGTGGGCCTCAGCGTTGAGCAGGTCGAAGAGATGTATCGCTATCTGGCGATCGCCAACTACGAAGACCGCTTTGTGATCCCCACCAGCCATCGCGAACTGGCGGAGGATGCCTTCCCGGAACGTAACGGCTGCGGCTTTACCTTCGGCGATGGCTGCCACGGGTCAGATACGAAATTCAACCTGTTTAACAGCCGGCGGATCGACGCCATCGACGTCAGCGGCGTGCGTAAGCATGGGGAGGGCGAGTGATGCGGATCCTGAAAGTGATCGGTTTGTTGCTGGAGTACCCCGACGAGTTACTTTGGGAGAACCGCGACGACGCCCTGGCGCTGGTCAGCGCCGATGTCCCTTCCCTGACGCCGTTTGTCAGTGAGCTGCTGACGGCTCCGCTGTTGGATCGCCAGGCCGAGTGGTGCGAGGTGTTCGAGCGCGGGCGCGCCACCTCGCTGCTGTTGTTTGAACATGTGCATGCCGAATCCCGCGACCGCGGCCAGGCGATGGTCGACCTGATGAATCAGTATCAGCAGGCGGGTCTGCAGATCGATTGTCGCGAGCTGCCCGATCATCTGCCGCTGTATCTCGAGTACCTCAGTATTTTACCCCCCGCGGAGGCGCGCGAAGGGCTGCAGAATATCGCGCCGATTCTGGCGCTGATCGGCGGCCGCCTGAAGCAGCGAGCCTGTCCGTATTATCAGCTGTTTGACGCCCTGCTGGCGTTGGCTAAAAGCCCGCTCACCAGTGACAGTGTCACTAAACAGGTGGCGGGCGAAAAGCGCGACGATACCCGTCAGGCGCTGGACGCCGTGTGGGAAGAAGAGCAGGTGAAGTTTATTGAAGATAATGCGACCGCTTGCGACAGCTCGCCGATGCAAGCTTATCAACGACGCTTTAGTCAGGATGTGGCGCCGCAGTACGTTGACATCCGTGCCGGAGGCCCGAAATGATCCAGTATCTGAACGTCTTCTTTTACGATATCTACCCTTACCTCTGCGGCACCGTTTTTCTGGTAGGCAGCTGGCTGCGCTATGATTACGGGCAGTATACCTGGCGCGCCTCATCCAGCCAGATGCTGGATAAGCGCGGGATGGTGCTATGGTCGAACTTATTCCATATCGGCATCCTCGGCATCTTCTTCGGCCATCTTTTTGGCATGCTGACCCCGCACTGGGTCTACTCGTGGTTCCTGCCGATGTCGCAGAAGCAGCTGATGGCCATGATCCTCGGCGGCGTCTGTGGCGTGCTGACCCTGGTCGGCGGACTCGGCCTGCTGGTGCGCCGCCTGACCAACCCGCGCATTCGCGCCACCTCCACGACCGCGGATATTCTTATCCTGTGCATTCTGCTGATTCAGTGTGCGCTGGGGCTGACGACTATTCCCTTCTCCGCCCGGCATCCGGACGGCAGCGAGATGCTGAAGCTGGTGGACTGGGCGCAGGCGGTGGTCACCTTCCACGGCAGCGCCTCGGCGCATCTGGACGGCGTGGCGTGGATCTATCGCGTCCACCTGGTGCTGGGGATGACCATCTTCCTGATCTTCCCCTTCACCCGTCTGGTTCACGTGTGGAGTGCGCCGGTGGAGTATTTTACCCGCCGCTACCAGGTGGTACGCTCCCGGAGGTAACATTAATGCATTAGACTCATCACTGAGTAAAAAATATGTTATTTTGACTAGTTATGGTAAATAAAGGGCACATATTCGTGCCCTTCATTTTATCTCTTAGCTTTAGGAGTTATACCACCTTTCTTTAACATCAATGCAGCTACTCGAAAAAGATCTGGGATATCGATTCGTCCATCTTGCCTATGTTCTATTAATCCTATATTGACCATAGATTCAGCTAAAGCCGCAGTATCCTCAGGATATTTAATTTTTTGTGTTTTGAATGGATAGGGTGGTAAAAACCCAGTACTAGGATCTTTAGATGCATCCATGATGACTTTAATTGTATTACTATCCTTCCATCTTGTGTATATTTCTTCAGCAGCGCAAGGAACCCGAAGACCAGCTAGTGGGGCCAATGCTCGCTTAACCCATACATACTCAATGCCTAATTGATCTACGCGCACTTTTGATGCTTCACGCAAACCATGGCGAATCCCTTCCGGTGATATAACTTTATTCTGCGGTTCTGGTGTATGTTTAGCTGCTTCAGAAAAAAGCTTGATAAAACTTCTTGGAGTAACATTCCCGTTTGCATCAGCCAAATGTTTATATGGCCAATCATATGTACCTCCTTTTTTAAAGTTTGCACCCATATATGGACCGGCAAGGGCGGTCATAGTCTTTTTCTGGAAATCTTTATTACTTAAAACTTCCCAATTTGTTCTTTGTTTATAGGGCATTTTAATGAATGGAGACCCGATGGATTTGCATAATTCATGAAAATCGCAATTATCATATGTATAAGCTAACCTCGAAAACAGCAAACCATATAGTTCTAGTTGTGTCCATTCTAATTCAACACGAGAACTCCTAAGTTTCGGCATTTCGACAAATTTTAAATTCTCATCATTTAGTTGCTCTGGGCGAATGAATATTTTCGCTTTGATGGCTTTTCGAATGCGTAAATCCCAAACAACTTCAAATAAAGCATCGAGAATTAGCGTTGAACGACTCCATTCTTTTGATAATTTATCTAAAGCATCGAATGTGATAACTAATTTTATATTTTTGGCTTGTAATTTATCATCTAGCTTATTTAGATAAATATCTAAATCCTCAGGATCAGAATATTTTTTAATATAGTCTGACATTTTTTTCTTAGTTTTGTTGGGCGCCAAACATTCTTCAGCAGCTTTCACTATTGCTGCTTGCCAAAATGAAACTGCCATAGAAGATTCTTGCCCAAAAGGTATTACTTGTTCTAATATCCTAGAACTTATAAAGCCATTATAACCTTCAGCAACAACTATTTTATCGAGTCCCAAATCTGGATATGATTCTGCTGCCACTTTAAGTGTATCTTCTTGAGAAAGAACTCCAGCCCAAAAGCTTTTTCCAGTCCCCCTCGCTCCCACAACAATCGTCGTATACGGATCAAGAGCATTCGCATGTTGCTTTGGTGCAAAAATTTCATCCACAGTGGGTTTATGATCTCCACTTGCATCATGATCCGAAGGCAAAGATGCCATATCATTCCTGATTGATGAATAATTAATCAAAATCCACCTCCGTTAATGTATATTCATTAAGTATACCATCAACTTCTTTAATAAGTGAACTGAAAGCTTCTTGATAAAAATCAGAAGTTAATATTGCTGGGTTTTCTATAGGGTCAAAATCATGATAACGAGCATCATAATTAATAGTTATTATGTGTTCATTTTCCTCTAACTCTTCAGTTAAATGAATAACATCCTCAGACTCATTACTCCAGTCTAATTCAAACGTGTCTTTTAATGAATCCAAATCTATTGATGTCTCAATTTTGGGGAAGTTATAAAAATATTTTTTTATGTTAGCTTCTATAAAATCAGGAAAGGCTAAATCTTGTTCAGCACTAGCTTTAGCATGGATGAAACGAAGTTTATTAGCCCACTCTTCATTAGCTGAATTATAGACTTTTAGACTTT
>NZ_JBMAXV010000028.1:0-79082 GCF_048589245.1 Klebsiella sp. 10982
CTCCCGGACGGGAGGCTTTTTGCTACAGGGAGAAGGGGTTTTGTCAGGCGTTGTAGGCGTTTTCGCCATGGCTGTTGACGTCCAGCCCTTCGCGTTCCTGCTCTTCCGGCACGCGCAGCCCGACGGTCATGTCCGCCACTTTATAACCGATGAAAGCCACCACGCCGGACCAGACTACGGTGATGGCGATACTTTCCAGCTGCACCAGCAGTTGATGGCCCATGGTGACACCTTCCGCATAACCGACGCCGCCGAGAGACGTCGCCGCGAAGATACCGGTCAGGATACAGCCGACGATGCCGCAGACGCCGTGAACGCCAAAGACGTCGCAAGGGTCATCCACACGCAGCCAGCGCTTCAGCGCGGTCACACCCCAGATACCGGCCAGACCAGAGGCGATCCCGACAATCAGCGCCCCGCCGACACCGATATAGCCACACGCTGGCGTCACGCCGACCAGACCGGCAATCGCCCCTGAGCAGGCGCCCAGCAGAGAAGGTTTGCCACGCAGGGCCCATTCGCCAAAGGTCCACGCCAGGATAGCCGCGGCAGTCGCCACAACGGTGTTAACGAAGGCCAGGGCCGCAATTTCATTCGCTGCGCTGGCAGAGCCGGCGTTGAAGCCGAACCAGCCCACGTAGAGGATAGCGGTGCCAGTGAATACCATCGGCAGGTTATGCGGTTTGAACGCTTCTTTGCCGAAGCCCACGCGTTTACCCATCATATAGGCGCCCACCAGCCCGGCGACCGCGGCGTTGATGTGCACAACAGTGCCGCCGGCGAAGTCCAGCGCGCCATGCGTCGCCAGCAGACCGCCGCCCCAGACCATATGCGCAATCGGCACGTAGGAGAGCGTCATCCACACCACCACGAAGATCAGTACCGCGGAGAAACGAATACGTTCCGCCAGCGCCCCAACAATCAGCCCGACGGTGATGCAGGCAAACGAGCCCTGGAAGGCCACGTGGATATACTGATAGAAGGTGCCCATCAGCGCTTTCAGCTCAATGTTTTTCAGCATTACCCAGTCAAAGCTGCCGAAGAAGCTGCCGCCGGTGCCGAAGGCCAGGGTATAGCCATAAATCACCCACAGTACGCAGACCAGGCCAAAGGTGACAATCACCTGCGTCAGCATGGACAGAACGTTTTTGCCGCGGATCAGCCCGCCGTAAAACAACGCGATCCCCGGGATAGTCATAAACAGAACCAGCGCGGTGCAAATCATCATAAACGCGTTATCGGCTTTGTCCGCTACCGCAGGCGCGGCCATCGCCAGCCCCGGAAGAAGGGCTAATGCCCCCAGACCCGATTTCATTGTTGCCATTTTCATTGTTTCGTTCCCCATCACTGTGTGGTCTGGAAATTACAGTGCCGCTTCGTCAGCTTCGCCGGTACGGATGCGAATGACGCGCTGCAATTCAGCGACGAAAATTTTGCCGTCGCCAATTTTTCCGGTATAAGCCGCTTTGCTGATGACATCGATGACTTCATCCAGCTGATCGTCGGCAATCGCCACATCAATCTTCACTTTTGGCAGAAAGTTGACGCTATATTCGGCGCCGCGGTAGAGCTCCGCGTGACCTTTTTGACGGCCAAATCCTTTGACTTCAGTGACCGTCAGGCCCTGAATGCCGATGGAAGACAAGGCTTCACGCACGTCTTCCAGTTTGAATGGTTTGATTACCACGGTAACCAGCTTCATAAGTCCCCTCCAGTCAGTATTCGGTAATGGCCGCAGCTAACACGATGGATATAAAGCAAGGGCTATGCCAGAAATGAAAAAAGGCCGCAGAGCGGCCCTTTGATGGCAAAAAACAGGGGACAGGTCAGGCAATAGCCTGCGCAAAGAGATTTGTTGCGTAAAAATGCACCACAACGGTGCATTTCATGTAGCGTTTTTGCACCATGGCAGGCCGCCCTGTTTTCGCTGCCTGCTGGTGGTGCATCAGGCGCTGAGCGACTCTTCCCGGGCGCTGGCCGCCAGCTCTTCGCCGGCCAGCTGCAGCTGATACATCTGCCAGTAACGGCCTTTCGCCGCCAGCAGTTGCTGATGAGTGCCCCGCTCAACGGCCTGACCGCGATGGAGGACCAGAATGGTATCGGCCTCGACGATGGTCGACAGCCGATGGGCAATGACGACCAGAGTGGTATGCTGGCGAACCTTTGCCAGCGCTTGCTGAATAGCCTGTTCAGTGCCGGAGTCGATGTTGGCGGTCGCCTCGTCCAGAATCAGGACCTGCGGGGTCTCCACCAGCACGCGCGCCAGCGCCAGCAGCTGTTTCTGCCCGACGGAGAGATTATTGCCCTGCTCGCCCAGCTGAGTGTACAGGCCATCGCTCATGCTGCGTGCCACCGCCGCCAGCTGCACTGCCTCCAGCGCTTCCCAGACCTGGGTTTCACTGATGTCCCGGCCCAGCGCGACGTTAGCGTAGAAGGTATCCGCCAGCACCACCGGATCCTGTTGCACCATCGCGATGCCCCGACGCAATGCGCTGTGGCTGAGGGACGCGAGCGGCCGTCCATCGATGCGGATCTCCCCGTGGGTTAACGGGTAATAGCCCATCATCAGGCTGGCGAGGGTACTCTTGCCGCTGCCGGTATGTCCGACCAGCGCCACGAAGCTGCGGGAGGGAATATCCAGCGTGATATCCTGCAGGACCAGACGGTCTCCCCGGTAGGCAAAGGAGAGATGGTCAATTTCCACCCGGCCGCTGCCCAGCGGCGCGTCATCCGAACCCCACGCCTGGCGCGGGCGATCCATCAGCTCAAAAACGCGTTCGCCGGCGACCACCGCCTGCTGCAGCATCGACTGCTGGGTGGTCAGCTCGATAAGCGGCTCGTTAAGGCGCCCAAGATAGCTGATAAACGCGTACAGGACCCCGACCTCGATCGTGCCCGCCGCGCTAAAGCCAAACAGCATCAGCAGCCCGCACAGCACCAGCGAGGAAAAAAGGCTCAGCAGCGGGCGCAGCAGAAAACCGTCGAGGCGCAGCGTCTGCATTCGCGCCATATAGTGGGCATAGCTGGCCTCGCGCATCCGTTCGCCAAAGCGCGCCTGCTGGCGAAACTGCTGGATCACCCCCATGCCGTTAATGACTTCGTTGAAACCATCGTTGATATCGGCAAGCCAGGCGCGCACCCGGCGCACAATCGGCGTGCTGTAGCGCTGATAGATGATCATTACGATCAGCACCGCCGGGAAGATCGCAATCGCTACCAGCGCCATCCGCCAGTCGAGGCTAAACATCGCCACCAGCATCGCGCCGATCAGCGCCGCGCTGCGCAGTACCGTCGCCACCACCGTCACGTACAGATCGCGAATGACTTCGGTATCGTTGGTCACCCGTGAGATAAGTTGCCCAACCGGCTGGGTATCAAACTCGCTGAGCGGCTGATGCAGGGCGGCATCCATTACATCGCTACGCAACTGCTGGACGACGCCGACCGCGGCGCGGTTAAACAGCAGCGACTGGTTATAGTGCAGTAACGCCGCCAGCAGCTGCAGGCCGATATAGGCTACCGCCAGGCCTGCCACCAGCTTCAGGGGCAGCGTATGCTTCGCCACCATATTATCGATGAAATAGCTGATGAGCAGCGGGCCGCTCACTTCCGCCGCCGCCGCGATCCACATCATCCCCACCGCAATGGCCAGCGGCTTACGCCAGGGAGAACCATAGGCCAGCAGGCGTTTAAGCGTCGGCCAGAGTTCGGTAAAGCTACGCATCCAGGGCCTCCTCTTGCGCCTGCGGAACCTCGTCAAGCGCGGCTTCCAGCTGCTGGTAACGATACATGTCGCGGTACCAGCCTGGCTGCACGGCCAGCGCCTCATGGCGGCCACGCTGGGCAATATGCCCATGCTGTAACACCAGAATTTCACTGGCCTCGGTCAGCGCCGACAGCCGGTGGGCGCTGATAATCACCGTCCGCCCCTCCCCCCACTGGCGCAGGTTGTGCAGGATCTGGTGCTCCGTACGGCCATCTACCGCCGACAAAGCATCATCAAGGATCAAAATTTCAGCCTCCAGCAGCAGAGCGCGGGCAATCGAGATGCGTTGTTTCTGGCCGCCGGAGAGCATCACGCCGCGCTCGCCCACCTCGGTATCGTACCCCTGGGGCAGGCGCAGAATGTCGTCATGCACGCTGGCCAGCCGTGCCACGCGTTCAATCTGCGCCGGTGTCGCATCCGGTTTGCCCAGCGCGATATTATTGGCGACGGTGTCAGAGAATAAAAATGGCGTCTGATTGACCACCGCCAGCCGGGCGCGCCAGCTGTCGAGCTGCAGACGCGGCAGCGGCAGATCGTGAAAGCGGATCTCGCCGCTGGTGACGTCAAAATGACGTTGCAGCAGCGCCAGAATGGTGCTTTTACCGGCGCCCGTCGGCCCGCAGATACCCAGCATTTGCCCCGGCTGGAGGGTAAAATTAACCTGCTCCAGCGAAGGTTTACTCGCCTGCGGATAGATGAAGTTGCGGATGGCAACCTGCAGGACACCGCGGCCTGCCGGCACTGCTTCAGTACCGTCGTCCACCGCCGGCGCCTCTTCGAGCATCGTGCGGATACGGCCATAGGCCGCGCTACCGCGCTCCACGATGTTAAACATCCACGCCAGCGCCAGCATCGGCCAGATCATCAGGCCAAGATACATCACGAAGCTGGTCAGCTGGCCCAGCGTCAGGCTGCCGTGGATCACCATCCAGCTGCCGCCGCCGATGGCCAGCAGATTAGCCGCCCCGATGGCGATATAGATGGTGGGGTCGAAGCGGGCGTCAATGCGCGCCACGCGCATATTTTTTGCGCCGGTATCGGCTGCATCGGCGGCAAACTGCGCCGACTGGCGATCCTCCAGCCCAAACGCCTTGATCATGCGAATGCTGGTCAGGCTCTCCTGCGTACGATCGTTGAGGCTGGAAAAGGCCGCCTGAGCCACGCGGAAACGTTCATGAAGCGCGTCGCCGTTGCGTTTAATCGCCAGGGCCATCAGCGGCATCGGCAGCAGCGCCAGCAGGGTGAGCTGCCAGCTAATCTGCGTCGACATCACAATCAATACCGCACAGCCCATCACCAGCGAATCCACCAGGGTTAATACCCCTTCGCCGGCGGCAAACACCACCCGGTCCACGTCATTGGTGGCGCGGGCGATCAGATCCCCGGTGCGATGGCGCAAATAGAACGCCGGATGCTGGCGACTCAATTGCCGATAAAAATCTTCCCGCAGCTCGACCGCCAGCTGATAAGAAGCACCGAACAGCAGTACACGCCAGACATAGCGCAGCAGGTAGACCATCACCGCGATCAGCACCAGCGCGCCAATCCACATCCACACCTTCTCCGCGGTGTAATGTTGTTGCGTCACGCCGTCCACCACAATGCCCACCACCTTCGGCGGAATAAGCTGCAGAACGGCAATAATGGCCAGCAGAGCAATCGCGCCAAGATAGCGGCGCCACTCCCGGCGGAAGTACCAGCTGAGTTGAGCAAATAATCGCAAGCAGTAAAATCCTGAATTTTTAATAGGTTACGGCACAATACCGTTATTCGACAGGCAAGGCGGTGGTATATTTTATCTGTTCCATAGCAAAACTCGAAGTGACATCCGACAGACCAGGCACGCTGTTCACTAAACGTTTATAAAAGTCGTCATAGCGTTTCATATCGGCCACCTGCACCCGCAGCAGGTAGTCATACTCACCCGCCATCCGCCAGAAGCCGAGCACTTCCGCCATCTGCGTCACTTCGCTAACGAACTGACAATACCAGTCGCTGCTGTGATGTTGAGTCTTGATGAGGACAAACGCCGTCAGCCCCAGCCCCACCTTTTCCGCGTCCAACAGGGCGACACGCCCGCGGAGAATCCCCTCATCTTCGAGCCGTTTCAGGCGTTTCCAGCAGGGGGTAGTGGTCAGATTAACGGCATCGGCCAGCGCCTGCAAAGAGAGGGTGCAATCTTCCTGCAGCAGCGCCAGCAGCTTACGGTCAATTTTATCTAGCATAGGGCATCCAGGGAGAAAATTTTGCTCTCATAATGGTAATCCACAGGCTAAATGGCAACAATTTTTCCTGCGCTTTCCGCTAAGCTAGGCACAAAATGACAAACAGGAAATCACGATGAACAGCGCTTGGGTTAAACATGCCATTAGCGAAATCAACGCCGACTATCAGCGCTCTGCCGACACGCACCTGATCCGTCTGGCGCTACCCGGATTTCCGGGGATCCACCTCTATCTGAAAGATGAAAGCACCCACCCCACCGGCAGCCTGAAGCATCGCCTGGCGCGGTCGCTGTTTCTCTATGGTTTGTGCAACGGCTGGATCAAAGAAGGTACGCCAATTATTGAGTCCTCCTCAGGGTCAACCGCCGTTTCGGAGGCTTATTTCGCCCGACTGTTGGGGCTGCCGTTTATCGCTGTGATGCCTTACTGCACCGCCAAACGCAAAATCGAACAGATCGAATTTTACGGCGGACGCTGCCATTTTGTGCAGAGCGCCTGCGAAATCTACGACGCGTCCGAAACGCTGGCCCGCGAGCTGAACGGCCATTATATGGATCAATTCACCTTTGCCGAGCGGGCCACCGACTGGCGCGGCAATAACAATATCGCCGACAGTATTTTTCGCCAGATGAGCCATGAGCCGCACCCGCAGCCATCATGGATCGTCATGAGCGCCGGCACCGGCGGCACCTCGGCCACCATTGGCCGCTATATTCGCAGCCAGGGCCATGAGACGCAGCTGATGGTCGTTGACCCGCAGAATTCGGTCTTCCTCGACTACTGGCAAACCCGCGACGCCAGCCTGCGCAGCCCGGTCGGCAGCAAAATTGAAGGCATCGGCCGCCCACGCGTCGAACCGTCGTTTATTCCCGACGTCGTTGACGAGATGCTACGCGTGCCGGATGCGGCGAGTGTGGCGACTGCGCTATGGCTCGAAACGCAGCTTGGGCGCAAGGTCGGCGCCTCGACCGGCACCAATATGTGGGGCGTATTGCAGCTGGCCGCGAGGATGCGCGAAGAAGGACGCACCGGCTCTATTGTGACGCTCCTGTGCGACAGCGGTGAACGTTACCTGGAAAGCTATTACAACCCACAGTGGGTGGCGGATAACATCGGCGATATTGCGCCCTGGCAGGCGGAGATCGCCGGTCTGGTCGAAAGGCGATAAAAAAAGCCAGATAGAAAACTATCTGGCTTGCTGGAAGAGTCTCTCTATTCGGGGGAATAAGGAAGATCAGGGTTATCCAGCCAATGCGTTAAAAAGTGGGAGACCGCCTGATGACGGCAGTCACCGATCACCGGTAGATGCGGCAGCTCGGCTTTCAGCTGCGGCATCGCGTTGCCCATGATAAAACCCCGCCCAACGCTGCTCAGCATCTCGCGATCGTTCATGGCATCGCCAAACGCCATGCACTCCTGCAAGGTGAAGCCTAAGTGCTGGCTGAGCACCGCCAGCGCTGCGCCTTTGTTGCAGCCAACCGGCAGCACCTCCAGACAGTCCATCGCCGAGAAGCAGAGAAACGCGCGCTCGCCCAGCGCCTCATTCAACTGGATCCGCAGGCGGTGGAGATCGTCATGATCGCCGCAGAAACAGATCTTGGTGACATGCTGCGCCGACATGCGTTGCGGATCGCACAGTTGATAGTGAAAGCCGCTGAAGACATGCGCTTGCAACAATTCAGGCCGTGCCTGACCGGTGAACCAGCCGCCATCGTTAAACACATGCATGCTGGCCTGCGTATCCCATTTGCTGTGCAGCACCACTTCCGCCGCCTCGGGATCGAGATCCTGGCGATAAAGCTCCTCCCCTTCCAGCGAATGGATGCGCGTTCCGTTGCCGGTGATCAGAAATGCATCAAGGGAAAATTCGCCAATCACATGGTGCATCTCCAGCACATGGCGACCGGTAGCGAACGTCAGGGTGATATCGCGTTCGCGCAGCCGGTTCAGTGCGTTGAGCGTCTTTTCGCCGAGACGATGGTTCAGCATCAGCAGAGTGCCGTCCATATCAAATGCGGCCAGTTTTGCCATGGTGTATTCCCCGATGTGTGATGGGCTTCGCTTGTGTTGCAGTATCACCTGGGATATACGGAAGTAATAGTGAATAGATATTATTAATTGTTCCGGGTTTACAGCAACCCAGCGGACGGCGGCCCTTATGCGACTCTTACACCGTTTAAATCAATACCAGCGTCTATGGCAGCCCTCAGCCGGAGCGCCGCAGCAGGTCACTGTCGGCGAACTGGCGGAACGCTGTTTTTGCAGCGAACGCCACGTCCGCACTTTACTGCGTCAGGCGCAGGAGGCGGGGTGGTTAAGCTGGCAGGCCAGCTCCGGGCGCGGCAAGCGCGGACTGCTCTTTTTTCACAAAACCCCGGAACGTCTGCGTAACGAGATGATGGAGCAGGCGCTGAGCAAAGGCCAGCAGCAGAACGCGCTGGAGCTGGCGCAACTGGCCCCGGTGGAGCTGAAAGCCCTGCTTCATCCTTTCCTCGGCGGTCAATGGCAAAACAATACCCCAACGCTGCGTATTCCTTACTATCGCCCGCTGGAGCCGCTGCGACCCGGCTTTCTGCCCGGACGCGCCGAACAGCATCTGGCCGGGCAGATCTATGCCGGGCTGACGCGCTTCGACGAAGGCGACAACATGCCGATCGGCGATCTGGCGCATCACTGGCAGGTCTCCCCGGACGGCCTGCGCTGGCAGTTTTATATCCGCTCCACGCTGTGCTGGCACAACGGCGACACGGTGGAAACCACACACCTACGGCAGCGGTTACTGCTGCTGCTTGAACTGCCCGCCTTACGCACCCTTTTCGCCAGCATCAGCCGTATCGATGTCACTCACGCCCAGTGTCTAACCATTACCCTGCATCGTCCTGACTACTGGCTACCGTTCCGCCTGGCCAGCTACTGCAGCGTGCTGGCGCATCCTGACGATCCGACTATCGGCTGCGGGCCGTTCCGTCTGAAGCGGTTTAGTCCGGAACTCGTCCGCCTGGAAAACCATCCCCGCTACCACCTGCAGCATCCGCTGATCCAGGCGGTGGAGTACTGGATCACCCCCCAACTCTTCGACCGCGATCTCGGGACCAGCTGCCGTCATCCGGTGCAGATCACCATCGGCGATCGCGAAGAGCTGCATAATCTGCGCCAGGTCAGCAACAGCATCAGCCTTGGCTTCTGCTATTTGACCCTGCGCCACAGCCCTCGGCTTAGCAAAGCGCAGGCCCAGCGGCTGGTATCGATCATTCACCGCTCGTCGCTGCTGGAAACGCTGCCGCTGGACGAGGATCTGATTACGCCAAGCCATGAGGTACTGCCGGGATGGTCCATCCCGCAGGGACCGGAAAACAACGCGGTACCGCTGCCGGCCAGGCTCACCCTGCTCTATCATCTGCCGGTCGAGCTTCATGCCATGGCTGAGCAGCTCAGACTGCGGCTGTCTGTTCTGGGCTGCGAGCTGACGCTGCTGTTTCATGACGCCAAAAACTGGGAAGGCTGTCAGCATCTGGGCCAGGCCGATCTGATGATGGGCGACCGACTGATCGGCGAAGCGCCGGAATACGCGCTCGAACAGTGGCTGCGCTGCGATATGCTGTGGCCCAATTTGCTGACCGGGGCGCAATATGCCCATCTGCAGGCGACATTAGACGCGGTGCAGGCGCAGCCCGAGGCCCGCAGCCGCAACGATGCGCTGCGCAACGTATTCAACAGTCTGATGGAAGACGCCATCATGACGCCGCTGTTCAAATATAACTATCGAATCAGCGCGCCACCGGGGGTCAATGGCCTGCGACTCAACGCGCGGGGCTGGTTCGACTTCGCCAGTGCCTGGCTGCCAGCCTCGTGAACGTGAGAGAGCTGGTCGCCGTGCGCGTCTGGCGCTACCATATCGCCTTTACTCATTTAGTCAGGAATTGCCATGAAACGCGCCGTAGTTGTCTTCAGCGGAGGACAAGATTCAACCACCTGTCTGGTGCAGGCTCTGCAACAGTATGATGAAGTGCATTGCGTCACTTTTGATTATGGCCAACGCCACCGCGCGGAAATCGATGTTGCGCGCGAACTCGCCCTGAAACTGGGCGCCGTCGCGCATAAAGTGCTGGACGTCACTCTGCTTAACGAACTGGCAGTCAGCAGCCTGACCCGCGATAACATTCCGGTACCCGACTATCAGCCTGATGCCGAGGGCATTCCCAACACCTTTGTCCCCGGGCGCAATATTCTGTTTTTAACCCTGACGGCAATCTACGCCTATCAGGTGAAAGCCGAAGCCATCATCACCGGCGTGTGCGAGACCGACTTCTCCGGCTACCCGGACTGCCGGGATGAGTTTGTCAAAGCGCTGCACCACGCCGTAAGCCTGGGGATGGCAAAAGACATTCGCTTTGAAACGCCGCTGATGTGGCTCAACAAAGCCGAGACCTGGGCGCTGGCCGACTACTGGGGCCAGTTGGATCTGGTGCGTCGGGAAACCCTCACCTGCTACAACGGCATTAAGGGCGATGGCTGCGGCCAGTGCGCCGCCTGCAACCTGCGCGCTAACGGCCTTAACCAGTATCTGGGGGACAAGGTCGGCGTGATGGCGGTGATGAAGCAAAAAACCGGGCTGACACAGGCATAGCCTCTGGGAAGCGATGTACCGGCGCTTTCACTCAAATTCCCCGGTGGCGCTATGCTTACCGGGGCTACGGGTTCATCACCTGCCGTGGGCCCGTTACTCCCACGACGGTTGTCAGCGCAAGTTCATCTGGTCAAGTTTCTCACGCAGTTCTCCCTCCAGCGGCAGCGCCTTCTGGGTTTTTAAATCAATACAGACGAAGGTAATTAGCGCATCGGCCACCACTTCGCCATTGGGGTTGAGAGTGACTACCTGGCTGAGGGTACCGCTTTTGCCGTTGAGTTGCTCCAGTTTACTGCTCACCGTCAGCACATCGCCTAAAACCGCTGGGCGACGGTAATTAATATTGATGTTCACCACCACGAAGGCGATGTTTTTCTCCATCATCCACTGAAACGCAGGGCTGTTCTCCAGGCCATCCCAGCGGGCCTCCTCAAGGAACTCCAGGTAGCGTGCGTTATTCACATGCTGATAGACGTCCAGATGATAGCCACGAACTTTAATTTGTGTCTGCATAGCACCAATGCCTTTCTGTTATTGTTGTTTATGAGGTAAGAGGTCACACCACTTGATGCAACCTCTTTATCCTGGCAAAAAATCACCGCTGTGCAAGCGCTGGCATAAAATTTACAGCGTCAGATGAGCTAAATTGCGCTCCACCAGCGCGCTCCCCATCCCCGGCACCTGCTTCAAATCATCAAGGGTTTTGAACGGCCCATACTCTTCTCGGTAGCTGACAATCGCCTGGGCTTTTTTCAGGCCTACACCATTCAGTGCCTGAGCCAGCTGTTCGGCACTGGCACGGTTAATGCTGACCTTTGTCGCCCCGTTGTCGGCCTCCCCCGGCACCGCTTCCGCCTTCGCCGAAGCGGTCGCCTGCACATTTTCTTTATTCACCGCCGCTTTGCCGCTGGCGGGGGCAGCCAGCGCGCCCTGTACGCCTACCGCGAAAACCAGAACGCTCGCGGCCATCAGTGCTTTTATTCCATATTTCATGCTGATATCTCCTTGTGTGTAGACAGCAAGGTCACGATAGCGTCAGTGCGGATGGCCGACAAAAGGCAAATCACAGAAATGGAAAGGGCCGCGAAAGCGGCCCTTGAGGATTACATCGTGTTGCTCATTTTTGCGAGACGACGCGAAATTACTGCTGCTGGTCGATGCTGTCGCCGAGCTTAATTTTCGCTGCCTTACGCAGGTTGCTCATCAGCGCTTCGAAAGCAATTTGAGCGTTGTTCTGGGTAATCCCCTGAACCATAGCCTTCTTCTGCTCTTCCGGCATGTTGCCTGCTTTCACTTCATCCAGCGCCACCAGCACCACATCGCCTTGCATATTGCTGCCAACGCCGTAGACAGGTTTGCCCTGCTGCGGCAGCGGCAGAGTGAATGCCAGCTGGCTCAGCGGATCCTGGCCGGTACGGGAGAGCGTCTGCGGCGCGCCAAAGCTCAGGCCAGCCGCTTTCATCGCTTCATCGCCTTTGCCGTCTTTCAGCGCCGCCAGCAGCTTGTCGGCGTCCAGTTTCGCCTGCTGTTCCGCTTTATTGTGCTTAACCATATCGCTAACCTGCGCCTTCACTTCGGCCAGCGGTTTCACCGCTTCGGCTTTGTGCTCGCTGATGCGCAGAACAAATGCGCGATCGCCGTCAACGGTAATGATGTCGGAGTTGCTGCCCGGCGCGCCGTTCTCACCCACCAGACCGCCGTTGAAGATAGCGTCAGCGACCGGTTTAAAGTTCAGCTCTTCCGGCAGGTTATCGCGGCCAAACCAGCCGGTTTCGACGACCTTAAGACCGGCAACCTGCGCCGCGCCTGCCAGCGATTCATTATCGTTGCTGGCCGCATCGCTCACCTTCTGCTGCAGCGCATAGTAAGCATCCAGCGCTTTCTCCTGCTTCACTTTCGCCGCAATGTCATTGCGCACGTCAGCCAGCGGTTTGACCTGGGCTGGCTGCACGTCGTCCAGACGAGCCACCAGGAAGCCAACCGAGGATTTAATCACGCCGGAGAGCTGACCTTTTTCTTTCAGCCCGGCATCTTTCAGCTCAGGAACGGTAGAGGCATCTTCCATCCACCCCATATCGCCGCCGTTGCGGGCAGAGATAATGTCGGTCGATTTTTCTTTCGCCAGCGTGGCGAAGTCCGCCCCTTTTTGCAGTTCGGCCAGCACCGCTTTCGCATCAGCTTCGGTTTTGGTCTGGATCACGCTGTAGCGGTTGCGCTGCGGCTGAGTGAACTGATCCTTGTGCTGATCATACCAGGACTGAATCTCTTCGTCAGAGACACTTTCCTGCATGCTGGCGGCATCCATTTTGATATAGCTGACGCGGAACTGCTCCGGCGCCATAAAACGGGCCTGATTCTGCTGCCAGAAGGCGTTAATTTCCTCATCGCTGGCGGTCTGTTTTGCCGCCAGAGCGTTTACGTTGATGGTCGCTTCGCGAACGACCCGCTGCTGAGACACCAGCGCCGCCAGTTGATCGGATTCGCCCGGCAGCATGAAGTCGGTGCCGGCAATGGCGTTAATCAGCTGTTGGGTGGTCAGCTGGTTACGCAGCGCCTGGGCGTACTGATCGGTGGTCATCCCCATCTGGGCGACGATACCGCTGAAACGCTGGTTGTCGAACTTACCGTCTGTCTGGAACGCCTGAGTCTGGAAGATCGCCTGCTTCACCTGCTCATCGCTGATGCTGAGGCCCAGCTCACGGGCATACTGATCCAGAAGCGACTCATCGATCAGGCGATTCAGCACCTGCTGGCGCATAGTCTTCATGTAGTTTTCGTTCGCCGCCAGCTCGGAGAACTGGTCGCCAAGCTGCTGCTGCATACGGTTACGTTCGCTGGCGACGGCGTTTTCAAACTGCCCACGGCCAATCTCCTGGCCATTCACTTTTGCGGCATAGTTTTTGCCACCGCCAATCAGGTAACCACTCACCCCGGTCAAAATGAACGAGACGATAATGATACCGAAAATAATCTTGAGCACGACGCTGTTGGCGGCCGTGCGTAGGTTGTCCATCATGGTGTAACAACGCTCCGCTGTAGATGACTTTAG
This sequence comes from Klebsiella sp. 10982, assembly GCF_048589245.1. Lineage (NCBI taxonomy): Bacteria > Pseudomonadati > Pseudomonadota > Gammaproteobacteria > Enterobacterales > Enterobacteriaceae > Klebsiella > Klebsiella sp. 10982. Next base: position 13,668 of record NZ_JBMAXV010000028.1, read on the forward strand.
CTCGCGCAGCATAGCACGTGATGGCCGCCGCGCGTGAGGACGTATTTTGACAAGAAAACAGGGTGATTGTCAGCCCACAAGTAGCGATAAACACACATAAAGTGGTCTGAAAAGGCAATAAAAAAGGCACATCTCACGATGCGCCCTTGTACTTCGTCACATTCCCTGATGGGAAAGCCGATCAGTTCACCGCGTCTTTCAGCGCTTTACCAGCACGGAAGCCCGGTACTTTTGCGGCAGCGATAGTAATTTCTTTACCTGTTTGTGGGTTGCGACCAGTACGGGCGGCACGTTCTTTAACAGCAAAGGTACCAAAACCTACCAGCGCAACGTCATCCCCAGCCTGCAGAGATTCAGTAACAGAAGCGATTAAAGCATCTAACGCACGTCCAGCTGCAGCTTTAGAAATGTCCGCACCCGCAGCAATTTTGTCAATCAGTTGAGATTTATTCACTGTTCTCTTCCTCTCTTTATAATTTATATCGCACCTGAGTCCTTCATAGTGCGACCGCGCAGCAGTTATATCAGGACTGTCATGCCCTTACAACAGCAGTTGTCGATGACCCCCCTGCCAGCGATCTAAGTTAGCTACACAAAAAAAGGCTGGCAAGTGCGAAATGCCTTACCAGCCCTATTTTTATTAGCGCAATTTGCGCAGAATCACTATTTCGCGGTCACAACCTGCATGCCGAACGGTTCGTTCTGCAGCGCAAGTGTCAGAACTTCCTCGATTCGTTTCACCGGATGGATATCCAAATCGGCGATAACGTTATCTGGAATTTCTTCAAGGTCGCGTTTGTTCTCATCAGGAATCAGAACAGTCTTAATGCCGCCGCGATGCGCCGCCAACAGTTTTTCCTTCAGACCGCCGATCGGCAGTACCTGACCACGCAGGGTAATCTCCCCGGTCATCGCCACATCGGCGCGGACTGGGTTACCGGTCAGACAGGAGACCAGCGCCGTGCACATGGCAATACCCGCGCTCGGACCATCTTTCGGCGTCGCCCCTTCCGGTACGTGGACGTGAATATCACGCTTCTCGTAGAAGTCGGCGTTAATGCCCAGTTTGTCCGCCCGTGAACGCACCACGGTCAGCGCAGCCTGAATCGACTCCTGCATCACTTCACCCAGCGAACCAGTGTAGGTCAGCTTGCCTTTCCCCGGAACGCAGGCGGTTTCAATGGTCAGCAGATCGCCACCTACCTCCGTCCACGCCAGACCGGTCACCTGGCCGACGCGGTTCTCACTGTCGGCACGGCCATAGTCGAAGCGCTGTACGCCGAGATAATCATGCAGATTCTCACCGTTAATCTCGATGTGTTTCAGCGTCTTATCCAGCAGCAGCTGCTTAACGGCCTTACGGCACAGCTTGGAGATTTCACGCTCCAGGCTACGAACGCCCGCTTCCCGCGTGTAGTAACGAATAATGCCGATAATGGCGCTATCGTCGACGGTCAACTCGCCTTTCTTCAGCGCGTTACGTTCAATCTGCTTCGGCAGCAGGTGACGCTTCGCAATGTTCAGCTTTTCATCTTCGGTATAACCGGAGAGACGAATCACTTCCATACGGTCCAGCAGCGGCGCCGGAATGTTCATGGAGTTAGAGGTGGCCACAAACATTACGTCGCTGAGATCGTAATCCACTTCCAGATAGTGATCGTTAAAGGCCACGTTCTGTTCCGGATCCAGCACTTCCAGCAAGGCTGAAGCTGGGTCGCCGCGCATGTCGGAAGACATTTTGTCGATCTCATCCAGCAGGAACAGCGGGTTTTTGACCCCCACTTTTGCCATTTTCTGGATCAGTTTGCCCGGCATCGAGCCAATATAGGTGCGACGGTGACCGCGGATTTCCGCTTCATCGCGCACGCCACCTAACGCCATACGCACGTATTTACGTCCGGTCGCTTTGGCGATGGATTGACCCAGCGAGGTTTTACCTACCCCCGGCGGCCCCACCAGACAAAGGATCGGCCCCTTGATTTTATTCACCCGGCTCTGCACCGCGAGATATTCAAGGATGCGGTCCTTCACGCGCTCCAGACCATAGTGATCGGTATCAAGGATCTCCTGGGCCTGGCGCAGGTCTTTTTTGACCTTACTGCGCGCATTCCACGGCACCTGCACCATCCAGTCGATGTAGCCACGCACGACGGTCGCTTCGGCAGACATCGGCGACATCATCTTCAGCTTCTGCAGTTCCGCTTCGGTTTTTTCTTTCGCCTCTTTCGGCATTTTCGCCGCGTCGATCTTACGCTTCAGCGCTTCGTTTTCGTCCGGGGCGTCGTCCATCTCGCCGAGTTCTTTCTGAATCGCTTTCATTTGCTCGTTCAGATAGTACTCGCGCTGGGATTTCTCCATCTGCTTTTTGACGCGGTTGCGAATGCGCTTCTCAACCTGCAGCAGATCGATTTCCGATTCCATCATCGCCATCAGATATTCCAGACGTTCGTTGACGTCGGACATCTCAAGCACAGACTGTTTGTCAGCCAGCTTCAGCGGCATATGCGCCGCGATGGTATCCGCCAGACGCGCCGGATCGTCGATGCTGTTCAGCGACGTCAGCACTTCCGGTGGGATCTTTTTGTTCAGCTTGATATAGCCTTCAAACTGGCTGATAGCGGTACGAACCAGCACTTCCTGCTCGCGTTCGTCAATCGCCGGCGAATCGAGATACTCCGCTTTCGCCGAGAAATGTTCGCCATTATCAGACAGCGCAGAAATGCGAGCACGCTGCAGCCCTTCGACCAGCACCTTCACGGTGCCGTCCGGCAGCTTCAACATCTGCAAAATAGACGCCACGGTTCCAACGGTGAAAAGATCGTTTACACCCGGCTCATCCGTCGACGCTTCTTTCTGCGCAACCAGCATGATTTTTTTATCATGGTCCATGGCCGCTTCGAGGCAACGGATAGATTTTTCCCGCCCTACGAACAGGGGTATGACCATGTGCGGATAAACCACCACATCGCGCAATGGCAATACGGGGATTTCAATGCGTTCAGAACGCTCAGGATTCATAGAGCTCTCTCTTAGTTTAAAGTCCGCCAGGTAGCCGACGACGCCACACTCCACTGCATCGTCGTTAATATGTAATCCAGTATATGGGGATGTATTCCACACATTCAACGGCGGGAATGCAGGAAAAATAAAAGGGGAGATAAAATCCCCCCTTTTTGTTAACTGCTTGAGTGAATTGGCTAATTATTCACCAGATGCCTGCTGAGCTTCCGGTTTGCCGTAGATCAGCAGCGGCTTGCTCTGACCGGCGATAACCGACTCATCAATGACCACTTTTTCCACATCTTCCATGGAAGGCAGGTCATACATGGTATCCAGCAGCGCCGCTTCCACAATGGAACGCAGGCCACGGGCGCCGGTTTTACGCGCCATCGCTTTTTTGGCGATAGCATCCAGCGCTTCGTCGCGGAACTCAAGCTCTGCACCCTCAAGGCTGAACAGCGCCTGATACTGCTTGGTCAGGGCGTTTTTCGGCTCTTTCAGGATCTGGATCAGCGCTTCCTCGCTCAGTTCGTTCAGGGTCGCCACTACAGGCAAACGACCGATAAACTCCGGAATCAGACCAAACTTGATCAGATCTTCCGGCTCAACCTGGGCCAGCAGCTCGCCTTCGCTGGCTTTGTCTGACTTCGCTTTCACCGTCGCGCCAAAACCAATGCCGGAGCCGGTTTCAACGCGGTGAGAGATCACTTTGTCCAGGCCAGCAAATGCCCCGCCGCAGATAAACAGGATCTTGGAGGTATCAACCTGCAGGAACTCCTGTTGCGGATGTTTACGTCCGCCCTGCGGCGGAACGGCGGCGACGGTACCCTCGATAAGCTTCAGCAGCGCCTGCTGCACGCCTTCACCAGAGACGTCGCGGGTAATCGACGGGTTATCGGATTTACGCGAAATTTTGTCGATTTCGTCGATATAGACAATACCGCGCTGCGCTTTCTGCACGTCGTAGTCGCACTTCTGCAGCAGTTTCTGAATGATATTTTCGACGTCTTCACCCACATAACCCGCTTCGGTCAGGGTGGTGGCGTCTGCCATGGTAAACGGCACATCCAGCAGGCGCGCCAGCGTTTCCGCCAGCAGCGTTTTACCGGAGCCGGTCGGCCCGATCAGCAGGATGTTACTTTTACCCAGCTCTACGCCATTGCTGGTATCGCCATTGCGCAGACGTTTGTAGTGGTTGTATACCGCGACCGCCAACACTTTCTTCGCCTGTTCCTGACCGATGACGTAGTCATCAAGGTGGTGGCGAATCTCGTGCGGCGTCGGCAACGCGCTGCGCTCGCGGTGCGGCGCAACTTCTTTAATCTCTTCGCGAATGATGTCGTTACATAAATCAACGCATTCGTCGCAGATATACACGGATGGCCCGGCGATCAGCTTACGCACTTCATGCTGGCTTTTGCCGCAAAAAGAGCAATACAACAATTTGCCCGATCCATCTTTGCGTTTATCTGTCATGAGTCCAAACCTCTTTTTAAGTTCTTTGTGCCGCACACGACGACGCAAATGCCATTCTCAGGCGCAAGCCGCCATATAGCGTTGTGCCGCCCTTCATTAGTATATACACAAAATCCTTCGCGCTACATCGAGGCGGTGGCAAAGCCACCGGCCGCAAGCCTGCCCGGCAAGCGCCCGGTATAATACCCACCACCCACACTAACGTGGCGAGAAGGATGAAGCGTAAAGCGGCACCCTTGCGCCTGGGGCATCAATTACGATGGGTCAAAATAGAGTCGACCAACCCGTACTCCACGGCTTCCGCAGCAGACAGGAAGCGGTCACGCTCGGTGTCACGCTCAATCTGCTCAAGAGACTGGCCGGTATGATGCGCCATCAGCTCATTCATGCGTCCTTTCACCTTCAGGATTTCGCGGGCGTGGATCTCAATATCCGTCGCCTGTCCCTGATAGCCGCCCAGCGGCTGGTGGATCATCACGCGGGAGTTCGGCAGGCAGAAGCGCTTGCCTTTCGCCCCGGCGGTCAGCAGGAACGCGCCCATAGAAGCGGCCTGGCCCATACAGATGGTGCTGACGTCCGGCTTGATGAACTGCATGGTGTCATAAATTGACATCCCGGCGGTGATCACCCCGCCCGGAGAGTTAATGTACAGGTAAATGTCTTTTTCCGGGTTTTCCGCTTCCAGAAACAGCATCTGCGCCACGATCAGGTTGGCCATGTGGTCTTCAACCTGGCCGGTCAGAAAAATGACGCGTTCCTTAAGCAGACGGGAGTAGATATCAAAAGAACGTTCACCGCGTGAGGTCTGTTCAATGACCATCGGCACCAGGGCCATATGGGGTGCAAAGTTGTCTCGTTCGCCACTGTATGACATTTCCGTCTCCTGGAGTAATTTTAAAATACCTGCTGCACTGATTGTAACCTTACGGACGGATTATCAGCCACAGTTTCTATCCGCTGAACGCGTCACCGCCTCTTCAACACGCGTGCGATTGCGGATGCAGTTGCCTCCCCCGGTAATGGGGATGGTGTTGCCATATTTCAAGCATAACAAGCTTTTGCTGTAACGCTATCATGGTAAATGCGTTTTAGCATCGTGCCTTAGGCGTTCATTATCCTAAAAAAAAACCCGCCGCCTTTCGGCAACGGGTTTTTGCTCGAACCTTAAACAATCGCGGCGAAATTACGCCTGCTGGTTCATCAGTTCGTTGAAGGAAGTGGCTTTTTCAGACACTTTGGCTTTCGCCAGCACGGCTTCAACAGCCTGCTCTTCCAGCGCCACGTTGCGCATGTTGTCCATCAGCTCTTTGTTCTTGCTGTAGAACTCAACCACTTCTGACGGATCTTCGTACGCAGAAGCCATCTCTTCGATCAGGGCTTTCACACGCTCTTCGTCAGCTTTCAGCTCGTTGGTGCGAATCACTTCGCCCAGCAGCAGACCAACAACGACGCGGCGTTTAGCCTGCTCTTCGAACAGCTCGCGCGGCAGTTCCAGGGCTTGTTTCTCGTTGCCGCCGAAACGCTGAGCAGCCTGGCGACGCAGTACGTCGATTTCGCTGTCGATCAGGGCCGCCGGAACGTCGATCTCGTTGGCTTTAACCAGACCTTCGATAGCCTGAGACTTCACGCGGTTACGCACAGCGCCTTTCAGCTCGCGCTCCATGTTTTTACGCACTTCAGCGCGCAGGCCAGCAACGGAACCATCTTCCACGCCGAAACGTTTGATGAATTCTTCGGTCAGCTCCGGCAGTTCGCGCTCTTCAACTTTTTTCAGGTTGATAACGAACTTAGCCGCTTTACCTTTCAGGTTTTCAGCGTGGTATTCTTCCGGGAAGGTCACGTCGATGGTGAACTCTTCACCCGCTTTATGGCCTTTGATACCGTCTTCGAAGCCCGGGATCATGCGACCCTGGCCCATCGCCAGTACGAAGTCAGAAGCTTTGCCGCCTTCGAACTCTTCGCCATCTACAGAACCGGTGAAGTCGATGGTAACGCGATCTTCAGCATCAACGGCGCCATCTTTTTCTTTCCAGGTCGCCTGCTGCTTGCGCAGGGTTTCCAGCATGGTATCAACGTCAGCGTCGGTGACTTCAACAACCGGTTTTTCAACTTCGATCGCGTCCAGACCCTGCAGTTCAACTTCCGGATACACTTCGAACTCTACCGCGTAGGTGAAGTCTTCGCCCAGCTTGTATTCGCCCGGAACGTAGTTCGGCGCGCCGGCCGGATTGATTTTTTCTTTGATGATCGCGTCAACGAAATGACGGCTCATCAGGTCACCCAGCACATCCTGGCGAACGGACGCGCCATAACGCTGAGCAACAACATTCATCGGCACTTTGCCTTTACGGAAGCCGTCAATGCGAACTTTTTTCGCTACGTTGACCAGCTCGCTTTTGACAGCATTCTCGATGCTGTCAGCGGCGATAGTAATCGTTACACGGCGCCCAAGGCCCTGAGTGGTTTCAACTGAAACTTGCATCTTGTTACCTCAAAAAAATCACAGTGCTCGGTCAACTCTGGAAGCGCGTGTAGGTGGCTTCGCAGAACCGGGATGCCCTCTTCAAATCAGAAACACATTCCCTGTCGTCAGAATCATCCCGAAGACATTCATATATAAGACGCGGCATTATAGCGGCATCACTTTTGTGAGTCGAGAACGGTTGTCGCCCACTGCTGCGGCATTTTTCACATTTCCCGCTCAAATTTGTCCGCAAAAGCGCTAACTTTGCGCATTTTCCAGGCAAAACAAAACGGCCCGTAGGCCGTTTTTGCTAAATCTGCAAGCAACATACTGGAAAAGCGCCAGCGGTTGCAAATGGGATTTCTAGGCGATACTCCCCGCACCGCGGCACGGCGGTGAGGCGAAAACCGTATCCTGTAATGCTTCCCATTCTTTAATCGTATAGGTGTGCAGCGCCAGGGCATGCACTGTACTCGACAGCTCCTCGGTTAGCGTGCCGTAGATCATACGGTGGCGATTGAGGAAACGCTCGCCAGTGAAGCGATCGCTCACTAACACCACTTTAAAATGACTCTCAGAGCCCGCAGGGACGTTGTGACGATAACTTTCATCCACGACTTCGAGATACATCGGGTCGAACGCTGCTCTAAGTTTTGCTTCGATCTGTTCACGTATCATCATGAATTTTCTCCTCCGACAACGCTGAGATGCCGCCACTCCATTTAAATGTTAGCCGCTTTTACCGCTTCCATTAGGAGAAAACAACAAAAAATTAGCATTGTTCTGATATTTTCATTCAAAAGTATCACGTTTACTGGCTCTGGTCGCCAGATCCGCCGGGAAAGCGTGATTAACCGTGGCGCTATGCTCAGAAAACCGCCAGGGCGATGGATTTACACGCGTTGCCACTTCCCCTTGCCGTTAGCGATGCTATGATGGCGGTAATTTTCCTTATAACAACACCATGCGTTGAGACCTGAACATGCTTAAGAAGATCCTTTTTCCGTTGGTCGCCATGTTTATGCTGGCAGGATGCGCCACGCCGCCGACCACTATTGAAGTATCGCCGAAAATCACGCTGCCGCAGCAGGATCCGAGCCTGATGGGCGTGACCGTCAGCATCAACGGCGCTGACCAGCGTCCGGACCAGGCGCTGGCGAAAGTGACGCGCGACAACCAACAGGTCACCCTTACTGCCTCCCGCGATCTGCGTTTCCTGCTGCAGGAAGTGCTGGAGAAACAAATGACCGCTCGCGGCTACATGATTGGCCCGAACGGCGCGGTCGATCTGCAGATTATCGTCAACAAACTTTACGCTGACGTCTCCCAGGGCAACGTGCGCTACAACATCGCCACCAAAGCCGATATCGCCATCATCGCCACCGCGGCGAACGGCACGAAGATGACCAAAAACTACCGCGCCAGCTACTCCGTTGAAGGCGCCTTCCAGGCCTCGAACAAAAACATCGCTGATGCCGTCAACAGCGTCCTGACCGATACCATCGCCGATATGGCGCAGGACACCAGCATCCACGATTTCATCAAGCAAAACGCGCGTTAATGCCACCACGAACCCGGCTTCCGCCGGGTTCGTGCTTTATGCTATGTCCAGTCACTACTTACGCATTTTTCAGCAGCCGAAATCAGCGATTTTGCTGATCCTCGGCTTCGCCTCCGGTCTGCCGCTGGCTCTCACCTCCGGTACTCTGCAGGCCTGGATGACGGTGGAAAATATCGATCTGAAAACGATCGGTTTTTTCTCGCTCGTCGGCCAGGCCTATGTCTTTAAATTCCTCTGGTCACCGCTGATGGATCGCTACACGCCGCCATTTCTGGGGCGCCGTCGCGGTTGGCTGTTGACCACCCAGGTATTACTCCTGCTGGCCATCGCGGCGATGGGCTTCCTTGAGCCGGTCAGCCAACTCCGCTGGATGGCGGCGCTGGCGGTGGTGATCGCCTTCTGCTCGGCGTCGCAGGATATCGTGTTCGATGCCTGGAAAACCGACGTTTTGCCGGCGGAAGAGCGCGGCGCCGGCGCCGCGATCAGCGTGCTGGGCTATCGCCTCGGGATGCTGGTCTCCGGTGGACTGGCCCTGTGGCTTGCCGACCGCTATCTCGGCTGGCAGGGGATGTACTGGCTGATGGCGGCACTGCTGGTGCCCTGTATTATCGCCACGCTGCTGGCGCCCGAACCGAGCGATGTTATTCCGGTCCCCAGATCGCTGGAACAGGCGGTGGCCGAACCGCTGCGCGATTTCTTCGGCCGCAACAACGCCTGGCTGATTCTGCTGCTCATCGTCCTTTATAAGCTCGGCGATGCGTTTGCTATGAGCCTGACCACCACTTTCCTTATCCGCGGCGTGGGGTTTGATGCCGGCGAAGTGGGGATGGTGAACAAAACCTTAGGCCTGTTTGCCACCATTCTCGGCGCCTTGTATGGCGGGGTGCTGATGCAGCGATTGACGCTCTTTCGGGCGCTGCTGATCTTCGGTGTGCTACAGGGAGTCTCCAACGCCGGCTACTGGCTGCTGTCGGTTACCGATAAGCATCTCTATTCCATGGCGACCGCCGTGTTCTTTGAAAACCTGTGCGGGGGGATGGGGACGGCGGCGTTTGTCGCACTGCTGATGACGCTATGCAATAAATCATTCTCCGCCACTCAGTTCGCGCTGCTCTCTGCGCTGTCCGCGGTTGGCCGCGTATACGTTGGGCCGATCGCCGGCTGGTTTGTCGAGGCCCACGGCTGGTCGACTTTCTATCTCTTCTCGGTGGTCGCGGCGGTGCCGGGGATCGCGCTACTGCTGCTGTGCCGGCAAACGCTTGAGCATACCCAGCGCACGGCAAGCTTTATGCCACGAAGTGAATACCCACAGGCCTATGCGCTGGCGCTGAGGATCCTGGCGCTGGGTTGCCTGCTGCTGGCTGTATGGCTGTTACTGCTGGTCATGAACGCGCTGGATTATACGGCGTTCTCTTTCCTGCCCGGCCTGCTGGAGGTGGCGGCGCTGACCGCCGTGGGGGGTATTTTGTTCGGCGGTCTGCTCGACTACCTGGCGCTGCGTAAAACCCGCCTGATTTAAGGATATTGCATCATTATTAGCCGTTGTAATTACGAAACGTAATTATAACGGCTTATTAACGCTTTTATATTGCCCGCTGCGCTATTTGTTGTTTTGTGCGTTTTAGTTTTCTGGAAATTATTGACAGTTTTCATTCGATTCTTTAAATAATTTAACCGATTCAGCTACGGCGATTTTATTTTACGTATTCACAATGTCTTTTATTTGATAATTAAATGTTAAACAATTGTTCTAATTTATGGGTGGTTATGCCCATTCGCCGCTAAGCACTCCTTTTCTTATCCCTTTCGTTATCAATCCCACGAAAATCAGGCTTTGCAAGCTATTACGTAACACTACGTAACATATGTGACAAACCAAGCAGAAGCCGCTAACACAGAACTGACAGAGATCCAATCATGTTTACAGTAATGCAACCTTACCGTAAAATGCCCGTACACTTTAAACGCCACCAGATCCCGTGGAATTGAGGTCGTTCAATGAGACTCAGGAAATACAATAAAAGTTTGGGATGGATGTCATTAATCGCAGGTACTGTATTACTCAGTGGTTGTGATTCTGCACTCCTTGACCCAAAAGGACAGATTGGACTGGAGCAACGCTCTTTGATTCTGACGGCCTTCGGCCTGATGATGATTGTCGTTATTCCCGCCGTCTTGATGGCAGTAGGATTTGCCTGGAAGTATCGCGCGAGCAATAAAGATGCGAAGTATAGCCCGAACTGGTCACACTCCAATAAAGTGGAAGCTGTGGTCTGGACGGTACCTATTCTGATCATCCTGTTCCTGGCCGTTCTGACCTGGAAAACCACTCACGCACTGGAGCCAAGCAAACCGCTTGCCCATGACGAGAAACCAATCACCATCGAAGTCGTATCGATGGACTGGAAATGGTTCTTTATCTATCCGGAACAGGGTATTGCTACCGTTAACGAAATCGCCTTCCCGGCGAACGTACCGGTACACTTCAAAGTGACCTCTAACTCGGTGATGAACTCGTTCTTTATTCCGCGCTTAGGTAGCCAGATTTACGCAATGGCCGGGATGCAGACTCAGCTGCACCTCATTGCTGATGAAGCAGGTACTTATGACGGTATCTCCGCTAGCTACAGTGGCCCGGGCTTCTCTGGTATGAAGTTCAAAGCGATTGCGACCCCGGATCGTGCAACTTTCGATCAGTGGGTGGAAAAAGCAAAACAGTCTCCGAACTCCATGGACTCCATGGCCGCGTTCGAGAAAGTGGCTGTGCCTAGCGAATACAACAAAGTGGAATACTTCTCTAACGTGAAGCCGGATCTGTTCAAAGATGTTGTGAACAAATTCATGTCTCACGAGAGCATGAACATGTCCAAACCTGAAGGCGAGCACGCCGCTCACGACGGGATGGAAGGCATGGACATGAGCCACGCGGAAACCGCTCACTAAGGGGCCGAGGAAGAAAACGATGTTCGGAAAACTTACACTGGATGCAGTGCCCTACCACGAACCTATTATCGTGGTAACGGTGGCTGCGATTATCATTGGGGGACTGGCGCTTCTGGCAGCCATCACTTACTTCGGTAAGTGGTCCTACCTGTGGAACGAGTGGCTGACTTCTGTCGACCACAAACGTCTCGGTATCATGTACGTTATCGTGGCAATCGTCATGCTGCTGCGTGGCTTTGCTGACGCCATCATGATGCGTAGCCAGCAGGTGCTGGCCTCGGCCGGGGAAGCAGGCTTCCTGCCGCCTCATCACTACGATCAGATCTTTACCGCCCACGGCGTTATCATGATCTTCTTCGTGGCGATGCCGTTTGTTATCGGTCTGATGAACCTGGTGGTTCCGCTTCAGCTCGGCGCACGCGACGTAGCCTTCCCGTTCCTCAACAACCTGAGCTTCTGGTTCACCGTTGTGGGCGTGATCCTGGTTAACTTGTCTCTGGGCGTTGGTGAGTTCGCGCAGACCGGTTGGCTGGCCTATCCGCCGTTGTCGGGAATTGAGTACAGTCCTGGTGTAGGGGTCGACTACTGGATTTGGGCGCTGCAGCTCTCCGGTATCGGTACTACCCTGACCGGTATTAACTTCTTCGTGACCATTATCAAGATGCGCGCCCCGGGCATGACCATGTTCAAGATGCCAGTGTTCTCCTGGGCATCTCTGTGCGCTAACATCCTGATTATCGCCTCGTTCCCAATTCTGACCGTCACCATCGCGCTGCTGACCCTGGATCGTTACCTGGGCACCCATTTCTTTACCAACGATATGGGTGGCAACATGATGATGTACATCAACCTGATTTGGGCCTGGGGTCACCCGGAAGTGTACATCCTGGTTCTGCCGGTGTTCGGGGTCTTCTCCGAAATCGCCGCGACCTTCTCGCGTAAGCGTCTGTTCGGTTACACCTCTCTGGTGTGGGCAACCGTCTGTATTACCGTTCTGTCGTTCATCGTTTGGCTGCACCACTTCTTCACCATGGGTGCTGGCGCGAACGTAAACGCCTTCTTCGGTATTACGACCATGATTATCGCAATCCCGACCGGGGTTAAGATCTTCAACTGGCTGTTCACCATGTATCAGGGCCGCATCGTCTTCAACTCGGCGATGATGTGGACTATCGGCTTTATCGTGACCTTCTCCGTAGGTGGGATGACCGGCGTGCTGCTGGCGGTACCGGGCGCGGACTTCGTTCTGCACAACAGCCTGTTCCTGATCGCGCACTTCCATAACGTTATCATCGGCGGCGTGGTATTCGGTTGCTTCGCAGGCCTGACCTACTGGTGGCCGAAAGCCTTTGGTTTCACCCTGAACGAAACCTGGGGCAAACGCGCTTTCTGGTTCTGGATCATCGGCTTCTTCGTAGCGTTTATGCCGCTGTACGTGCTGGGCTTCATGGGGATGACCCGTCGTCTGAGCCAGCAGATCGATCCGCAGTTCCACCCGATGCTGGTTGTTGCAGCTTGCGGTGCGGCGCTGATCGCCTGCGGTATCCTGTGCCAGCTGATTCAGTTCTACGTGTCTATTCGCGACCGCGATCAGAACCGTGACCTGACCGGTGACCCATGGGGTGGTCGTACGCTGGAGTGGGCAACCTCTTCTCCACCGCCGTTCTATAACTTCGCTATCGTTCCTCAGGTTCACGAACGTGATGCCTTCTGGGAAATGAAAGAGAAAGGTGAAGCGTACAAACAGCCTGCTCACTATGAAGAAATTCATATGCCGAAAAACAGCGGCGCCGGCATCGTAATTGCCGCCTTCGCTACGGTATTTGGTTTCGCCATGATCTGGCATATCTGGTGGATGGCGATCGCCAGCTTCATCGGCATCGTAGCGACCTGGATTATTAAGAGCTTTGACGAGGACGTGGATTACTACGTACCGGTTGCAGAAGTCGAAAAACTGGAAAAACAGCATTTCGATGAGATTAACAAAGCAGGGCTGAAAAATGGCAACTGATACTCTTGCGCATACTGCCCACGCGCATGAACACGGGCACCATGATACAGGACCGATGAAGGTATTCGGTTTCTGGATCTACCTGATGAGCGACTGCATCATCTTCGCTACGCTGTTTGCGACCTATGCCGTTCTGGTGAACGGCACGGCCGGCGGACCGACGGGCAAAGATATTTTCGAACTGCCGTTCGTTCTGGTTGAAACCGCACTGCTGCTGTTCAGCTCCATCACCTACGGCATGGCGGCTATCGCCATGTACAAAAACAACAAGAGCCAGGTCGTTTCCTGGCTGGCGTTGACCTGGTTGTTTGGTGCTGGCTTTATCGGGATGGAAATCTATGAATTCCATCACCTGATCATGGAAGGCTTCGGTCCGGATCGTAGCGGTTTCCTGTCAGCGTTCTTCGCGCTGGTCGGCACCCACGGTCTGCACGTGACCTCCGGTCTTATCTGGATGGCGGTGCTGATGTTCCAGGTTTCACGTCGTGGCCTGACCAGCACTAACCGCACCCGTATCCTGTGCCTGAGCCTGTTCTGGCACTTCCTGGACGTCGTGTGGATCTGCGTGTTCTCGGTTGTCTATCTGATGGGGGCGATGTAATGAGTCATTCTACCGATCATAGCGGCGCTTCTCACGGCAGCGTGAAGAGCTACATGACAGGATTTATCCTGTCCATCATCCTGACGGTTATTCCGTTCGCCATGGTGATGAGTGGCTCCGCCTCGCATGCGGTTATCCTTGGCACCATTCTGGTGACTGCTGTGGTGCAGATCGTGGTACACCTCGTGTACTTCCTGCATATGAACAGCAAGTCCGATGAAGGCTGGAACCTGACCGCATTTATCTTCACCGTAATCATCATTGCGATCGTGGTTGTCGGCTCCATCTGGATTATGTGGAACCTGAACTACAACATGATGATGCACTAAGAGCGGCGAGTATGTTTAAGCAATACCTGCAAGTAACGAAACCAGGCATTATTTTTGGCAACCTGATCTCCGTGATCGGCGGTTTCCTGCTGGCCTCCAAAGGCCACATCGACTATCCGCTGTTCGTCTGGACGCTCCTTGGAGTATCCCTGGTGGTCGCCTCGGGTTGTGTATTCAACAACTACATCGACCGGGACATCGATCGTAAGATGGAACGGACGAAAAACCGGGTGCTGGTCAAAGGGCTGATCTCGCCAGAAGCTTCGCTGGTGTACGCCACCTTGCTGGGTATTGCTGGCTTCATGCTGCTGTGGTTCGGCGCTAACCCGCTGGCCTGCTGGCTGGGGGTGATGGGGTTCGTGGTTTATGTTGGCATCTACAGCCTGTACATGAAGCGCCACTCCGTCTACGGCACGCTGATTGGCTCACTCTCCGGCGCAGCGCCGCCGGTGATTGGCTACTGTGCGGTCACCGGTGAATTTGACAGCGGTGCGGCGATCCTGCTGGCTATTTTCAGCCTGTGGCAGATGCCTCACTCCTACGCCATCGCGATTTTCCGCTTTAAGGATTATCAGGCGGCGAACATTCCGGTACTGCCGGTGGTAAAAGGCATTTCGGTTGCCAAAAACCATATTACGCTGTACATCGTCGCCTTTGCCGTAGCGACCCTGATGCTCTCGCTGGGCGGCTACGCCGGGTATAAATACCTGGTCGTGGCGGCAGCGGTCAGCGTCTGGTGGCTGGGAATGGCGCTGCGTGGCTACAAGGTGGCCGATGATAAAGTCTGGGCGCGTAAGCTGTTCGTCTTTTCCATCGTCGCCATCACCGCGCTGTCCGTGATGATGTCCGTTGACTTTATGGTGCCGGATTCACATAGTCTGCTGGCTTACGTGAGATAATCTCCCACTCCAGTATGATCTAAGGCCCCGTTTTTACGGGGCTTTTGCTTTTCCGTTTCATCACCGCTTTCTTTCTCATTTCATACTGCCCTCCCCTTCCCCACCCTATCCGCTATCTTTCCTGCCAAAAAATGAGGAAAAATTGAGCCGATACCCACCGCGCATTACTCGCGCCGCGCGGTCCTGCGATGCTACCTTTCGCCTCGGGCTCATGCCCATTTGGGAAATATTCACTACAAGGAATCGCAATGAAAGAGTTAACACTGAACGAAATGGAGTACATCTCCGGTGGCTTTAGCCTGATCGGCGCGGCGAACGGCTTTGCCAGCTTTGTCGCCAACTCGGCCGTCGGTTTCACCTCGTTTGTTCTCACCTCCGGCACCGCGTTTGCTTCCTTCGTCGGCGACAGCGCGATGGCGTTTGGTTCCTTCCTCACCGGGCAGACAAACTGGGAAACCTTTGTGACCGCCGGTAAGGAAAACTGGGGAAGCTTCGTCAACACTGCTGGCAACAGCTGGAACACCTTTGTCGATAACGCCGCCAGCGACTGGAACAGTTTCCTGAACCAAGCGTCAGCCTAAGCGACGTCTCTCTGAGGGCAGCGCCCTATGCTGCCCTGTTTAACCCACCAGCATCGCCTGTGCGCTGTAGAGCAGATCGAGGTGGTCGCGGCATAATGCTTCCAGCGAAGTACGCGATTGATGGCTGGTCAGACTCAGCGCTCCCCACCAGGTCCCTTCTCTGTCGGTTAACGGTACCGCCAGCACCAGCATACCAATCTCAAACTCCTGTTTGATAGTGGCGTAGCCCTGGCGCCGCACCTGGGCGATCTTCTCCATCAGCGGCGCGATCTCAGTCACCGTGTAGGGCGTGCGTTGTTCCCGGGGTATGCGCTGCAGGACCGCCTCACACTCGGCTTCCGGCAGCGAAGCCAGCCACAATCGCCCCCCGGCGGTACAGAAAATGGGCACCCGCTCCCCCAGCCGCACCGACGTGGAATTAAACGGCGTATGCCGGCTGCGGGCGATATAGACCAGCTCATCTTCGTCCACCACCCCCACCGAGGCATGCTCCTCCGTCCGGCTGGCGATGTATTCGACAATCGGCCGTACCATGCGCGGAAACTGCGCCGAATCGACGTAGGCCTGGCCAAGCCGCAGCGTCTTTGGGGTAAGCCAGTAATAACGCCCGTCGGTTTGCAGATAGCGCTCATGCAGCAACGTCAGCAGAAAACGCCGCGCGGCGCTTTGCGTCAGGCCGCTCATTTTCGCCGCCTGGGCGACGGTGAGCTTTGGGCAGGTTTTGGAAAAAAGCTGGATTAGCGCCAGCCCTTTTTGTAAACCGACGATCAGATCGCGTGGATGAATGGGGTTTTGCATATTCGCTCACATTTTTGCAACATCATTATCGATTTCCTGCGATTATCGCAGCGATCGTGCGATTAACAACCGACATGTCCGAATTCTGCGTTGTCGCTCCCAGCTTCCACTGAAATACTTTCACAACATTCATTTAACAAATGAGGTTTGAAATGGTCAGTGGAACTACCCAGGTCGTCGCCGTGATTGGTCATCCGATCGCCCAGGTGAAATCGCCGGATAACTTCAACCGTTATTTTGCTGAACAGCACATGGACAGCGTCATGATCCCGGTGGATATCGCCCCGGAAGCAGTGGCCGCCTACCTCAACGCCCTGCGCGGCTGGCAGAACATGACTGGCGTGCTGGTAACGGTGCCGCATAAGCAGCGCGCCGCTACGCTGGTCGACGACCTCACGCCGCGCGCGCGTCGTCTCAACGCCGTCAATGTGATCCGTAAGCTGGCGGATGGCCGTTTGCAGGGCGATATGCTGGATGGCGTGGGCTTTCAGCTCGCCGCCGAGGCGCAGGGTTTTCAGCCGACAGGCAAGCTGGCGCTGCTCTCCGGATGCGGTGGCGTCGGCAGCGCTATCGCCTGGGGGCTGTGCGAGGCAGGGATCCGCCAGCTGGCCCTGCACGATCAAAACCCGGCCACCCGGCAACGCCTGCATGACCTTCTTGCCGAAGCCTTTCCAGCAGTGCAACTGAGCGCCCTGCCGGACACCCTTCATGGCGTCGATCTGCTGGTCAACGGTTCGCCGGCCGGCATGGCCGGATTTGATGCCCTCTCCCTGCCACAGACGCTGCTGGAAACCCTCGACAGCGCTACCCACGTGGCGGACGTTGTCACCGCCCCGGTGATGACGCCGTTGCTCACCTTCGCCGCCGCCCGCGGCTGCCGGGTGCAGACCGGGCCGGAAATGGCGCTGGCGCAGATGACGCTGATGGGCCAGTTTATCGGCGCCATCCCGCAGACGCAGGGAGCAGCAGCATGAAGAGCTGGGATGTGATCGTCATCGGCAGCGGCGCGGCCGGTTTTGCCGCCGCGGTCACCGCCAGCTGCAAAGGGCTGTCGGTGCTGATGCTGGAGAAAGCCGGCCAGTTCGGCGGAACCTCGGCGATCTCCGGCGGCGCCGTGTGGCTGCACGATACCGATCAGGCGCGCGCCGCGGGCAAAAGCGGCAGTGCTGAAGCGATAAAAACCTACCTGCAGACCATTATTGGCGAGGGTCAGTACCGCGAAGATCTCGCCGAAGCGTTTGTCAGCGCCGGACGGGAGGCGCTGGCCTTTCTCGAACGTGAAGGCGCGGTGAAATATAGCCTGCGTCCACTTTCACCCGATTACTACCCGGATGAACCCGGCGCCGTCGACGTCGGGCGCGCGCTGGAGGTGGTGGAGTATGACGGCCGTGAACTGGGAGACACCTTTCGCGACCTGCGCTCGCCGCCGCCGGGGATGCTGCTGTTTGGCGGGATGATGGTCAACCGCGTCGATATTCAGCACTTTCTCGATATGCGTCGTTCGCTGCGCTCCCTGGCTCATTGCACCCGACTGCTGCTGCGCTACGCCCGCGACCGGGTGAAGTATCCACGCGGCACCCGTCTGGCGATGGGCAATGCGCTGATAGCGCGCATGGCGGCAACGGCATTGCGCAACGGCATGAGCCTGCGGCTGAATGTCAATGTTCTGGCGCTGTGCGAAACGCAAGGCACGGTTACCGGGGTGGAAATTGAGTATCAGGGACAAAGAGAGACGCTGCACGCCCGTCGCGGGGTGGTCCTGGCCGCAGGCGGCTTTGCCGCGGGCGCGCTGGCGGCGCGCTATCGGCCATACACCCGCGAACACTTCACCATGTCACCGCCCGCCAACGATGGCGCCGCGCTGCGTCTCGCGGCGGCGCTTAACGCTCGTGAGGGAGCCGATCGGCCATCCAACTTTTTCTGGGCGCCGGTATCGGTGTTGACCCGGGCAGATGGCAGCGAGGAGCGTTTCCCCCATCTGGTGACCGACCGGGCCAAGCCGGGCGTGATTGCCGTCAATCAGCGGGCGGTACGCTTCGTCAACGAGTCCAGCTCCTATCACCATTTTGCCAGCGCGATGCAGCGTGCTGCGGAAAATGCCCCCTGCTTTTTACTCTGCGACGCCCAGGCAATGAAGCGTTACGGCCTCGGGCTGGCACGCCCGGCGCCGGTCAATAATGATGCCCTGGTCGCCGCTGGCTATCTGCACAAAGCCGATACCCTGGCCGCGCTGGCGCAGCAGCTTGGTCTGGATGCCCAAACCCTGAGCGAGACGGTTGCCCGCTACAACCGTGACGCCGCACAGGGCGTGGATCGGGAATTTGCTAAAGGCGGCAACAGCTATAACCGGGCGATGGGCGATCCGGGCCATCAGCCTGACGCTTGTAATGCTCCCCTGCTCAGCGCGCCGTTCTATGCCATCAAACTTTATACCGGCGACCTGGGGACATCGCGGGGCCTGGTCACCACCGCCGATGCGCAGGTCGTCAACGCGGAAGGAAACCCCATTCCGGGGCTGTACGCCGTCGGAAATGACATGGATTCGCTGATGGCCGGCACCTACCCCGGCCCCGGTATCACCCTCGGGCCGGGGCTGACGTTTGGTTACCTCGCCGCCTGCCATCTGGCACAACACTCCACCCACTAATCAGGAAAACATCATGATCTACGAAAAACGCACCTACACCATCAATCCGCTGAAAATGGCCGACTGGCTGGCGCTGTATCAAAGCGATGCCCTGGCGGTGCAAACCGAGCATCTCGGCAAGCTGATCGGCTTCTTTTTTACCGAGATCGGCGTGGTCAATCAGGTGGTGCACATCTGGGCTTACGAAAGCCTTGACGATCGCCTGGTACGCCGCGCGCGGATGGCCCAGGACGAACGCTGGCAGACCTTCTCGCGCAAAAATCGCGAACTGGCCGCCGTGGAACGCCTCGAGTCGGTGCTGATGCGCCCCACCGCTTTTTCACCCCTGCAGTAAGGAGTCCATCATGAGCGGGCCTGTGAAGGTGGATGTGCTGGTGGTCGGCTCCGGCGCGGCGGGGCTTTCTGCCGCGGTGACCGCGGCGATGCACGGCGCCAGCGTCATGGTGGCGGAGAAAGCGTCAGTGATCGGCGGAACCAGCGCCTGGTCCGGCGGCTGGCTGTGGATCCCCCGCAACCCGCTGGCGCGGGCGGAGGGCATCGATGAAGCAGCCGACGCGCCGCTGACCTATCTGCAGCATGAGATGGGGGGCGAAGCCGCCGACGTTCGTCTGCAGACCTTCCTGCGCTACGGGCCAGAGATGGTGGAATTTTTCCATCAGCGGACGGCGGTGCAGTTTCTCTCAGGTAGCGCCATGCCGGACTTTCACGCGTCGCCAGGCGCAGCGAACGGCGGGCGGTCGGTTACCGCGCAGCCCTACGATGGCCGCCTGCTCGGTGACTGGCTCCATCGCCTGCGTCCGCCGCTGGAGACCATTAGCCTGGGCGGGATGGGCATTGCCGGCGGCGCGGATATGGCGCATTTTTTCAATGCCACCCGCTCGCCGCGCTCTGCGCTGTATGCCGCCCGTCGCCTGCTGCGCCACGGCTGGCAGCGGCTGCGTACCGGACGGGGACAGCATCTGGTCAATGGCAATGCGCTGGTCGCCCGTCTGCTGCGTTCCGCCCTCGACGCCGGAGTGCGTTTTCAGCTCAATGCCCCGGTGGTCCGGCTGCTGCAGGGGCCGCTGGGCGTGTCCGGCGCGGTGCTGCGCAGCGACGGCGGGGAAATTCACGTCGAAGCAGGCGCCGTGGTGCTGGCCTGCGGCGGTTTTCCCCACGATCGGCAGCGGCTGGCGCAGGTAGTGCCTCATGCTGCAGAGGGTTACGGCCATTTCTCCGCCGCGCCGCCGAACAATCAGGGCGAGGGGATCAGGCTTGGCGAATCCGTCGGCGGCCAGTTCGACACCCGCCTGCGCCACCCGCTGGCCTGGGCGCCAGTGTCCCGCGTCACCCTGGCCAGCGGCCAGCAGCTGATGTTTCCCCATCTGGTGGAGCGCGCCAAGCCCGGCGTGATTGCCGTCCTGCCCAACGGCAAACGCTTTGTTAACGAGGCCGACTCCTATCATGACTTTATCGCCGCCCTGCTGGCGGCCACACCTGCGGGTGACGCGCCGCAGGCCTGGCTGCTGGCCGATCGTCGCGCGCTGCGTCGCTACGGCCTGGGCCACGCCAGACCCTTCCCGTTCTCCCCCACCGCCTGGCTGCGTACCGGTTACCTGCTGCGGGGAAACACCCTGGCGGAGCTGGCAAAGCAGTGCGCCATCGACGCCAATACGCTGGCGGAAACGGTGGAACGCTTTAACCGCTTCGCCAGCGCCGGCGAAGACGTCGACTTTCACCGCGGGGCCTCAGCCTATAACCGTGCCCAGGGTGATCATCAGGTGACGCTCGGACCGCTGCGCGAAGGGCCGTTCTATGCGGTGCGCATTCTGCCCGGCTCGTTAGGTACCTTCAGCGGCTTGCAAACCGACGAACGCGCCCGGGTGCTGGATGAACAGCAGCAGCCGATACCGGGTCTGTTCGCCATCGGCAACGACATGTCGAGCGTGATGCGCGGCTATTACCCCAGCGGAGGGATCACCCTCGGGCCCGCCATGACCTTTGGCTATCTGGTGGGTAAAAATCTGGCCGAAAACACAATAAAAACAAAGTAATAAACAACCAGGGACGGCAATACCCATAACTATCCTCACCTGCAACTGTACCGGAGCCCTTTATGAACATGCGTACCCTATCGCTCGCCGCCCTGACCCTGCTCGATGTCCCTCCCCCCGAACAGGTGCGGATAGCGGCCAGAACCGGTTTTACCCACGTTGGTCTGCGACTGCTTCCCGCCACGCCGACCGACCCGGACTACGACATGCTGGGCGATACCCCCGCCGTGCGCGCGACGCTCGCCGCGCTGATGGAAACCGGCATCCGCGTGTCGGACGTCGAGATCGTCCGCCTGACTCCCGGATTTACGCTCGACGATCGGCTGCAGCGGTTTATGGAGACTGCGGCGCGGCTTGGCGCCAGACAGGTGCTGGTCGCCGGCAATGACAACAACCTTCAGCGCAGCGCTGACAACCTGGCCATCCTCGCCGCGGCCAGTCGCCCCTATGGGCTGACCATGAACCTTGAGCCGATGCCCTGGACCCAGTTGCGCACTATCGCCGATGCGCAGGCGCTGATCGCCGCCTGCGGGCGGGAAGATATCGGCATCCTGGTGGACGCCCTTCATTTCTGGCGCGCGGGAGAATCGCTCGCCGCCCTCTCCAGCCTGCCTGCACATCAGTTGAACTATATGCAGCTCTGCGATGGCGCGGCGCAGAGGCCGGAAAGCGAGCAGGAGCTCATCCGCCAGGCCCGTTCGGCGCGCAATGTGCCAGGGGAAGGCGGTCTGGATCTGCACGGTCTGATGTCGGCCCTGCCGGCGACGCTGCCGGTCTCCCTCGAAGTGCCGCTCGACGGCGAGCAGGGCGCCCTGCCGCCCCTCCAGCGGGCGCAATTACTGTTCAATGCCGCGCAGCCCTACCTGCGCGCCTGCGCATAAGGAATACGCTATGACACAGACTCAACGCCTGGATGTCAGAGAGTTAATTAACCGTAATCCGCTGAGCCGCTTTCAAAAGTTGATTATATTTCTCGGCTTTTGCGTCATCGCTCTCGATGGTTTTGATATCGCGATCATGGGCTTTATCGCCCCGACGCTAAAGCTGGAGTGGGGGGTAAGCAACCACCAGCTGGGCCTGGTGATCAGCGCCGCGCTGATCGGTCTCGCGCTGGGGGCGATTTTCTCCGGCCCGCTCGCCGACTGGCTGGGGCGCAAGAAGATCATTATCAACAGCGTCTTTTTCTTCGGCTTCTGGACCATCGCCACCGCTTTCTCGCACAACGTAGAACAGATGATGTTCTTTCGCTTTATGACCGGGCTCGGGCTGGGCGCCGCGATGCCGAATATCGGGACACTGGTGTCGGAATACGCCCCGGAACGCCAGCGTTCATTTATTATTACCGTCATCTTTTGCGGCTTCACCTTCGGCGCGGCGGCGGGAGGATTTTCGGCATCGTGGCTGATCCCCCAGTTTGGCTGGCACTCGCTGATGGCGCTCGGCGGTATTCTGCCGCTGCTGTTTGCCCCCCTGCTTATCTGGCTGCTGCCGGAGTCGGTTCGTTTTCTGGTGATCAAACAAGCGCCAGCAGCGCGTATCCGGGCCATTCTTAACCGTCTCTATCCCGGACAAATCAGCGACAACGTGACGTTTATCCTGCCGGCGCAGCCAGCGGCCGGCAACGCAATGCGCATTGTGCTCTCCCGCCAGTACGGCTTCGGCTCGCTGATGCTATGGCTGGTCTACTTTATGGGGCTGTTCCTGGTCTATATCCTCGGCAGCTGGCTGCCAACGCTGGTTAAAGCGGTGGGAATGACCGTTAGCCAGGCGGCCATCATGACGGCGATCTACCAGGCGGGGGGTACCCTCGGCTCGCTGTTTGCCGGCTGGCTGATGGACAGGATCAACCCTCACCGTGCGCTGGGAACGATCTACGCCGTCGGCGGCCTGTTCACCATGGCGATGGGCTACGCCGCGGGCAGCTTTGCCCTGCTCTGTATGCTGGCGTTTATCAGCGGCGCCTGCCTGAACGGCGCCAATACGGGCATGAACGCCCTTTCCGCCCGTTACTATCCCACGCAGGCGCGGGCGACGGGCTCCAGCTGGATGCACGGCGTCGGGCGCATCGGCGCCATTCTCAGCGCCTTTGCCGGCGCCGAGATGACGGCGCTCAACCTGCCCTTCGAAAGCGTCTTTTTGCTCCTCGGTATCCCGGCGGCCCTCACCGTCGCAGGTCTGGCGGCGAAAAGCATCTTTGCGGCCGGTCAACCTCCCGCCACTTCATCAGCCCCCGCGTCTGTGCGCGGCGCGTCATAGCGGCATCTGCTCCCCCGGTGCAATCGGCGGATTGCACCGCGCTCGGCGGCTAAAAAGAAAATTTATTTCATATTTTTCAGCAACGAAAAATTCCCCACGACGGCGGGCCCTGCTCCGATAAATCACTCTCCTTTTTTCATCTTTGCCACGGCGGCGATGACAAACTTTCACTTATTCGATCCTCCTCTCAATATGAAAAATAAATTTCATATTTAAATTGAATCAGAACAAACATTTCCTTAACTTTAAATCAGTCTATCCGGATGCGCGTTGCCGCAGGCGTCGGCATTAAGCGCCTCAGAGTGCGAATTATTTCAAAAAGGAGAGCACCATGTTAAACGGCCTGAAACCCTTATCCCGCTCCCTGCGTTGGGGCATGGTCGGCGGCGGGGGAACCAGTCAGATCGGCTACAGCCACCGCTGTGCGGCGCTGCGTGACAATGTTTATACCCTGCTGGCCGGCGCGCTTGACGTCGATGCCGAGCGCGGGCGCGCGTTCGGTGAGCAGCTGGGCATCGCGCCGGAGCGCTGCTACGCCGACTACCAGACCCTGTTTCGTGAAGAGGCGCAGCGCCCTGACGGCATCGAGGTCGTCTCGGTCACTACCCCGAACAATACCCATTTCGCCATCACCAAAGCGGCGCTGGAGGCGGGCCTCCACGTCATCTGTGAAAAGCCCCTCTGCTTTACCGCCGAAGAGGCGCGCGAGCTGGTGGACCTGAGCAAAAAACAGAACAAAATCGTCGGCGTTACCTACGGCTATGCCGGCTATCAGATGATCCAGCAGGCACGGCAGATGATTGCCGATGGGCTGCTCGGCGAGATCCGCATCGTTAACATGCAGTTCGCCCACGGCTTTCATAACCAGGCCGTCGAGCTGCAGGCGGAATCCACCCGCTGGCGCGTGACGCCGAAGTTTGCCGGGCCCAGCTATGTGCTGGGGGATCTGGCCACTCATCCGCTGTTTGTCGCCGAAACCATGGCGCCGCAGCTCAATATCAAACGGCTGATGTGCTCCCGTCAGAGCTTTGTTCCCTCCCGCGCGCCGCTGGAAGATAACGCCTTTGTCCTGATGGAATATGACAACGGCGCGGTCGGCTCGATGTGGACCAGCGCGGTCAACAGCGGCGCCATGCACTCACAAAAAGTGCGTATCGTCGGCGAAAAAGCGAGCATCGAATGGTGGGACGAGCATCCTAACCAGCTCAGCTATGAGGTGCAGGGCGAGCCGGCGCGGATCCTGGAGCGCGGAATGCCCTACCTGTCACCGAACGCGCTGGCGGATGACCGCATCGGCGGCGGCCATCCGGAAGGGCTGTTCGAAGCCTGGGCCAACCTCTATCGCCGCTATGCGCAGGCGATTGACGCCACGGACCGTGACGATCGCGCCTTCCTGCAAGACTTCTGGTATCCGGATGTCGAAGCCGGGCTGCACGGCGTCTATTGGGTCGAGCAGTGCGTGAAATCGGCTGACGCAGGCAGCCAGTGGGTTGACTTTACTTTACCTTAATTTTCCCCCTCGCCAGTGGAGTCCCCCTCCACTGGTGTATTGATTTTTACCAACTTACCTCATCGCGCAACAGCCCCGTAATATCTGTTAAACAAACATTTATTTACGCTTCTTACCCCCCGCCGCTACACTAGGCGCAGTTTTTATATTGAGGTGGTAATGAACGATAACAAAATGACGCCAGGGGAACTGCGCGCGACCTGGGGTTTAGGGACCGTATTCTCCCTGCGCATGCTTGGCATGTTTATGGTCCTGCCGGTTCTGACCACGTATGGCATGGCATTGCAGGGCGCCAGTGAAGCGCTGATTGGCCTGGCGATCGGTATCTACGGCCTGGCGCAGGCAGTTTTTCAGATCCCCTTCGGATTGTTATCTGACCGTATTGGCCGTAAGCCGCTGATCGTCGGCGGCCTGCTTATTTTTGTACTCGGCAGCGTCATCGCCGCGCTCACCGACTCTATCTGGGGCATCATTCTTGGCCGCGCCCTGCAGGGCTCCGGCGCCATCGCCGCCGCGGTCATGGCATTGCTGTCCGATCTCACCCGCGAACAGAACCGCACCAAAGCGATGGCGTTTATCGGCGTCAGTTTCGGTGTGACTTTCGCCATCGCCATGGTGCTGGGGCCAATTGTCACTCACCAGCTGGGGCTGCACGCGCTATTCTGGATGATCGCCATCCTGGCGACCCTCGGCATCCTGCTCACCCTGTGGGTGGTGCCCAACAGCCATAACCACGTGCTCAACCGCGAATCGGGGATGGTGCAGGGCTGCTTTAGCAAGGTACTGGCGGAACCGCGCCTGCTAAAACTCAACTTTGGCATCATGTGTCTGCACATCATGCTGATGTCCACCTTTGTCGCGCTGCCCGGACAGCTCGAGGCCGCCGGCTTTCCGGCCGCCGAGCACTGGAAGATTTATCTGGTGACTATGGTTATCTCGTTCATCTCGGTGGTGCCGTTTATCATCTACGCCGAAGTGAAGCGCAAGATGAAGCGCGTCTTCCTGTTGTGTGTCGCCATCCTGCTGATTGCGGAAATTGTCCTCTGGGGCGCCGGGGGCTACTTCTGGGAGCTGGTGGCGGGCGTCCAGCTCTTCTTCCTGGCGTTTAATCTGCTGGAAGCGCTGCTGCCGTCCTTAATTAGTAAGGAGTCGCCGGCGGGCTACAAAGGCACCGCGATGGGCGTCTACTCCACCAGCCAGTTCCTCGGGGTAGCCATTGGCGGTGCGCTTGGCGGCTGGGTCGATGGGTTCTTTGATTCGCAGACCGTGTTTCTGCTGGGCGCCCTGCTGGCGATGCTGTGGCTGCTGGTGGCGAGTACCATGAGCGAGCCGCCCTACGTCAGCAGCCTGCGGGTGGAGGTACCGGACGGCGTGGTGGTCGATGATGCTCTGCAGGCGCGTCTGCTGAACGCCAGCGGGGTTCATCAGGCGCTGGTGGTGCCTGAGGAGCGCTCGGTGTATATCAAAATCGACAGCAAGGTCACCAACCGCTTCGAGATAGAGCAGCTCATCAAAGGGGTATAAAAAAAGCGGGGAATTCCCCGCTTTTTGCTGTTTGACGCCGCGTTAGTCGCGGAAGTTTTTGAACTGGAACGGCTGTCCCAGATCGCCGCCGCGCACCAGCGCCATCACCGACTGCAGATCGTCGCGGGACTTACCGGTCACGCGGATCTCTTCGCCCTGAATCTGCGCCTGCACTTTCAGCTTGCTGTCTTTGATCAGTTTGACGATCTTCTTCTGCACCGCGCTTTCAATGCCCTGCTTCAGCTTCGCTTCAATAAACCAGGTTTTACCGCTGTGCACGATATCTTCCGGCACGTCGAGGGAGGTGCCTTCAATACCGCGTTTGAGCAGCTTGGCGCGCAGGATATCCAGCAGCTGGTTCACCTGGAAGTCAGACTCACTCAGCACTTTAATGGTTTTGTTGGCGTCGTTTAATTCAAACGTGGCTTCAACGCCACGAAAATCAAAACGCGACTCGACTTCGCGGCTCGCGTTGTCCACCGCGTTACGGGCTTCCTGAAGATCAACTTCAGAGACAATATCGAAAGATGGCATCTTTTCCTCTCCTTCCGTTTCTTTTGCGTTGCATAATACCTGCAACGCGGCATAACTCAACTTGTTATCCCGGAAGCTTAGCTGATTACACAACGCTCGCGCTATTTTCCCCGCTGTGCCCGACGGTGCTGAAGCGCCCCCTGCCGTCCGGCGATGCGAAATGCGATGAGATATACTTGAGCCATCAGCGCCTGGGGTAGTGGCAGATGAGGAGGAAGAATGAAAGTAACCGTACTGGGATGCGGTGCTCTTGGACAATTATGGCTGACCGCGTTGTGCAAACAGGGACATGAAGTCCAGGGCTGGTTGCGCGTACCTCAGCCATTCTGTAGCGTTAATGTCATTGAAACCGATGGCTCGGTGTTCAACGAGTCGCTGACGGCCAACGACCCCGATTTTCTTGCCGGCAGCGAACTGCTGATTGTTACCTTAAAAGCCTGGCAGGTTTCGAACGCGGTGAAGCACCTGGCCGGGATCCTGCCGATCACCACACCGATAGTGCTGATGCATAACGGAATGGGCACCGTCGAAGAACTGCGCAGTGTGAAACAACCCTTGCTGCTGGCCTCTACCACCCAGGCGGCACGGCGCGACGGTAATGTTATCATCCACGTCGCCCAGGGCACGACCCATATCGGACCGGCGAAAAGCTATGGAGAGGACTACAGCTACCTCGCTGAAGTGCTACAGCGCGTGCTGCCGGACGTCGCCTGGCACAATAGCATTCACTCAGCCACCTGGCGCAAGCTGGCGGTTAACTGCGTCATTAACCCCCTGACCGCGCTTAAAGGATGTAAAAACGGCGATCTGCGCAACTATCCGCAGGAAGTTGCCGCGATTTGCCGCGAGGTGGCGGCGGTGATGGAGCGCGAAGGTATTCATACCTCGGCGGAAAACCTGCTATTTTATGTCGAACAGGTGATTGAAAGTACGGCAGAAAATATCTCATCCATGCTGCAGGACATCCGCGCCCAGCGGCACACGGAGATCGACTATATCACCGGTTTTCTGCTCAACCGCGCCCGCGCCCACGGCGTTGCCGTACCGGAAAACGCCCGCTTATTTGAATTGATCAAGCGTAAGGAGAATGAATATGAGCGCGTCGGCACTGATTTGCCTCGCCCCTGGTAGCGAAGAGACCGAAGCGGTCACCACTATCGATCTGCTGGTCCGCGGCGGAGTGAAGGTAAACACCGCCAGCGTCGCCAGCGACGGCGGCCTGACCATCGTCTGCTCGCGCGGCGTCAAACTGCTGGCGGATGCGCCGCTGGTCGAGGTGGCCGATGGTGATTTCGATATCATCGTCCTCCCGGGCGGCATCAAGGGCGCAGAGTGCTTCCGCGACAGCCCCCTATTGGTGGAAACCGTCCGACAGTTCCACCTCTCAGGCCGCATTGTGGCCGCCATCTGCGCCGCCCCGGCGACCGTGCTGGTGCCCCATCAGCTGTTCCCGATCGGTAACATGACCGGTTTTCCGGCGCTGAAGGAACATATCCCCGCCGATCAGTGGCAGGATAAACGGGTGGTCTGGGATCCACGGGTGAATCTGTTAACCAGCCAGGGACCGGGGACATCGATTGATTTCGCCCTGAAAATGATTGACCTGTTGGTGGGTCGCGAGAAAGCGTATGAGGTCGCCTCGCAGCTGGTGATGGCCGCCGGCATCTATAATTACTACGAAGCCTGATAGCCGGTCCGCGCCGCGGACTGGCTCCCCTTTTCCTGAGGAGTCGTAGCATGTCCCGTAGCGCAACCGATTCTCGCGATCTTGTCATCAGCCGTCAGCTCAGCGCGCCCGCCTCTGCCCTGTGGCGCGCGTGGGCCGATCCTGCCTTGCTCAAAATCTGGTGGTGCCCGAAGCCCTGGCAAATCGAGGTACTGGCCTTTGATTTTCGCTCTGGCGGCGCGTTTCACACGGTCATGTGACCTGGCGATGACCCTGCGCTAATGCGCTGGCCCGGGGATGACAAAAAGGCCTTCCATCGGGGAAGGCCTTTTTCAATATGGATGGCAACCCGTTACGGGCGATAAACTTTCACGTTGCTGAAGCCCTGCTCGCGCAGATAGAGCGCCTGCAGACGGCTCATCACCCCGCGCTCGCACCACAGCAGCCAGGTTTTGCTCTGATCGAGATCGCCAAATTTGGTGCTCAGCTTGTAGAACGGCAGCGAAACGACTTCAACGCCCTCGACCTTCAGCGGCTTGTCTTCCTGCTCGTCAATGGAGCGGATGTCGAGGATCGCGTCGTTAGCGCCAAAGCCGGTCACGGTTTCCACTTCAACCACGGCGGCTTCCGTCTGCTGGGCAATATCGCGAATGTCGATATTGCTCGCCTCTTCCACCACTTTATCGAGGATGCTGAAATCGAAGTGTTCTTCTTCCGCTTCAATCTTCGCCTTTACCGCCTTCACGGTCGGGCTCTTCGAGATCACGCCGCAGTATTCCGGCATGGTGCGGGCGAAATCTTCCGTGCCGATCTCACGCGCCAGGTCGATGATGTGCTCTTTATCGTGCGAAATCAGCGGGCGCAGGATCAGAGTATCGGAGACATTGTCGATCAGACGCAGGTTAGTGAGGGTCTGACTGGAAACCTGGCCCAGCGCTTCGCCGGTGACCAGCGCCTGCACGCCGTAGCGTTCCGCGACTTTTGACGCGGCGCGGACCATCATGCGCTTGAGCACGACGCCCATCTGACCGTCGTCCACTTTTTCGAGGATTTCGCCGACCACGGGCTCAAAGTTAATCGCCACAAAGCGAACACGGTGCGAGCTGCCGAAGCGGTTCCACAGGTAATGCGCGACCTGGCGAACGCCAATCTCATGGGCGGCGCCGCCAAGGTTAAAGAAGCAGTAGTGCACGCGGCAGCCGCGGCGCATCAGCATATAGCTGGAAACGCCGGAGTCAAAGCCGCCGGAGATCAGCGACAGCACATCTTCCTGGGTGCCGATCGGGAAGCCGCCGATGCCTTCATAGCGGCCTTTCACCAGCAGCAGGCGATCGTTTTCAATCTCGAGATTGACGGTGACGTCCGGGTCGGTCAGCTTCACGCGCGCCGTTTCAATATGCTGATTCAGACCGCCGCCGACGTAGCGTTCCACCTCAATTGAGGTGAATTCATGTTTGCCGCGACGCTTCACACGCACGCAGAAGGTTTTGCCTTCCAGCGCCTCGCGCCACAGCGGCAGCGTCTTTTCAAAAATATCGTGCAGCGAGGTGAACGGTACGTCTTCGACTTCCAGAATATGGTGGATGCCGGGGATACGGGTCAGCGCATCGCGAATAGCCGGGCGCTGATTTTCATCTTTCGCGCGAACTTCGATATGATCCCAATGACGGACGACGGCCAGCGTCTCGTCATAATTTTTGAGAACGTTACGAATGTTCCCGGTTAAGATTTTAATGAAGCGCAACCGCACAGATTGGCTTTTGATGGTGATTTCCGGGAACAATTTAATGATAAACTTCATGGCGACAATAGTTCGTTGGCAAGCCCGACGGGGCTATAAGCAAAAGTTGTAAAGCAGCGCACACCGGTGCCTGCATCCTGGGCGCGGAGTATATCACCATTGCGCGTTATTTGCTTACACGCGTGACTTCGTTACCATACCCGGTATTGCCGTCGCGACATAACAAGAGTCTACATTCACTATGCCAAAGAAAAATGAGGCCCCGGCCAGCTTTGAAACCGCTCTGGGCGAACTGGAGCAGATCGTTAACCGTCTGGAAAGCGGCGATTTGCCGTTAGAGGAAGCGCTAAGCGAATTTGAGCGCGGCGTACAGCTGGCGCGCCAGGGGCAAAGTCAGCTGCAGAAGGCCGAACAGCGCGTGCAGATCCTGCTGGCGGATAGTGAAGATTCCCCGACCACGCCTTTTACGCCGGACGCTGAATAAAATGGATTTCCCGCAACAATTGCAGGCCTGTGTGGAACAGGCTAATGGGGCATTGCGCCGTTTTATCGCGCCGCAGCCCTTTCAGAACACTCCGCTGGTGGAAGCGATGCATTATGGCGCACTCTTAGGCGGTAAACGCCTGCGCCCCTTCCTTGTCTATGCCACCGGCGCGATGTTCGGCGTCAGCCGCACCACGCTCGATGCCCCCGCCGCGGCGGTCGAATGTATTCATGCTTATTCCCTGATGCATGATGATTTGCCGGCGATGGATGATGACGATCTGCGTCGCGGACTGCCGACTTGTCATATTAAATTTGGCGAAGCCAACGCAATTCTTGCGGGAGATGCCCTGCAAACGCTGGCGTTCTCTATACTGAGTGATGCGCCGATGGCCGACGTCTCTGATCGGGACCGGCTGGCGATGGTCTCCGAACTGGCGCAGGCCAGCGGCGTGGCGGGTATGTGCGGCGGCCAGGCGCTGGATCTGGAGGCGGAAGGACAGCAGGTGGATCTGCAGGCGCTGGAGCGTATCCATCGCCACAAAACGGGGGCGTTGATCCGCGCCGCCGTCCGGATGGGGGCGCTGAGCGCCGGCGAACGCGGCCGCGCTGCCCTGCCCGCGCTGGATCGCTATGCGGAAAATATCGGTCTTGCCTTCCAGGTCCAGGATGACATTCTCGACGTGGTAGGGGATACTGCGACCCTTGGCAAACGTCAGGGTGCCGACCAGCAATTGGGTAAAAGCACCTATCCCGCCCTCCTGGGTCTTGAGCAAGCCCGGAAGAAAGCGCACGACCTGATCGCTGATGCCCGCCGGTCGTTAGATGAGCTGGCCGCACAATCTCTGGATACTTCGGCACTGGAAGCGCTCGCGAATTACATTATTCAGCGCGATAAATAAACAATAAATGAGTCTCTGATGAGTTTTGATATTGCCAAATACCCGACCCTGGCGCTGGTAGATTCCACCCAGGAGTTGCGCCTGTTGCCAAAAGAGAGCCTGCCGAAGCTGTGTGATGAGCTGCGGCGCTATCTGCTGGACAGCGTCAGCCGCTCCAGCGGTCACTTTGCCTCTGGCCTCGGCACGGTGGAACTGACCGTGGCGCTGCACTACGTGTATAACACGCCGTTCGATCGCCTGATCTGGGACGTCGGCCATCAGGCCTACCCGCATAAAATTCTGACCGGCCGCCGGGATAAAATCGGCACCATTCGCCAGAAAGGCGGCCTGCACCCCTTCCCGTGGCGCGGTGAAAGCGAGTATGACGTGCTGAGCGTCGGCCACTCCTCCACCTCCATTTCCGCCGGTATCGGGGTGGCTATCGCCGCCGCGAAAGAGGATAAGCAGCGGCGCGCGGTATGCGTGATTGGCGACGGGGCGATCACCGCCGGCATGGCGTTTGAGGCGATGAACCACGCCGGGGACATCAAACCCGACCTGCTGGTGGTGCTGAATGACAATGAAATGTCGATTTCCGAGAACGTTGGCGCGCTGAACAATCATCTGGCGCAGCTGCTCTCCGGTAAGCTCTACTCCACCCTGCGCGAAGGCGGCAAAAAGGTTTTCTCCGGCGTACCGCCGATTAAAGAACTGCTTAAGCGGACCGAAGAACATATCAAAGGCATGGTGGTGCCGGGAACGCTGTTTGAAGAGCTGGGCTTTAACTACATCGGGCCGGTGGATGGCCATGATGTGCTCGGTCTGGTCAGCACCCTGAAGAACATGCGCGACCTGAAAGGCCCGCAGTTCCTGCATATTATGACCAAAAAAGGCCGCGGCTATGAGCCCGCCGAGAAAGACCCCATCACTTTCCATGCGGTGCCGAAGTTCGACCATACCAGCGGCGTGCTGCCCAAAAGCAGCGGCGGTCTCCCCACCTACTCGAAAATCTTCGGCGACTGGCTGTGCGAAACCGCCGCCAAAGACAGCAAGCTGATGGCGATCACCCCGGCGATGCGCGAAGGCTCCGGGATGGTGGAATTTTCGAAAAAATTCCCCGATCAGTACTTTGACGTCGCCATCGCCGAGCAGCATGCGGTCACCTTCGCCGCCGGACTGGCAATTGGCGACTACAAGCCGGTAGTGGCCATCTACTCCACTTTCCTGCAGCGAGCCTACGATCAGGTGATCCACGATGTGGCTATCCAGAAGCTGCCGGTGCTGTTTGCTATCGACCGCGCCGGGATCGTCGGCGCAGACGGCCAGACGCATCAGGGGGCGTTCGATCTCTCCTTCCTGCGCTGTATTCCGGATATGGTGGTGATGACCCCGAGCGATGAAAATGAATGTCGCCAGATGCTGTACACCGGCTACCACTACAGCGAAGGGCCAAGCGCGGTGCGCTATCCGCGCGGCAGCGGCACTGGCGCGACGCTGGAACCGCTGGCGTCGCTGCCGATCGGCAAAGGGGTGGTGAAACGCCAGGGCGAGAAGATAGCGATCCTTAATTTCGGCACCCTGCTGCCGGAGGCCGCGGCGGTGGCGGACAAACTCAACGCGACCCTGGTGGATATGCGCTTTGTGAAGCCGCTGGATACCGCGCTGATCCTGCAGCTCGCCGGTGAGCATGACGTGCTGGTGACGCTGGAAGAGAACGCCATCATGGGCGGTGCCGGCAGCGGCGTGAACGAAGTGCTGATGGCTCATCGCCGGGCGGTACCGGTGCTCAATATTGGCCTGCCGGATTATTTTATTCCTCAGGGCACTCAGGAAGAGATCCGCGCCGATCTCGGCCTCGATGCCGCCGGTATTGAAGCCAAAATCCTCGACTGGCTGGCATAATTGCCCCACCTGCTCCTGCTATGCTTAAGGGATACCCTTGATGAATAGCAGGAGCGCACTATGCACTACATTCCCCTCGGTGATACGGCCTTACGTGTTTCCCGCCTCTGCCTCGGCTGTATGACCTTCGGCGAGCCGGACCGCGGCAGACACGCCTGGACGCTTCCGGAAGAGAGCAGCCGCCCGCTTATCCAGCACGCCATTGAAGGCGGCATCAACTTCTTCGATACCGCAAACAGCTACTCCGACGGCAGCAGCGAAGAGATCGTCGGTCGCGCCCTGCGCGACTTTGCCCGCCGCGACGAGGTGATTGTCGCCACCAAGGTGTATCACCAGGTCGGCGATCTGGCGGAAGGCCTTTCCCGGGCACAGATCCTGCGCTCTATTGATGACAGCCTGCGCCGTCTTGGCATGGACTATGTCGATCTGCTGCAGATCCATCGCTGGGACTACAGTACGCCAATTGAAGAGACGCTCGAAGCGCTGGACGAGGTGGTGAAAGCGGGCAAAGCCCGCTATATCGGCGCCTCGTCCATGCATGCCCGGCAGTTTGCCCAGGCGCTGGCGCTGCAGCAACAGAACGGTTGGGCGCGCTTCGTCACCATGCAGGATCACTACAATCTGATTTACCGGGAAGAAGAGAATGAAATGCTGCCGCTGTGTCAGCACAACGGCGTGGCGGTGATCCCGTGGAGCCCGCTGGCGCGCGGCAGGCTGACCCGCCCCTGGGGAGAGACCACTGCCCGGCTGGTCTCGGATGAGTTCGGCAAATCGCTTTACAGCACCAGCGAAGAAAACGACGCGCAGATCGCCGAGAATCTGGCGGATGTGGCGGAAGAACTCGACGCCAGCCGCGCCCAGGTCGCCCTCGCCTGGCTGTTAAGCAAACCCGGCGTGGCCGCGCCGATTATCGGCCCGTCGCGTCAGGAGCAGCTCGACGACCTGCTGCAGGCGGTGGATTTGACGCTTTCCCCGGAACAGATCGACAAGCTGGAGGCGCCGTATCAGCCGCATCCGGTGGTAGGATTTAAGTAACCGGTGGGGTTTCCCCGACAGCGTAGCGCTGCCGGGGAGAGGCGGTTAAAGCAGACCGATCGGCCAGTGATGGCCAATGACATACAGCACGCCGGCGGAGATCACGCCGGCGACGATATCGTCGACCATAATCCCCATTCCGCCGTGGATATTGCGGTCAAACCAGCGAATCGGCCACGGCTTCCACATATCGAAGATACGGAAAATCACGAAGCCGGCGGCCACCCACTGCCAGTCCAGCGTCGGCAGCGCCATCAGGGTGATCCACATCCCGACAAACTCGTCCCAGACGATACTGCCGTGGTCATGGGTGCCCATGTCTTTAGCCGTGCGGTGACAAAGATAAACCCCGATACAGATGCTCATCATCACGACCAGCGAGTACAGCTGCCAGGGAAGAAAGGTCATCAGATACCAGAACGGGATCGCCGCCAGGGACCCCATCGTCCCCGGAACCACCGGGCTTAAGCCGCTGCCAAAGCCAGTCGCCAGCAGATGCCACGGATTACGCATACTCAGGCGGCTGAGCGCCTCGTCTCGACTACGCAAAGTGATCGTATCCCTTTAAATCAAGCGCGACCGGCTTACCGTCGCGGATAAACTGCAGCCCTTCGCTCTCCGGCGCAATCTGTCCGATACAGGTAAAACGCGCGCCAAGATGGCCAAGGGCCACGTCCAGCGCCCCGCGGTTCAGCTCGGGGACGGTAAAGCACAGTTCGTAATCTTCCCCGCCGGCGAGCGCCCAGCGCAGCGCCTGCTCAGGCTCAACCTGGCGCAGCATCGCCTCGGAATACGGCATGGCATCGAGATCGATGCGCGCGCCGCAGCCGCTGGCTTTCAGAATATGCCCCAGATCGGAGATCAGGCCGTCGGAAAGATCGATCGCCGAGGTCGCCAGGTCGCGCAGCGCCTGGCCCTGGAGGATGCGCGGCATTGGACGCAGATGACGGGCCAGCAGGTAATCGGCGTCAGACGGTTCATCTACCGTCAGCCGGTTCTGCAACACCGCCAGGCCGGCGGCGCTGTCTCCCGGGGTGCCGGTGACATAGATCCAGTCGCCCGGCTTCGCGCCAGCGCGTTTCATGGCGCGTCCCGGCGGCACAAAGCCGTGGATACCCAGCGTCATCGAGAGCGGGCCACGGGTGGTATCGCCGCCAATCAGCTGCATATCGTAATAGTCCAGCTGGACAAACAGGCTGTCGCTGAAGGCTTCCAGCCAGGCTTCATCCACCGCCGGCAAAGTCAGCGCCAGCGTGAGCCACGCCGGCTCCGCGCCCATTGCCGCGAGGTCGCTCAGATTCACCGCCAGCGCTTTATAGGCGAGGTCGGCCGGGTCGATATCGGGTAAGAAGTGATTGCCCGCCACCAGGGTGTCGGTGCTGATTGCCAGCGTTTTTTTCTCAGGAATATTCAGAAGAGCGCAGTCATCGCCGATGCCGGTTTCAACATCAAGGCGGGCGCTTTTAACGCGATCAAAATAACGGGCAATCAGGGAGAATTCGCCGCATGCCATACGTTATGCCTCAGCAAAATAATAAATAAGGCCGGGTTGCGAGGCGACCCTCGCAAAACCCGGCCTGCAGTTTACTTCTTGTGGGGACGAATTACCGGAGCCGCTTTGTCCAGCACGCCGTTAACGAACTTGTGGCTATCTTCAGCGCCGAAGGTTTTCGCCAGTTCAATAGCTTCATTGATGGCCACTTTATACGGCACGTCATCACGTTTAGACAGCTCAAACAGCGCGATACGCAGCACCGCTTTTTCCACCTGGCCCAGCTCTTCCAGCTGACGGGACAGGTAGGGCTTCATCAGGCCGTCGAGGTACGCGCTGTTAGTCGCCACTCCGGACAGCAGTTCGCGGAAATACAGAACATCAACATCTTTTACGTCCTGTTCCGCCAGGAACTGGTATTCGACATCAGCGATGTCGTTCTGGGACAACTGCCAGGAGTAGAGCGCCTGAACGGCACACTCACGGGCGCGGCGACGAGCAGCAGGTTTCACGGAATTCCCCTTACAAAAATCAGGCCTTGATGGCTTTCAATACGTTAATCATTTCCAGCGCGGTCAGCGCAGCTTCTGCGCCTTTGTTACCGGCTTTGGTGCCAGCGCGCTCGATGGCTTGTTCAATACTTTCAGTGGTCAGAACACCAAAGGCTACCGGGATTTCACTGTCCTGGGCGACATGCGCCAGGCCATTGCTGGCACCGCCAGCCACATATTCAAAGTGGGCGGTACCGCCGCGAATCACCGTACCCAGCGCGATCACCGCGTCATATTTGCCGGTTTTCGCCAGTGCGCCAGCCGCCAGCGGCAGCTCATACGCGCCTGGAACCCAAACAACGGTGATGTTTTCATCTTTTACCTGACCAATGCGTTTCAGGGCGTCAATCGCACCTTCCAGCAGGCTGTCATTGATAAAGTTGTTGAAACGCGCAATGGTGATGGCGACGCGAGCGTCCGGGGTAGCAACGTTAGCTTCAATAATGTTCATACTCTTCCTTCGGGTTCATGTGCCCCGCAAGGGGGGCGGATTTTATCATATTATTCTGAGCGCTGCTTCCTAATAATCAGGAAAGCCTCACGCAGTGGTTAAATGCAGGCAGACATCCGGGCCAACCTGACGTATCTCATTGAATTTAAAATGGGGGACCTGGCTCAGTTTCTCAAGTCCCGGCAGCGCGCATAAACCGCGCGCATCACTGCCTAACAGTTTAGGCGCAATATAGACGATAAGCTCATCCACCAGACCGGCCTGAAGCAACGCCCCGGCCAGGGTGGCCCCCGCCTCCACCCAGACGCTGTTCATCTGCTGTTTGCCGAGCAGCATCATCAGCAGTACCAGATCGAGATGGCCGTTATGCTCCGGCACCAGCAGCGTGCGAACGTTTTCCGGCCACTGGCGCTCATCCGCGCGCAGGCGGGCAAACAGCGTTTCTCCCGCCTGCTGCACAATACGGTGCTCAGGCGTGACGCGGTTCTGGCTGTCGATGACGACGCGCAGCGGCTGGCGTAAATTCTCTTCAGGATAAAGCGCCTGGGTATCGGCGCTCAGCTCCTGCCAGCGCACGGTCAGCGCCGGATCGTCCGCCAGCACGGTGGCGCTGCTGGTGAGGATCGCATGGCTCTGGGCGCGCAGGCGCTGCACGTCGCGTCGCGCCTGCGGGGAGGTGATCCACTGGCTTTCACCGCTGGCCATCGCCGTGCGGCCGTCCAGCGAGGCGCCCATCTTCAGTTGGATCCACGGAAAACCGGTGCGCATCCGCTTCAGGAAGCCCTTATTCAGCGCTTCCGCTTCGTTCATCATCAGCCCATGGCTGACGTCAATACCGGCCTGCTGCAAACGATACAGACCGCGCCCCGCCACCTGCGGGTTCGGATCCTGCATCGCCGCGACCACGCGGCTGACGCCCGCGGCAATCAGCGCGTCACAGCACGGCGGCGTACGTCCGTGGTGGCTGCAGGGTTCAAGGGTGACGTAGGCGGTGGCGCCTCGCGCCTTTTCGCCCGCCATGCGTAGCGCGTGCACTTCGGCGTGCGGCTCACCGGCGCGATAGTGAAAGCCCTCGCCGACGATCTCGCCGTCTTTTACAATGACGCAGCCAACGTTGGGATTAGGATGAGTGGTAAAGCGTCCGCGCGCGGCGAGCTTCAGCGCACGCGCCATGTACATTTCGTCCTGCATGGCTTAGTCCTGTAAGCGGGCGATCTCTTCGCCGAATTCTTTGATGTCTTCGAAACTGCGATAGACTGACGCAAAGCGAATATAGGCGACTTTATCCAGCTTTTTCAGCTGCTCCATCACCAGGTTGCCGATCATTTTGCTGGCCACTTCGCGCTCGCCGGTGCCACGCAGATGGGTCTTGATATGGTTGACCGCCATTTCCACGTCATCGGCGCTGACCGGACGTTTCTCCAGCGCTTTCAGCATCCCGCTGCGCAGCTTGTCTTCATTGAAGGGCTCGCGCACATCGTTACTCTTCACCACCCGCGGCATCACCAGCTCGGCCACTTCGAAAGTGGTAAAGCGTTCATTACAGACCAGACACTGCCGACGGCGACGCACGGAAGAGCCTTCCCCCACCAGACGAGAGTCGATCACTTTGGTATCCACGGCGAAACAGAAAGGGCAATGCATAGCGCGTCCTGACAGGTAGTTAAACTGAAGGGTAGTTTACCGCGAAGTGACCTGACTACAAAGAAAGAGCTTTTGAGACAAAGGATCTATGGGAGATGAGGCTGCTTTGGCTACCATTAAGCATCTTCTGTTAACGGAATCCTGACCATGACAAGACGTTATCTGAAGCTCGCCATCGCGGGTAGTTTGTTCACCCTGACCGCCTGCGCCCAGCAAAGCGAAGTCCGCCAGATGCACCAGAGCGTGACCACGTTGAGCCAGGAGATGACCCAGCTCAATCAGCAAACCATCAAAATCACCCAGCAAAATGCGCTGAACGCCAAATCCACCCGCGGCGTTTATCTGCTGCCGGAGGCCAAAACCCCGGCGCGGCTGGAGAGCCAGATCGGCACCCTGCGCATGTCGGTGGGCAGCATTACGCCGGATGGCGACGGGTCACGCCTGACTTTACGCATTCAGGGTGAATCCAACGATCCGCTGCCGGCCTTTACCGCCACCGTCGCCTCCGGGCAGATCACTGGCACCACCCACAGCTATCAGGAAGTCAATGTTCAGGACCAGCTGATCAGCGCCCCGGCCAGCACCCTCGCCCCCAGCGATGTCGATATCCCGCTGCGCCTGAACGTGACCCCGGACAAAGTCGGTTTTATTCGCGTTCACGATATCCAGCCGGCCGCACAATAACCCTTCCCGCCGGGCACGCCCTGCCCGGCGGCTTTCATCCCCACCGGTTTTATCCACTTACAACTTTTCGCAAGAGTTCATTAGAAATCGTTCTGGACAGCGATTTTCAGTAGCATTTTGTCAAGAAATGCATAGAATCGTGAACGCAATCGATTACGCATGTTCTGGTTATGTGAAACAACACGTATTTTTGTGAGCAATGATTCCTATAATAGACCCCCACAGAAAGACGAAATATTTAGAAACGCTTCGGCACTTCTTTTAACGCCTTCAGGCTCAATTTAAACAGTGGCATTACTATGAAAAAAACATTACTGGCAGCGGGTGCGGTTGTGGCGCTCTCCACTTCTTTTACCGCGGGCGCGGCAGAAAACGACAAACCGCAATATCTGTCTGACTGGTGGCACCAGAGTGTTAACGTGGTAGGCAGCTACCACACCCGTTTTGGACCGCAGATCCGTAACGATACCTACCTGGAATACGAAGCGTTCGCCAAAAAAGACTGGTTTGATTTCTACGGCTACATCGATGCCCCGGTATTCTTCGGCGGCAACAGCACGGCAAAAGGTATCTGGAACAAAGGTTCCCCGCTGTTTATGGAGATCGAACCGCGTTTCTCTATCGATAAGCTGACCAATACCGATCTGAGCTTCGGGCCGTTCAAAGAGTGGTATTTCGCCAACAACTATATCTACGATATGGGCCGCAACGACTCCCAGGAGCAGAGCACCTGGTATATGGGTCTGGGTACCGATATTGATACCGGCCTGCCGATGAGCCTGTCGCTGAACATCTACGCCAAGTACCAGTGGCAGAACTACGGTGCGTCCAACGAAAACGAGTGGGACGGCTACCGTTTCAAAGTGAAATACTTTGTGCCGCTGACCGACCTGTGGGGCGGTTCGCTGAGCTATATCGGCTTCACCAACTTCGACTGGGGCTCTGACCTCGGCGATGACAACTTCTACGATCTGAACGGGAAGCACGCGCGCACCAGCAACTCTATCGCCTCCAGCCACATCCTGGCGCTGAACTACGCGCACTGGCACTACTCTATCGTCGCTCGTTACTTCCATAACGGCGGCCAGTGGGCTGACGATGCCAAGCTGAACTTCGGCGATGGCGATTTCAGCGTCCGCTCGACCGGCTGGGGTGGTTACTTCGTGGTTGGTTACAACTTCTAATTGCTGATACAGCAAGACAGCGCCCGGGCCACCCGGGCGTTTTTATTTCTCCCGCACCTCGCAGCGGACTTTGCGCAAAAAATCGTTTAATGAGCGTTCGGCGCACTCGCTGAATCGACGTTCGGTCGCCCTGACCGCCAGACAGCGGTCGAGGCGAAAGTTACGATAATCATTACGCAGCTCGCACCAGGCCACCAGCAGCCAGCGCTCCCCCCAGAAAAACAGCCCCAGCGGCAGCACGTCGCGCTCGGTCACCCGACCGGACTCATCCTGATAGCGCAGTGCCAGCACCTGCTGGCCGGAGACCGCCTGATGAATGACGTCAAAGAAGGTTTTGGCATAGCGATGGGCGCCGAGATCGGGGGCAAACAGGCGGGTCTGCTCCGCCTGGCGCCGGCGCGCCTCCGG
Organism: Klebsiella sp. 10982; assembly: GCF_048589245.1. Classification (NCBI taxonomy): domain Bacteria; kingdom Pseudomonadati; phylum Pseudomonadota; class Gammaproteobacteria; order Enterobacterales; family Enterobacteriaceae; genus Klebsiella; species Klebsiella sp. 10982. The sequence continues at coordinate 54,957 of NZ_JBMAXV010000028.1, forward strand.
GAGGATCGCCAGCATCTTCTCCTGGGCGGATTCCAGCGATTGCGACAGCGCCTCACCGCCCCAGGTTTTCAGCAGCCGAATCGCGGCGATCAGCGCTTCGGATTCTTTGGTGGTCAGCATCAGCGGCGGCAGATCGTAGCCCGCCAGTAGCCGGTAGCCGCTGCCCGCCTCGCCCTCCACCGGCACGCCGGAGAGGGAGAGATCGCGAATATCGCGATACACGGTGCGCTCCGACACGCCCAGCCGCTCCGCCAGCAGCGCGGCGGTAGTGAGCCGCCTGCCGCGCAGGATCTGCACAATCTGAAATAAACGGTCGGCGCGTCGGGTCATGTCTCACTTCACAAAAAATTCAGGTTAAGCTGGCTGGTGCAGGCCAACGCGGTTGCCCTCGCTGTCGGTAAACAGCGCGATGGTGCCAATATCATTCGGCAGCGTCAGCGGGCCGAAGACACAGGCCCCACCCGCCGAGGCAACGCGATCCAGCGTGGCGGCAAGATGGTCAGTATGCAGGTAAATAATAGCGCCCTGCGCCGAAGGCGCGATACCGTCGAATTTGGCCAGCGCGCCACCGGGGGCCGGATCCTGATGCGGGAACACCGCCAGCTCGGCGCAGTCCATGGTTTCGCGACGCAGCGTCACCTGCATCACCGGCTCATAAAACGCGACGGCGCGATCCATATCGGCGACCGGAATTTCAAACCAGTTAATCACGTTATTCATACTTCCTCCTGCTCGTTAGTGAGTTCAGAAGGAGTGTATGGGAGGGCTCCTGACAGCTTACTGTCAGCAGGTTTTATCGTGGACAAAAAAATCCCGGCCACCAGGGCCGGGATTGCTTTCTCTCAACTGAACCGGATTACGGCAGAATAGACGGCTGATCCGCCCCTTCTTTCTCGACCTTCTGCTGGATCAGATGCTCGCGCTTCATGCCCAGCTTCAACGCCAGCGCGGAGGCGACGTAGATAGAAGAAGCCGTACCGATGGAGACACCGATCAGCATGGTCAGCGAGAAGCCTTCCAGAATCGGGCCGCCGAACAGGAACAGCATCAGGATCACCATCAAAGTGGTACCAGAGGTGATCAAGGTACGGTGCAGCGTCTGGGTCAACGACACGTTAAAGATCTCGTACGGCGTACCGCGGCGGATCTTACGGAAGTTTTCACGGATACGGTCCGATACCACGATACTGTCGTTCAGCGAGTAGCCGATAACCGACATCAACGAGGCCACGATGGTCAGGTCGATCTCGATATGGAACAGCGACAGCACGCCCATAGTGATCACCACGTCGTGCGCCAGGGCGATAACCACCCCGGCCGCCAGACGCCATTCGAAGCGGAAGCCGACGTAGATCAGGATACAGACCAGCGCCGCAATCAGCGCCAGGGCGCCGGTTTGCGCGAGGTCCGCACCGACGCTTGGGCCGACAAACTCAATACGCTTCACCGCCGCGTTCTGACTGGTCGATTCGTTAATCACCGTCACGACCTTGCTGCCCAGCTCCTGGCTGCCGTTGGCGTCATGCACCGGCGGCATACGTACCATGATGTCGCGGCTGCTACCGAAGTTCTGCACCTGCGGCTCTTCAAAACCCGCTTTCTGCAGCGCATCACGCATCTGGTCCAGATCGACCGGTTTCTCAAGGGTAATTTCAATCACCGTACCGCCGGTGAAATCGAGACCCCAGTTAAACCCACGAACGCCGATGATGGCGATCGACACAATCAGCAGAAAACCTGAAATGCCGAAGGCCCAGTAGTCCCAGCGCATAAAGTCCCAGACTTTACGGCCGTGGTTCAATTGTTCAACAGTATATTCCTGTGCCACAACGCACTCCTCAGATAGACAGCTTTTTAACGCGCTTGCCGCCGTACAGCAGGTTCACGATGGCACGGGTGCCGACGATAGCGGTAAACATTGAGGTCGCGATACCGATACCGGTGGTAATCGCAAACCCTTTAATGGCACCGGTACCGACGGCGTACAGGATGATCACTTTGATAAGCGTCGTCACGTTGGCGTCGAAGATCGAACTGAACGCGCCGCGATAACCTTCGTCAATCGCCTGCTGAACGGTACGCCCGTTGCTCAGTTCTTCTTTGATACGCTCGTTGATCAGTACGTTAGCATCGACCGCCACCGCAAGGGTTAACACGATACCCGCGATGCCCGGCATGGTCAGCGTCGCCCCCGGGATCAGGGACATAATGCCGACAATCAGCACCAGGTTGGCAATCAGCGCCGAAGTCGCGATCAGACCGAACTTCTTATAGAAGAGGATCATGAACAGGATAGAGACCACCAGACCGGCCAGACAGGCTTCCAGACCCTGCTTGATGTTCTGCATCCCCAGGGTTGGGCCGATAGTCCGCTCTTCGACGATCTGAATCGGCGCAATCAGCGCGCCGGCACGCAGCAGCAGCGACAGCTGGCGCGCCTCGGTCGGGTTGCTGATACCGGTAATACGGAAGCTGTTACCCAGACGCGACTGGATGTTGGCGATGTTAATCACCTCTTCCTCTTTCGCCAGGATAGCGCGACCGTTGGCATCTTTCTTACCGCTGTCTTTATACTCCACGAACAGGGTCGCCATCGGTTTACCGATGTTGTCCTTGGTGAAGTTAGACATGATGTTCCCGCCCGCACTGTCCAGCGAGATGTTAACCTGCGGCTGGTTGTACTCATCCATGCTGGAGGTGGAGTCGGTGATATGGTCACCGGTCAGGATCACGCGTTTGTACAGCACCACCGGCTGGCCTTCACGCGTCTGCTTCACTTCCGAGTCGCCCGGTACGCGGCCAGAGGCGGCAGCGGACTGGTCCACGTTAGTATTGACCAGACGGAACTCGAGGGTCGCGGTCGCGCCAAGGATCTCCTTCGCCCGCGCGGTATCCTGGATACCCGGCAGCTCAACCACGATGCGGTCAGCGCCCTGACGCTGAACCAGCGGCTCGGCGACGCCCAGCTGGTTAACACGGTTACGCAGGATATTAATGTTCTGCTGAACCGCATACTCACGGGCTTCTTTCAGGCGCTCATCGGTCATCACCGCTTTCAGGCTGTTGTCACCCTGAGAGGAGATAACCAGATCGCGATGGCGAGGGCTGAGATAAGAGATAGCCTGGTCGCGCGCCGCGCTGTCGCGGAAGACGATGCTCAGACCGTAGTTGTCTTCTTTACGCACGGTCGCGTAAGGAATGCCTTTGTCGCGCAGTTCGCTGCGCAGGCTATCGATGTTCTGTTCCTGCAGTTTGCCTAACGCGGTGTCCATATCCACTTCCATCAGGAAGTGCACGCCGCCGCGCAGATCAAGACCCAGCTTCATTGGCTCGGCATAGAGTGCCGCCAGCCAGCGTGGGGTTGCCGGAGCAAGGTTTAGCGCCACGACGTATTTGTCACCCAGCACGGTAAGCAGCGCTTCACGCGCACGCAGCTGGGTATCAGTGGTGTCGAAGCGCGCAAGAATAGCGCCCTCTTCCAGAGCCACAGACTTCGCGGTTATTTTTTCTTCTTGTAAAGTTTTCTGGACCTGGATCAGCGTTTGCTCACTGGCGGCGACGCCGCGCGCGCCAGTGATTTGAACAGCCGGATCCTCACCATACAGGTTGGGAAGCGCATAGATCAGGCCGACGACAATGACGACGACCAGCATGACGTACTTCCACAAAGGATAACGGTTTAACACGGCAGTTCCCTTTGGGAAAAGTTAGATTACAGCGCCTTCATGGTGCCTTTCGGCAGAACGGCAGCAACGAAGTCACGTTTGATAACCACTTCAGTGGTATCGTTCAGCGCGATAGCAATGTAGCCAGTTTCCGCTACTTTGGTCACGCGACCGACCAGACCGCCGTTGGTCAGCACTTCATCGCCTTTGGCGATGGAGTTCATCAGGTTCTTGTGTTCCTTGGTGCGCTTCTGCTGTGGACGCAGGATCATGAAGTAAAAAATCAGACCGAACACCACCAGCATCAGAATCAGAGACATCGGGCTGCCCTGCGCCGGTGCACCCGTTGCCGCTACCGCATCAGAAATAAAAAAGCTCATTGAAATTCCCTCATTATTAAAATTAATCAACGTTCAAAGGAGGCACGGTGCGCCCCTGACGTTGGTAAAAATCGGTCACGAAGCTCTCTAATTTACCCTCTTCGATAGCCTTGCGTAAACCAGCCATTAAACGCTGATAGTAGCGCAGGTTATGAATGGTATTGAGACGCGCGCCCAATATTTCGTTGCAACGATCGAGGTGATGCAAGTAAGCGCGTGAATAATTGCGACATGTATAGCAATCACACTCGGCGTCCAGCGGTGCGGTATCGCTTTTGTGCTTCGCGTTGCGGATTTTCACCACGCCGTCGGTGACGAACAGGTGGCCGTTACGCGCGTTGCGCGTCGGCATGACGCAGTCGAACATATCGATACCGCGACGTACCCCTTCCACCAGATCTTCCGGCTTCCCGACGCCCATCAGGTATCGTGGTTTATCGGCCGGGATCTGCGGGCAGACGTGCTCCAGAATGCGATGCATGTCTTCCTTCGGCTCACCGACCGCCAAACCGCCGACAGCGTAGCCATCAAAGCCAATCTCTACCAGACCTTTCACCGAGATATCGCGTAAATCTTCGTAAACGCTACCCTGAATAATGCCGAACAGCGCGTTTTTATTGCCGAGGCTATCGAAACGGTCGCGGCTGCGCTTCGCCCAGCGCAGAGACATTTCCATCGAACGCTTGGCGTAGTCCCAGTCCGCCGGGTACGGCGTACATTCGTCGAAGATCATCACGATGTCGGAACCGAGATCGTATTGAATCTCCATCGATTTTTCCGGATCGAGGAAAATAGGATCGCCGTTGATCGGGTTGCGGAAATGGACGCCCTGCTCGGTGATCTTACGGATATCGCCAAGGCTGAACACCTGGAAGCCGCCGGAGTCGGTCAGGATCGGTCCTTTCCACTGCATAAAATCGTGCAGATCGCCATGCAGCTTCATGATCTCCTGACCCGGGCGCAGCCACAGGTGGAAGGTGTTGCCGAGAATAATCTGCGCGCCGGTGGCTTCCACCTCTTCCGGCGTCATCCCTTTGACGGTGCCGTAGGTGCCAACGGGCATAAAGGCCGGTGTTTCCACCACGCCGCGCTCAAACACCAGGCGACCGCGGCGGGCGCGACCGTCGGTGGTATCCAGTTCAAATTTCATTCTTGCTCCTGCGTCAGAAAAACAGTCCGACGTTTTCATACTCGCCACGGAATGATTCCGTGGCTAAAAATGCGTCATGGCGTCAACAAGCCGGTATACCGGCCTGTTTAGGGACGCTCAGAAATAGCCTGCGGATTGTACGTGATAAACATCGCATCCCCGTAGCTAAAAAAGCGATATTTTTGCTCAACCGCCACCTTGTAGGCGTTCATGGTGTGCTGATAACCCGCAAACGCCGACACCAGCATAATCAGTGTGGATTCAGGGAGATGGAAGTTGGTCACCAGCGCATCAATCACCTGGTACTGATAACCCGGATAGATGAAAATCTGCGTATCGTCGAAGAATGGCGCGATCAGCGCGTCTTTCGCCGCCTGCGCCGCGCTCTCCAGCGAGCGTACCGACGTTGTGCCTACCGCGATCACGCGGTTGCCACGCGCTTTTGCCGCCAGCACCGCATCGACCACCTCCTGTGGAACTTCGGCATATTCGGAGTGCATGGTGTGCTCTTCAATGCTGTCGACGCGCACCGGCTGGAAGGTGCCGGCGCCCACGTGCAGGGTAACAAACGCCATCTCAACGCCTTTGGCGCGCAGTTTGTCCAGCAGCGGTTCGTCGAAATGCAGACCGGCGGTCGGGGCGGCTACCGCGCCCGGCCTGGTGCCGTAGACAGTTTGATAGAGCTCGCGGTCGGCGTCTTCGTCCGGGCGGTCAATATAGGGCGGCAGCGGCATATGGCCGATCCCGTTGAGGATCTCCAGCACCGGGCGCTCGTCGTTAAATTCCACTTCAAACAGCGCGCCGTGACGCGCCAGCATGGTGGCCTTAATGCTCTCGTCATCCCCCAGCAGCAGCTCGGCGCCCGGCTTAGGCGCTTTCGAGGCGCGAATATGGGCCAGGATGCGCTTATCATCCAGCATCCGCTCCACCAGCACTTCAATCTTGCCGCCGCTGGCCTTACGACCGAACAGACGCGCCGGGATCACCCGGGTGTTGTTAAACACCAGCAGATCGCCTGGATTAAGCTTATCGAGAATGTCGGTGAAGGTGCCATGCGTCAGCGCGCCCGTCGGCCCGTCCAGGGAGAGCAAGCGACAGCTACTGCGCTCAGGCATCGGATAGTGGGCAATCAGGGATTCGGGTAGTTCAAAAGCAAAATCGGTAACGCGCATGACGATAACTCAGACTAAATAAAGAGGCGGGTAGTCTAGTGCCGGGGCGGTCTGCCTGCAACCTTTACCCCTCCGGATGAATGACATAATCTATATTCCGAATCATTCCGAATGCCGCCATGCGGCAACCGAATGCCTTACCGGTGGCAAAGGTGCCGCGCGCGGCCAGACAGCATGCCATTCGGCCACTGAGGCGCCGTTCAGCACAACATCGGTGACGCCACCCGCCCGCTCGTATTTAAAGGATGTCGTTTTATGAATTTTCTCGCCCACCTGCACCTGGCCCATCTCGCCGACAGTTCGTTGCCCGGCAACCTGATGGCCGACTTCGTGCGCGGCAACCCGCAGGGCGACTATCCGGCGGAGATCATCGACGGCATCTATATGCATCGGCGGATTGACGTGATGACTGACAATCTGGCGGAAGTCAAAGAGGCGCGGGAGTGGTTTCGCCCGCAGACCCGCCGCGTCGCTCCCATCACCCTCGACGTCATGTGGGATCATTTCCTGTCGCAGCACTGGGCGCAGCTCTCCCCTGACCTGCCGCTGGACGAGTTTGTCCGCTACGCCGAGCAGCAGATTGCCCCCGTCCTGCCTGATTCGCCGCCCCGCTTCGTCAATCTCAATCAATACCTGTGGTCGGAGCGCTGGCTGGAGCGCTATCGGGAAATGGAGTTTATTCAGCGTGTGCTGAACGGCATGGCCAGCCGCCGCCCGCGTCTCGAGGCGCTACGCGACTCCTGGCAGGATCTGGACACCCACTACCACCAGCTTGAGGAGCAGTTCTGGCGCTTTTATCCGCAGATGATGCGCCAGGCGGCAAACAAACAGCTGTAATCGCTGCGTCATTGATAGGTAAAAGCTGGCTGAACGATTGTCAGCGCCTCTTTGTGTTATTGCCGGACAGACTCTATACTTGCCCGCGTTGCGTTCCAAATAACCTTAGTAATTACAGGAGAATCAAATGGTTCTGGTCACTCGTCAAGCGCCGGATTTTACTGCAGCCGCTGTGCTGGGTAATGGTGAAATCGTTGAGAAATTCAATTTCAAACAACACACCAACGGTAAACCTACCGTTCTGTTCTTCTGGCCGATGGACTTCACCTTCGTCTGCCCGTCTGAGCTGATCGCGTTCGACAAACGTTACGAAGAATTCCAGAAACGCGGCGTGGAAGTGGTTGGCGTTTCCTTCGACTCCGAGTTCGTGCACAACGCATGGCGTAACACCCCGGTAGACCAGGGCGGTATCGGTCCGGTTAAATACGCGATGGTTGCTGACATCAAACGTGAAATCCAGAAAGCGTACGGTATTGAGCATCCGGACGAAGGCGTAGCGCTGCGCGGCTCCTTCCTGATCGACGCTAACGGCATCGTTCGTCACCAGGTGGTTAACGATCTGCCGCTGGGCCGTAACATCGACGAAATGCTGCGTATGGTTGACGCGCTGCAGTTCCACGAAGAGCACGGTGAAGTTTGCCCGGCTCAGTGGGAAAAAGGGAAAGAAGGTATGGCTGCCTCTCCGGAAGGCGTTGCAAAATACCTGACCGAAAACGTCTCCAGCCTGTAATCGGCACACGTTTTTATAAAAGGCTCGCTCAGGCGGGCCTTTTTTGTTAACGGTGTCAAAATTTAGATAAATGACCCGCCGATATTTGTGACCAGCACTGCACTTCCGCCGAAAAAACGCGTTCTGCTTCTCACTTTTTCTCTGTCAAATTTCAGCGTCAAAACACAAAGCCTTCATAACAGACTGAAAAATATATAAATTATTTATATCGTTTTCTGCCGATACTTTGCCGCCGATGTGATCGCCATCAATATTTAAAACCTCGAATGTGATCTCATCCATCATTTTCATCAATGTATTTGGTCATGATTTGACTCAGGAACAGGAATACGTTCAGGAGCCGAGGATGGATATTATTTTTGACCCTACGTTAATCGCCCTTAAGCAGAATATTTCCCGTGCGGAAGAGGCCATCGAACTGGCGGGTTCATTACTCGCCAGACGCCAGATTTGCAGTGCCGAATATGTCAACGAGATGCTGACGGTATACGAAGATTTCGGTGCCGCCATCGTCCTGGACGACGGGATTGCCATGCCGCACGCTCGCCCGGAAAAAGGGGCATTGCAGACTGGATTTTCGCTTGTCACCACCGCCACGCCACTCACCTTCGGCCACGATGAATTCGACCCGGTTACCGTGGTCATCGCGATCGCCGGCGCGGACGCGGACAGTCATATCAAAATGATCCAACTGATAGCCTCGCTGATCGAGTCAGATATTGTGACCTTTCTTCAGCAGGAAAATGACGTCAATTCAGTCTTACATTTCATCCAAAAACAAATGGAGTAGTCATTATGTTAGTTATCAGAACGGTTTGTGGTAACGGTATTGGCAGCTCATTAATGGCTGCAAATAATGTGAAAAAGATCTGTGAAGAGTTGGGAATCAAAGCGGATGTCGCCTCAGTGGATTTTGCCAACGCCGTCGGAGAAAAAGCCGACCTTTACGTCACGATCAAAGAACTGGCAAATCAATTTCCGGCCCACTGTCATGTCGCCATCATTCGCAGCTACGTCCATAAAGCGAAAATTGCCGAGGATATTACCGACGCATTGACCAAAATTGCGGCGACCCACTCTTAACCAGCATAGAGGGAACGACCATGCAGGCTATTCTTAGTTTCTTAGCGGAAATATTCAGTCAACCCGCCTTTTTAATGGGGCTTATCGCCTTTGTTGGTTTAGTGGCACTGCGCTCGCCTGGCAATAAACTGCTTACTGGCACATTAAAGCCGATTTTAGGCTATTTAATGTTGAGTGCCGGGGCAGGCGTTATCGTTGCCAACCTCAACCCGCTGGGCGGAATTATCGAAGCCGGATTTAATATTCGCGGCGTAATTCCAAACAATGAAGCCATTGTCTCCGTCGCCCAGAAGATGCTGGGCGTGGAAACCATGAGTATTTTGCTGTTAGGCTTTATTTTCAACCTGATTATCGCCCGCTGTACCAAGTATAAATATATCTTTCTGACCGGTCATCACTCGTTCTTTCTCGCCTGCCTGTTTTCCGCCGTTCTGCAGGCGGCGGAGTTTCATGGCTGGATGTTGATCCTGATCGGCGGATTTCTGCTGGGATCATGGTCAGCCATCTCCCCCGCCATTGGTCAACGTTATACCAAGCAGGTCACGGAAGACGGTGGGATTGCCATGGGCCATTTCGGCTCTCTCGGCTACTACCTTTCGGCATGGATCGCCAGCCGGACCGGCAATCCGGCAAACTCCTTCGCCGATACCGAGATTTCAGAGAAATGGGGCTTTCTGCGCGATACCACGGTCACTACCGGTATCGTGATGTTTGTTATCTACTTTGTCTGCAGTGCTGTCGCCGGGTCGGCGTACCTGAGCACTATCACCGATCAAAACATGCTGATCTTCTCGGTGCTGACCGGTCTGCAGTTCGCCGTTGGCGTGGCCATTGTCTACAACGGTGTGCGGCTGATCCTCGGCGATCTGGTGCCGGCATTCCAGGGCATTAGCCAGAAGCTGATCCCGGACTCCATCCCGGCCGTTGACTGCGCGGTATTCTTCACCTTTAGCCCCACCGCGGTGGTGGTGGGATTCATTAGCTCTTTCGTCGGCGGTCTGGTCGGGATGCTCTTCCTCGGCGGACTGGGCATGGCGCTGATTATCCCGGGCATGGTGCCGCACTTCTTCTGCGGCGGCACCTCCGGCGTCTTCGCCGATAAACTGGGCGGTAAGCGCGGATGTATTATCGCCTCCTTTATCGGCGGGATCTTCCTCGCCTTCCTGCCGGCGATGCTGCTGCCGGCGCTCGGCAACCTCGGATTTGAAAACAGCACTTTTGCCGATTTCGACTTCGCGGTGTGGGGCATCATTATCGGTAACGCCTTCACCCAGTTTGGCCAGGTCACTATCTATCTGATTTGTCTGGCACTACTCGTCGCGCTGCTGGCGCCTTTCTGTTTCCGTCACGTACGGGTGGTGGGCGATACGCTCAGCTATGAGGAGCTTACGGCGAAGCAGAAAAAGGAATAAGCGGCGTCATTTTTCCCGGCGGGGAGGCCACGCTCCTCGCCGCTGACAAATAATCAGGAGCGGTTATGGCTATTTTGTCCATTGGATTTGCTTGTTTCGATCAGTTTTTCTTTCTCAATGAATGGCCTCAGGAGAATACCAAAAATTTTTGTCATGATTTTATAGAAAGCGGCGGCGGCCCGGCGGCCAATGCGGCCTGGCTGCTGGGATTATGGGGTGAGGAGGTCTATTACATCGGCCATCTGCATCAGGACCTTTACGGCCAGCGCATTATCGATGAGTTTGCCGAGGCGGGGGTGGATACCAGCCAGGTGGTTTTCTCCGATGACATGATCACTCCGCTGGCCTCGGTGCTGGTCAATCGCTTAACGGGTTCGCGGACGATTATTACCCGCAAGATGCATACCCCTCCTTCCCTGACCTACGATCAAAAGCTCAAACTGGACGATCTCGCCGAACGACTGATTGCTGCCGAGGAGCCGGTCACTATTTTAATTGACGGCCACGAAGCGGAAATTAGTGAATATTTAATTAAGAAGCTTCCTGCCGCCAGAGTGGTGATGGACGGCGGGTCACTGCGTGCCAGCAATATTAAACTGGCGGCCTGGACTGACTATTTTGTGGTTAGCGAACATTTCGCTCGCGATTATATGAGCTATCGCTCACTGAGCAGCGAAGCAGAAATTAAAGCAGCGCTAATTGAGCTGAATAAAATTTGCCGCGGTGAGGCATTTATTACGCTTGGCGAAAAAGGCTACGCCTTTTTAAAAAGCGGCATGCTGCAGATCGTCCCGTCCTGGCTGTGCAATGCCGTTGATACCACCGGTGCCGGGGATGTTTTTCACGGTGCCTTTACCTATGGCGTCCATTATTCGTGGCATATCGATAATATTATTTTATTTGCCAGTCTGACCGCCGCTATTTCTATTGAGAAAAAAGGGGTACGGGAATCAATGCCGGATCTGGCGGTCGTCCACCACTCGCTAAACAGCTATGAGAGAAACTTAAAGCACTATTTTGAAGAATAACTGCATTTAACAAATATCAAGAGGTGAATATGTTAGTGTCGATGAAGGACATGCTTCAGCATGCCCTGCGGGACGGCTACGCCGTCGGTCAGTTCAACATTAATAATCTGGAATGGGTCGGCGCCGTATTAAGCACCGCCCAGCAGTGCCGCTCACCGGTTATTTTGGGCGTGTCCGGCGGCACGGTTAAGCATATGCTCGGGTTAAAATGTATTCATGATATCGTGGTTAACGCCATGGATTATTTACATATTGATATTCCGGTGGCCCTGCATCTGGATCACGGCACCACCCAGGAAGCCTGCGAAGCCGCGATCGCTGCCGGCTTCAGTTCCATTATGTTTGATGGTTCACATCTGCCGTTCAGGGAAAACCTGGCCATCACCCGCCACCTGGTGGAACTGGCGCACAGCAAGGGCATCTCCGTGGAGGCCGAACTGGGCACTATCGCCGGCAGTGAAGACGGTATCGTTAACTCCGAGGTCATCTACGCCGATCCTGAGGAGTGCTATACCCTGGTGACAGAAACGCAGGTGGATTGCCTCGCCGCCGCGCTGGGTTCCACCCATGGCTTGTATAAAGGCAAAGCCAGGCTGGGATTTACCGAGATGAAAGCCATTGCCGAGCGGGTGCAGGTCCCGCTGGTGCTGCACGGCGGCACCGGTATTGCCGATGAGGATATGCGCCGGGCGATCGCCTGCGGCACCGCCAAAATCAACGTTAATACCGAAAACATGTACGCCTGGTGCCAGCAGGTGAAGGCGATCTTTGCCGCCGACACCGGGCACGATGTGAACGATCCGCGGAAAGTCATCACCCAGGGATTACAGCCGGTACGCGAGATGATTGCCCGTCGCATGGCGCTTTTTGGCTCACAGCAACGCTATTGACGCCGGGCCTGTGGCGGAAACCTCCGCCCCGAAGCTGCCGGGGCGGAGACGTCAGTATCAGAAGGCAAAGCAGGAGCAGCCCAGCACGCCCCAGAAAGCTTGCTCATCGGCGACCGGGATCGATGACTTGCGCGCGATGTCATGCTGATGGCCGTGAACGCCGCAGCTGCCGCAGCACTGGTGCATCTGCACCATGGCGCCGATTTTAGCCGCCGCCGGCGGGGCGGAACGGTAATGGCCTGGGACCTTCACCACCGGTGACCACTCCGGCAGCACCGGAATGGGCGGCGGCGCCAGCGGCGAAAAGTGACCGGCAGCGTACACCACTTTGCCGTCAACTACCGTCAGCACCGACTCAATGCCTTTGATCTCCTCTTCCGCGACGCTGAAGTAGTCTTTCGACAGCACCACCAGATCGGCAAGCTGACCGGCGGCCAGGCGGCCTTTCTTGCCCTGCTCGCTGGAGAACCAGGCGCTGCCCGCCGTCCACAGCTCCAGCGCGACATCGCGTGGCAGACGATTATCGTCATCGTACATCGCCATTCCGCCAACGGTGCGCCCGGAGACCAGCCAGTACAGCGCGGTCCACGGGTTATAGCTGGCGACGCGGGTGGCATCGGTACCCAACCCTACCGGCACGTCCAGCGCCAGCATTTTCGCCACCGGCGGGGTATGTTTCACCGCCTCTTTGCCGTAACGATCGACAAAATATTCGCCCTGGAAGGCCATCCGGTGCTGCACCGCAATGCCGCCTCCCAGCGCCTTCACCCGCTCAATGTTACGTTCGGTAATGGTCTCGGCATGATCGAAGAACCAGTGCAGGCCATTGAACGGGATGTCGCGGTTCACCTTCTCAAACACGTCCAGCATCCGGCTAATGGACTCATCATAGGTGGCATGCAGGCGGAACGGCCAGCGATGCTCCACCAGATGGCGCACTACCCGCTCCAGCTCATCTTCCATGCCTTGCGGCAGATCCGGCCGCGGTTGCAGGAAATCTTCAAAATCCGCCGCCGAGAACACCAGCATCTCGCCGGCGCCGTTGGCGCGATAGAAGTCGGTGCCCTGCCCCGGCTTCAGCATATCGGTCCAGCGCTCGAAATCGTCCTGCTCCTGCTTCGGCCGCTGGGTAAACAGGTTGTAGGCGATGCGCACGGTCATCTGATCTTTCGCATGCAGCTGTTCGATAATTTCGTAATCTTCCGGATAGTTCTGGAAGCCGCCCCCGGCGTCGATGGCGCTGGTCAGCCCCAGTCGGTTCAGCTCGCGCATAAACTGGCGGGTGGAGTTCACCTGCAGTTCCAGCGGCAGCTTCGGCCCTTTGGCCAGGGTGGCGTAGAGGATCATGGCGTTCGGTTTAGCGATCAGCATCCCGGTTGGGTTGCCGTGGCTATCGCGGACGATCTCTCCCCCCGCCGGATCCGGTGTCTCTTTGGTATAACCCACAGCTTTCAGCGCCGCGCGGTTCAGCAGCGCGCGATCGTAGAGATGGAGCACAAACACCGGCGTATCAGGCGCCGCCTCGTTCAGCTCTTCCAGCGTCGGCATCCGCCGTTCAGCGAACTGGAATTCGCTCCAGCCGCCGACCACTCGCACCCACTGCGGGGAGGGTGTGCGATCGGCCTGATCCTTCAGCATGCGCAGGGCATCGGCCAGCGAGGGGACGCCCTCCCAGCGGAGTTCAAGGTTGTAGTTCAACCCGCCGCGGATCAGGTGCAGGTGCGAATCGTTGAGGCCCGGGATCACCGTATGCCCTTTGAGATCGACGATTTGCGTCCCCTCGGCGGCAAAGCTCATGATCCGAGCGTGGCTGCCGGTGGCAACAATTTTTCCGTCGGCGATGGCCACGGCTTCCGCCAGCGGGTTCGCGCGATCGAGGGTATGAATCTGACCGTGGGTCAGAATCAGTGTGGCAGTTTGCGACATAACGCACTCCTTGAGGAGGCTGACTCAGTTTTTCTTTAACCAGCCAGCAAACAGGCGGGTCACGATGGGCATCCAGAACCAGACCACCAGCGCAACCACGCAGGCATCATTGATGAGGTGCAGCAGCAGGCTTCCTTTAAGCGACGGTAACAGTGTGCCAGTGACCGCAGGCACCAGGTTGGTGCTGGGAAAAATCACCAGCAGGGTGATCAGAAACTGTTTCCAGCGCCGCGGCTGGCGTACGTTCGCCGCCGGCGGGGTAAACCAGAAGGCCGGTTCGGTCCGCACTTCCGTCCGATCGCCTTCCGTCAGCAGCGGGGCAATCTCAGCCACCAGCTGACGGCGGGTTTCCGACTGCGTCCAGGCGTAGAGGTGCTCCAGCGTGTCGAAGCGGATAATGACGCTCCACAGATTCTGCCCTGCGGCGGGACGGATCACATTCGCCCCGAGATGGCCGGGAAATTCTGCCGCAATGGGCATGATTTTACCCAGCCACTCTTCGTAGCGCTGGCTGTGTTGCGGATCGAGCAGATGGCTGATAACCAGGGTCACCGATTTTTGCTGCGCCATGACGAGTTCCTTGCTTCAGGGAAATGGCAGGATGGTTCCCGCCATTAGCCATAGATGACCATACACAACATCATTCATGCTGCGTCGAGGCGGCAAGTTCGTTCGTCCCGGCGAGCTGACATAAGTCAGTGAGCGGGGCGGACAAACGCAGCCAACAAAGAGGCAGCCTGAAGGATAAAGTGATTTACGCTTTACGCTCCGGCGCGCCATGCACCATGGTATAAGCGTAATCCACGCCCATCCCGTAGGCGCCGCTGTGTTCGCGCACCAGATCCATTACCGCATCGTAGGTCGCTTTGCGTGACCAGTCGCGCTGGTACTCCAGCAGCACCTGCTGCCAGGTCACCGGCACGGCGCCCGCCTGCACCATCCGATCAATGGAACGCTCATGAGCGTCAACGGAGGTGCCGCCGGAAGTATCCGTCACCACGTAAACTTCATAGCCCGCTTCCAGCGCCATCAGCGCCGGGAACGTCAGGCAGACTTCGGTCCACAGGGCGGAGATCACCAGTTTTTTACGGCCGGTCGCTTTCACCGCGGCGACAAACGCGTCGTCTTCCCAGGAGTTCATTGAGGTACGTTCAATCGGCTTCACGTCAGGGTGTACAGCCAATAATTCCGGCCAGATATAACCGCTAAAGCTTTTGGTCTCTACGGAGGTATAAATCATCGGCACATTGAAAATTTTACCGGCTTTCGCCAGCGCCACGGTGTTATTTTTCAGGGTCTGGCGATCGATATTCGCCACGCCAAATGACATCTGCGGCTGGTGGTCAATAAAGATAAGCGCGGAATTAGTGGGATCGAGCAGTTCACGAATAGACATTAAATACCCTATTAATCAATGAGTTAACAAGATGACATGATGGTTAATGTGTCGTGTGGATCCTGAGTGATAAAGCATGTTGAGTATAGCCAGTAATTTCTAACAACTTATTAAGGTTTTTTTATGGTTTATATTTTTTGCCGCGACCGAAATTTATTCACGTCGGTTTTAATCAAATTTTTACGTCAAACTGTTCTGATTTATTCACTGGCTTTGATTATTGCGCTTAGGTACAACAGGGGAAAACAAATTAATGGATAGCTTCACATGCGCGTAAACTTTGATGTATTGATGATCCTTGATGCCCTGGACCGACACGGCTCTTTCGCCACCGCCGCGGAGTCGTTGTATAAAACCCCTGCCGCCCTGAGCTATATGATCCAGAAGCTGGAGAGCGATCTGGACATCGTACTATTGGATCGTTCCGGCCATCGGGCAAAATTTACCGATACCGGCCGGCTGATGCTGGAGAAGGGGCGGCAGCTGTTGAACGCCGCCAGAGATCTGGAAAAGCAGGCCCAGCAGCTGAGCGCGGGCTGGGAGCGAGAGCTAGCCATCGCCCTTGACGCCTCGTTTCCTTTTTCTGCCCTGCTGCCGCTGATCGCCGAGTTTTACGCGCAAAACCCGCAGACGCGACTGAACTTCAGCCATCATACCCTCGCCGGTTCGTGGGAAGAGCTGACCCATCATGGCGCGGATATCATTCTCGGCGCCATCAATGAGCCGCCCACCTCCGCGGAGTGGTCATGGCAAACCCTCGGCACGCTGGATAATCTCTTCGTGGTCGCCCCGGACCACCCGCTGGCTCAGGCGAAGGGGCCGCTGACCAATAAACAGCTCAGCCAGCATCGGGCCATCGTGATCCGCGACAGCGCCCGCTACTGCCATCCGCTGAACAGCAATCTTCTCGACGAGCAGCCGCAAATCGGCGTCGATGATTTCAGCAGTAAAGTCGAACTGCTGTGCGCCGGGCTGGGCTGCGGCTTTCTGCCGCGTCATATCGCCCGCCCGTGGCTGGAAAAAGGCAGTCTGGTGGAAAAAAGCGTCGCCAGCTGGCGGGAAAAGGATATTACCTATATGGCCTGGCGCAGCGGGAATGATGGGCTGGCTCAGCGCTGGTGGCGGGAGGCACTCCTCGACGACGACCTGCTGAGCCAGCTCTACCGTTAACGGCCTGACCAGACGCTGGCGGAGATAGCCGGGAGGGTCAGCACCCCGTCCTGGAAGGCGCCAGCGCCCTCCTGCAGCGTCCACCCGGCCACATTCAGCAGCGGGGAATCCTCGATAACCACTTCGCAGGCTTCCCCGCGGTTAATCGCCACCAGCACCCGCTGCTGTTTGTAGACGCGGACAAACACCACCACGTTATCCTCGGCGTAAATCACCTTACAGCCGCCGTAGCGCAGCGCCTGGTGGGCCTTACGCAGTTTCGCCATTCGCTGATACAGCGCCAGCAGCTGGGTATCCTGCAGCGCCGGGTCCCACGGGAACGGTTTACGGCAGAACGGATCGTTATTGCCATCCACCCCCACCTCGTCGCCGTAGTAAATGCACGGTACCCCCGGCCAGCTGAACAGCCACACCACCGCCAGCGGCAGGCGCGCCACGTCTTTGCCCAGCAGAGATTTAAAGCGCGCCGTATCATGGCTGTCGAGCTGGTTAAACATCCGCAGCTGCTGCTGATGCGACAGTCCGGCGCGATAATTATCCATCCACGCCATACAGGTCTGGGCGTCTATCTTCTGCGGATCGTAGGAGATATCGGTATTGGCAAGGAATCCCCAGATCGGGAAGGTAAAGCCGCGATAGTTCATCGCCGCATCTTCGGCATCCGCCTGCAGCCACTGGCGCGCGTCGCCAAAATGTTCGCCAAAGACAAAGGCTTCCGGCTGCGCTTGCTTCGCCGACTGGGTAATGCCGGCGATATGCTGCAGGTTATTCCGCGCCCCGCCGCCTTCGCCCAGCATATGCACCACGTCCAGGCGCCAGCCGTCCATGCTCCACGGCGCCTTCAGCCAGTGGCGTACAATGCTGTCCTCACCGGCATAGATCTCGTTGACCAGGCTGGTCGACCGATAGTCGAGCTTCGGCAGACTGGCATAGCCCAACCAGTTGTGCGCCTGCCCCTCCTCTGAGAAGGTAAACCAGTCGCGCCACGGCGAATCCGGGGAATGGCCAGCGCCACCGCTGCCCTGCTGGTGGCGGTCGAACCAGGGATGGGAATCGCCGGTATGGTTGAACACGCCGTCGAGGATCATGCGCATCCCCGCCCGCTGGGTGTTGTGGCGCAGCCGGAGCAGCGCCGCGTCGCCGCCAAACTGCGGATCGACGCGCCGATAATCCTCGGTATCGTATTTATGCACGCTGGGGGCGGCGAAAACCGGGTTCAGATAGAGGGCGGTGACGCCGAGCTGCTTCAGATACGGAAGTTTTTCGCTGATGCCGTCGAGATCGCCGCCGTAGAACGTCGACCCGCCCGCTTCGCCGGTTAGCGGTTCGTCCCACGCCTTGCGCACAATCTCCCGTCCCGCCGCATGATGGTAATAGACTGCATCCTGGTCAGCCTCACGTGCGGCGCTGCGGGCAAAGCGATCGGGGAAAATCTGATAGAAAACCTGATCGGCCACCCACTGCGGGCCGGCATCCGGCAGGTCAATGGCGAACTGCTCCAGCCTGGCCGGCGGGAAGCGGGTGAAACCTTGTGGCGTAAACCAGCGCTGATGGTCGGCCCACAGCAGCTTAAAGCTGTAGCGACGGCGCGGCTGACCGCTGGCGAGAGAGATTTCACCGCGCCATGCCACCACGCCAGGCTGCGGCGCCTGACGGAGCCGCTGCATCGGCAGCGACAGCTCTTCGTTATCCTCTTCCGCGCGCAGCGTAACCCGCTGCGGCAGCGCCTCACCGCTTAACCACAGGGTAATAAACAGTCGGTCCTGTTGCACCTTGATAAAGGGTGCAACCGGAAGGTGCCATGCCTTCAACATCGTGAATCCTCATTGTGCAGAATGGGCACACCTTGCCATAGCCATCAGGCGCAGAACTCATCGTCACAGGATTTTTTGGGGGAGGATAACGGGGGAGGACGCCATACCACAAGCCGCCCCGGTCGCGCTGTGCTGACCGGGGCGGTGTTGATTACTGCGCCTGCGCCAGACGGCGCTCACGGCGGGTCTTAAAGACCCAGCCCAACAGCAGCAGGGCGATCCATGCTATACCGACGTACAGCGAGATACGGGTATCAGGATGATAGCCGATCAGGGCGATAATAAAGGCCAGGAACAGCAGACCAATCACCGTGGTCACCACCCCGCCAGGGACTTTGAACTTGAGCGCCTTGACCTCTTCTGGCGACAGACGGCGGCGGAAGGCAATCTGTGACAGCAGGATCATAATCCATACCCATACGGTGGCGAAGGTGGCCAGAGAGGCGATCACCAGGAAGACGTTTTCCGGCATGATGTAATTGAGATACACCGCAAACAGCAGCGCAATGGTCATCACCATCACCGTCACCCACGGAATACCGCGACGCGAGGTTTTGGCGAACACTTTGGGCGCACTGCCCTGCTCAGCCATGCCGTGCAGCATACGGCCCACGCCAAACACGTCAGAGTTAATCGCCGACAGCGAAGCCGTGAGGACCACGAAGTTAAGAATACTGGCCGCGAAGGTAATGCCCAGATGCTGGAAGGTGAGGACAAAGGGACTGCCGTCGGTTCCCACCTGGTTCCACGGATAGATGGACATAATGACGAACAGCGTGCCGACATAGAACACCAGAATGCGCATCGGCACCGAGTTAATGGCGCGCGGAATAGATTTCTCCGGGTCTTTCGCCTCACCGGCGGTAATACCGATGATTTCGATGCCGCCGTAGGCGAACATCACCATCTGCAGCGACATCACCATCCCCAGCCAGCCGTTGCTGAAGAAGCCGCCGTTGCTCCACAGGTTATGAATCCCCGTCGGCTGGCCGCCGTTGCCGATCCCCCAGATAATGATGCCGAAACCGGCGAGGATCATGATGATGATAGTGGCCACTTTGAAGAATGAGAACCAGAACTCCAGCTCGCCAAACACCTTAACGCTCATCAGGTTAACGGCGCAGATGATCAGCACTACGCTGAGCACCCAGATCCAGTGCGGCACCGTCGGAAACCAGACGCCCATATAGATACCAAAGGCGGTAACGTCAGCGATGGCGACGATCAGAATTTCAAAGCAGTAGGTCCAGCCGGTGATATAGCCCGCCAGACCGCCAAGGTTTTCCTGGGCATAGCGGGAGAAGGAGCTGGCGGAAGGGTTATGCACCGACATCTCACCGAGCGCCCGCATAATAATATATGCCGCGACGCCGCCGATAATGTAGGCCAACAGTACGCTGGGTCCGGCCATCTTAATGGCGTCGGCTGAGCCGTAAAAAAGCCCGGTGCCGATGGCGGAACCCAGGGCCATAAAGCGGATATGCCGGGTGCTTAGCCCGCGCTTAAGCTTGTTACTACTTTCCATCGTGGTCTTTTCAATGCCGTTTAACACAAAAAATAAAAAACCACGGAACCCGAAGTCCCGTGGTTAAACGCTTGTCCTCAACGCCAGTTAATGCGCGCTGGAAGTCACCTGACGTCCGGCAGTGCGATCCCAAATCACCGCGAGGATCACCATCACGGCGGTGGGCATCAGCCAGGCCAGGCCCTGCTCCGCCAGCGGCAGACGCGCGGTCCAGCCCGGCAGAATTGCGGCAAACGCCGATGACTTAATCCCGTCAATGATACCAAACATCAGGCTGATAAACATGGCCGGTGCGATAACGCGGGACGAATTATGCCACCAACCGCGGGTAAAGCTTAATACAACCAGTGCGATACACGGTGGATAGATAGCGGTCAGTACCGGAATCGACACCTGAATCAGGTGGCTCAGGCCGAGGTTGGAAACTGCCATCGAGAACAGGCCGAGGATAAACACCAGCGTGCGATAGGAGAACGGCAGATACTGGGCAAAGAACTCAGCGCAGGCACAGGTCAGGCCTACCGCCGTCACCAGACAGGCAATGAAGATCAGCGCCGCCAGCAGGAAGCTGCCCGCCCCGCCGAAGGTATGCTGCACATAGGCGTGGAGGATCGCCGCGCCGTTGGCGGTCTGGTCCACGAGGGTGGCGCTGTCAGAGCCCAGACGGAACAGCGCCAGGTACAGCAGGGTCAGACCGACGCCCGCCATCAGGCCAGCCCAGACGGTGTAGCGGGTCAACAGACGCGCTTCGCTGACGCCGCGAGAGCGTGCCGCATTGACAATGACGATCCCGAACACCATCGCGCCGAGGGTGTCCATGGTCAGGTAGCCGTTGACGAAGCCATTGGAGAATGGCGCGGTACGATACGCTTCCAGCGCATCGCTAATCGGGCCCGCCGGCCAGATGATGGCGGCAACCGACAGCACGATCAGGGCAATAATTTTCAGCGGCGCAAGGAAATTGCCGACCGTATCCAGCAGTTTACCCGGATAGAGCGAAACCAGGATCACCAGCGCGAAGTAGATAACGCTGTAGATCAGCAGCGGCAGCGGACCGTCGCCGGTCAGCGGGGCAATCCCAACTTCAAAGGAGACGGTTGCGGTACGCGGGGTCGCGAACAGCGGTCCCACCGCGAGATAACACACCACCGCCAGCAGGATACCCGCCACTTTACCAATCGGGGTGCTCAGGCTTTCAACGCCGCCGCCAACTTTCGCCAGCGCGACCACCGTCAGCACCGGCAGCCCCACCGCAGTGATCAGAAAGCCGATCGCCGCCGTCCAGACGTGCTCGCCCGCCTGTAAGCCCACCATCGGAGGGAAAATAATGTTGCCTGCGCCAACGAACAACGCGAAGGTCATAAAGCCCAACGCTATGATGTCGCGAGATTTTAACTGATGGGTCATAAATTCATTACTGCCTGTGGATGTGGTGTTGTAAATAAATGGAAAAATACCGCGCTCCCCTCTCAGGGACGATACAGCGGCCATTGCCGGTAAACTTAGCGAGATATGCTCCCGAAGCGGCGTGGGAAAGAATTGTTTTTGGTATTACCACGCAAAAGCAGTCTGTCATCGACTGCGCTGGCGCAATTTAAACGCTTATAACGTTTTAAAGCAAGGCACGATCGCAAAAGCAGATGATTATGCTGGTTATGCCTTTCATGCCAGAATCATTTACCATATTGATGGAAAACCTGTGGCTTATCATGCGAACAAAAAAGCAGCACACGTTCATTAAATAGGCGAGCAAAAAACGACTGCCAATGAAAATGACCAGCAGAAGCTGGTCATTGGCAAGATAAGCTGACAGCGCGCCGTTCAGTCGTCGTTTCTGGCAATTAATCGTTCCGGAAGCAGGAAACTAAAACGGGTTCCCTTGCCCACCGTACTGTCGATTTCCAGCCGGCTGTCATGATGGTTAACCGCGTGTTTGACGATCGCCAGACCCAGGCCGCTGCCGCCGGTTTGTCGGGAGCGAGCCTTATCCACCCGATAAAAACGCTCGGTCAGGCGGGGAAGATGCTCCGGTGCAATGCCCGGTCCATTATCCTCAACGCTGAACAGCGCCCCCTGCGGCGTTCGCTGCCAGCTGACGCGAATTTCGGTCCCCGGCGGGGTGTGGTTCACCGCGTTATAAACCAGGTTAGAAATGGCGCTGCGCAGCTGCTCTTCATTGCCCAGCACCTTAAGGTGTTCATCGACAGTAAAAAACAACGTCTGCTTATCCTGACTGAGGGTTTGCGCCTCACGCTCCACCACCCGCAGCATCATCGGTACGTCGATGCGGTCATTCATCGCCAGCGCCGGTGCGGCTTCAATACGCGACAGCGTCAGCAGCTGCTTTACTAAACCTTCCATACGCTGGGTTTGCTCACGCATGGTGTGCAGGGCTTTTTCCCGGGTCGCCCCTTCCAGCACCTGCTCCTGCATCATCTCCAGATAGCCCTGCAGCACCGTCAGCGGGGTGCGCAGTTCATGGCTGACGTTGGCGAAAAAGTTTCGCCGCGCCCCTTCCAGCTGATGCATCTGCGTCACGTCGCGCGCCACCATCAGCCACTGCTTGTCGGTGTAAGGCATCACGCGAATTTCCAGATGGCGAGCGTTATTGAGCACCAGGTTGAGTGGCTTAGAAAAATCACGCTGTTTCAGATAGTTGGCGAACTCGGGATAGCGCAGAAGGTTGAGAATATTTTGACCACTGTCGTCCGGCCAGCGCAGGTTTAAAATCTGCTGCGCGAGGCCATTACACCAGAAAATGGCCCCCTCTTCCGTGGTCAGGACGACCGCATCCGGCAGCGATTCCGCGCCGCTGCGAAAGCGTTTAATCAGGCTTCCCAGCTCACGTCGACGCTTTTTATTACGCATCTGCATCTGATGCAGACCATACAGCAACGGTTCCCAGCTACCGCGGCCAGGCGGGGGAGTCATGCTCCGATCTACCCATAGCCACCACGATAAACGCATCAAATTCCAGAAATGCCAGATCAGCAAACCGGTCACTGCCGCCAGTAAAAACCACGGCAAATGCCCCCAAAATGCCCCCAGAATCAGGGCCGGAATACACGCTAAAAAGAGCTCCAGCGCCAGCCTTTTCCATGACAGCCGTTCCAGCACGGGTCACACTCCTGTCGAAATTCAGAAACGGGCGGAGAAACGATAGCCCGTGCCGCGAACCGTTTGCACCATGCGATCATGGCCACTGTGTTCCAGCGCTTTGCGCAGGCGGCGAATATGGACGTCCACCGTACGGTCTTCCACATAGACGTTGGTTCCCCAGACGTGGTTCAGCAGCTGCTCGCGGCTGTACACTCGCTCCGGGTGGGTCATAAAGAAGTGCAATAATTTAAATTCCGTCGGTCCCATGTCCAGCGGACTTTCGCCAGTCATCACCCGGTGCGACGAGGGATCGAGGCTCAGACCCTGCATTTCAATCACCTCTTCCACCGCCATTGGCGAAATGCGGCGCATCACCGCTTTGATCCGCGCCACCAGCTCTTTCGGAGAGAAAGGCTTGGTAATGTAGTCGTCCGCGCCGGTCTCCAGACCGCGAACGCGATCTTCTTCTTCCCCACGCGCGGTCAGCATCACCACCGGGATATCCCGCGTCATCGCCTCACGCTTGAGCAGCTTAATAAACTGCAGCCCCGAACCACCCGGCAGCATCCAGTCAAGGAGAATCAAATCAGGCCAGGGTTCATTGAGTTGATTCACCGCGCTGTCATAATCTTCCGCCTCAACGGGCTGAAAGCCATTTTGCTCCAGAACAAAGCAGACCATTTCGCGGATTGGAGCTTCATCTTCAACGACCAGAATTCTTCTCGCCATTATTTACCCTGTGTTTTTTAGCCATCAGTATAGGAGTGCGGCGTCATTATGCGTCACTTTTGTGACAGATTTATGAAAAAAATGACGGTCTGATGATCTAATGCCGATCAGTTAATGATC
>NZ_JBMAXV010000029.1:0-74590 GCF_048589245.1 Klebsiella sp. 10982
CGGACGGGTCGTCTGTAGGCCCGCGCAAGCGCAGCGCCGCCGGGCGATTATCAGGCACTGAGCCGTTGCTCAGCTCTTTTCAGGTCAGGCTGTGCAGCCATTCGATAAAGGCGTCGATTTTCGGCCACTGACGGCCCGGCAAGGTCGTCACATAGTAGTGCTGGTGACACTTCAGCGTCATGTCGCCGAACGGCGCGATAAGCTCCCCGCTGTCTAACCGCTTCTGCACCAGCCGTTTGCGCCCCATCGCTACCCCCACATGATTCATTGCCGCAATCACCGCTAAATCAGAACGATCGAAGCCGATACCCGACGATTGCGGCAATTCAATCCCAAATTGCTGTGCCCAGCTGAACCATTCATCGGTGCCGGAATCGTTGCTCCATGCCTGGCGATCGTGAAGCAACGTACAGTGGCGCAGATTGCCTGGAGTGTGGTTTAAATGCTGCTGTTGCGCGTATTTTGGCGTACATACCGGCACGATCGCTTCATCCATCAGAAAATGGTGGCTCAGCTGCGACGACGGCGCATCATCGAAGTAGATTGCCAGATCGATACCTGTGCGCTGCAGGTTGACGTTATCGTTGCCGGTCAGCACGGTCAGCGAGATGGCCGGATAGCGGCGGCTAAAATCCCCCAGCGCGGGCACCAGCCAGCACTGGGCTATCGACGGGCGCGAATAAACCGTCAGGCTGCCGGAGAGTTCCTGGTTTTTGATGTCCAGAATCTCCTGATTGAGGCCATCCAGCGACGACTTCAGCGCCCAGTAAACGCGCTTCCCTTCACGCGTCAGCTCCACTTTGCGGTGCGAGCGGACAAAGAGCTGGATCCCCAGCTCTTCTTCCAGCTGATTAATCCGGTGACTGACGGCACTTGGGGTGAGCGCCAGCTCGTCTGCGGCCAGGGCGAACGACTCATGCCGCGCCGCCACTTCAAACGTCGACAGCCTGGAGAGCTGCCAGCCGTTGAGCAACCGGGTACCTAAGGTTTTTAGTGCATCCATAACGCGATCCTGGCGAGAAGAGGAGTCTGGATAATAAAAAAATAACGCCAGAACTTCCGCTAAAGGATGAATTAATTTGACTCACTGCAAGTTTAAAGGTCACTTTTAGAGCTAAATCACCTTCTTGATTCAATTTGGCTCATCTGAAAGGCCATTTATATCGTTTGTCAGCCCATGCCGGTTTTCTGTTCAATAACCACACGTTATTTACGGCGAGGTGGGGTATGGAATCGCAAATTTGGGTTGTGAGCACGCTGCTGATAAGCATCGTGTTAATCGTCTTAACGATCGTCAAACTGAAGTTTCATCCGTTTCTGGCGCTGCTGCTGGCGAGCTTTTTCGTCGGCGCGATGATGGGGATGGGCCCGCTGGAGATGGTCAACGCCATTGAGAGCGGCATCGGCGGCACGCTGGGCTTCCTCGCGGCGGTGATCGGTCTCGGCACCATTCTCGGTAAGATGATGGAGGTTTCCGGCGCGGCGGAGCGTATCGGCCTGACGCTGCAGCGCTGCCGCTGGCTGTCGGCGGACGTGATTATGGTGCTGGTCGGCCTGATCTGCGGCATTACGCTGTTTGTCGAAGTCGGCGTGGTGCTGCTGATCCCGCTGGCGTTCTCCATCGCTAAAAAAACCAATACCTCACTGCTGAAGCTGGCCATTCCGCTGTGTACGGCCCTGATGGCGGTGCATTGCGTGGTGCCGCCGCATCCGGCCGCGCTGTTCGTTGCCAACAAACTGGGCGCCGATATCGGGACGGTTATCGTCTATGGTCTGCTGGTCGGCCTGATCGCCTCGCTGGTCGGCGGCCCGCTGTTTCTCAGGCTGCTCGGCAACCGCCTGCCGTTTAAACCAGTGCCAGCGGAGTTTTCCAACCTCGAGGTTCGCGAAGAATCGACGCTGCCGTCGCTCGGCGCCACGCTGTTTACCGTGCTGTTACCGATTGGGCTGATGCTGGTGAAAACCGTCGCCGAACTGAATATGGCCAAAGGCGGCACGCTGTATACGGTGCTGGAATTTATCGGCAACCCGATCACCGCGATGTTTATTGCCGTTTTTGTCGCTTATTACATTCTCGGTATTCGTCGCCAGATGGGGATGGGCGTCCTGCTGACTCATACTGAAAACGGCTTCGGATCGATTGCTAATATTCTGCTGATTATTGGCGCGGGCGGCGCGTTCAACGCGATTTTGAAATCCAGCGGCCTGGCCGATAGCCTGGCGGTGATCCTCTCGAACCTTGATATGCACCCGATCCTGCTGGCCTGGCTGGTGGCGCTTATTCTGCATGCCGCCGTCGGCTCCGCTACCGTGGCGATGATGGGCGCCACCGCGATCGTTGCGCCGATGCTGCCGCTGTATCCTGGCGTAAGCCCGGAGATCATCGCCATTGCTATCGGTTCCGGCGCCATTGGCTGCACGATCGTCACCGATTCCCTGTTCTGGCTGGTGAAACAATACTGCGGCGCCAGCCTCAGCGAAACGTTCAAGTACTACACGACGGCGACATTTATCGCTTCACTACTTGCACTGGCCGCTACCTTCCTGCTTTCTTTCATTATCTGAGCGCAAAGAGACGTATGATGAAACACGCTGAATTGACCACCTTAACCGCGACCTTCCCGCTTGTGCAGGATCTGATCGCCCTGAAAGAAACCACCTGGTTTAACCCCGCCACCACCACCCTGGCGGAAGGGTTACCTTATGTCGGCCTGACCGCCGACGATGTGCAAGACGCCCATGCTCGCCTTCAGCGCTTTGCGCCTTATCTGGCGGAAGCCTTTCCGGAAACCGCCTCCACTGGCGGGATTATCGAATCGGACGTGGTTGCCATTCCGGCCATGAAGGCCTGCCTTGAGCAAAAATTCGGTCAGCCGATTAGCGGCGATTTGCTGCTGAAAAAAGACAGCCATCTGCCGATTTCGGGTTCCATTAAGGCGCGCGGCGGGATTTATGAAGTGCTGACCCATGCGGAAAAGCTGGCGCTGGAGGCCGGGCTGCTCACCACCGCGGATGATTATCGCAAATTGCTGACGCCGGAATTTAAACAGTTCTTCAGCCAGTACAGCATCGCCGTAGGCTCCACCGGCAACCTCGGGATGTCGATCGGCATCATGAGCGCGCGCATTGGTTTTAAGGTGACGGTGCATATGTCCGCCGATGCCAGGGCGTGGAAAAAAGCCAAACTGCGCAGCCACGGCGTAACGGTCGTTGAGTACGAAGAGGACTACGGCGTCGCCGTCGAACAGGGGCGTAAGGCGGCGGAGTCCGATCCAAACTGCTTTTTCATCGACGATGAAAACTCGCGCACGCTGTTCCTCGGCTATGCCGTGGCTGGCGAGCGCCTGAAGGCGCAGTTCGCGCAAGCCGGGCGCGTGGTCGATGCCGATCATCCGCTGTTCGTCTACCTGCCGTGCGGCGTGGGTGGCGGCCCCGGCGGGGTGGCATTTGGCCTGAAGCTGGCCTTCGGCGACCATGTTCACTGTCTGTTCGCCGAACCGACCCACTCGCCCTGCATGCTGCTCGGCGTCTATACCGGGCTCCACGACCAGATAGCGGTGCAGGATTTAGGCATTGATAACCTGACCGCCGCCGACGGCCTGGCGGTCGGCCGGGCGTCCGGGTTCGTTGGCCGGGCGATGGAGCGTCTGCTCGATGGCCTGTATACCCTTGATGATCAGACGATGTACGACATGCTGGGCTGGCTGGCGACAGCGGAAAACATTCGCCTTGAACCTTCCGCGCTGGCCGGAATGGCCGGGCCGCAGCGGGTATGCGCCAGCCAGGCGTATCATCAACGGCAGGGTCTGAATGAACAACAGCTGCAGCAGGCCACCCATCTGGTGTGGGCGACCGGCGGCGGCATGGTACCGGAAGAGGAGATGGCGCAGTATCTGGCGAAGGGGCGCTAACCTTCAGCGCAGCAGCGGCATCAGCGCCTCGGGCGGCCGCTGCTGTCGGCGTAAGTCCCGCATTACTCGCATATAAGGCCCGCTAAGATCGTAGAACTGCCGGTAACCCGCGCACAGCGGGTCTTCCTGTTCGCCGCAGCGGCACAGGCGCAGCCACGGGCAGCCGTAGCAGGTGCTGTTGGCCGCCGGCGCGCCCGGCGGCGCCATCTTCTCACCACACCAGGCGCTCAGCGTCTCGCTAAACAGCAAAATACTGATGCGTCCGATATCTTCCCGCACCCAGCGGTGAAAAACGGTGCAGAGAAACTCGCCCCAGAGCGCGGCATCGCCCGCCGTCAGCTGCGGAATAAAATGGATAGCCGTTAGCCCCTGTTGACGCAGTTGCTCGTAGAGCGCCTGCGGCTGGCGGCAATGAGCGGCCTCCACAACCACAGCCTGATAGGGAGTGTCATGTTGCTGGCCGGGGGCATGAGTGAGAGGCAAATTCGCCGGACATCCTGTCATGACATATCCCTGATGAAGAAAACGATCTGTTGAAGGTGGGTAACAGCAAACAGGAATGCCAGGGAAAGTACTGCGAGAGCGATCAAAAATTTGTCACGAACCGCCCGCGGCTGTAAAAAATCGCTGTCATCGACGTCCATCAAATGACGGCGGCGGGTATAGCGCCAGAGGATCACCGCCACCACGGCCAGCACGCCGACAGACAGCCAGAACGGCAGACCGGCGCGGTGCCAGCTGTGCTTAATCGCCAGCGCCATCAGCGCACCATAGCCCAGAAGGGTGCGAAACCAGGCCAGTGAGGTGCGCTCTGGCTGTAGTCCCGGGTCGCCTTTGCGCCGTGCCCGGCGTTTATCCGCCATACAGAACCAGCAGCATCACCGCCACCACCACCATCAGCAGCAGGATGCTAATCACCAGCAGCGTGCGGGTATAGGGAAGGTCCTGCTTGAGGCGCATCGCTTTCTCGTTGTTCAGCCAGCGCAAATAGCCATAGATAGCCATGCCGCCGGCAAAGAGACACAGCAGCAGGGCAAGCATTTCACGGATCAGCGGCGTGGCAAAGTCCGGCGCTAACTGGTCAAGGCCGACGCCGGCGGCCAGAAAGCCAAGCGCCGTGCGGATCCATGCCAGAAAGGTGCGTTCGTTAGCCAGCGAAAAGCGGTAGTCCGGCGCTTCGCCGAGGCGGGAAATTTTCATTACGGTTCCTTGTTCATCGCGCAGGCAGGCTTCAGCATAGCGTAAATCAGGAACCGGGGAGAAGCACCGGCACCCCACGGGGCGCCGGTTAACCGTGGGGATTAATGCAGCTCCGGCCAGTAATCTTTGTTGGCCGCTATCAGGTCGTCGAGAATAGCTTTCGCCACCGAAGCGCTCGGTACGGTTTTCGACAGGGTAATCGCCTGCCACAGTTTGTGGTAAGAGCGTTGTTCCCAGGCATCGACCACCAGTTTTTCCACTGCCACCTGCTGGCTCATCATCCCTTTCTGGAAGTGCGGGATGTCGCCGACCGTCAGCGGCTCCGGCCCGTTGTGGCCGACCAGGCACGGAATTTCCACCATCGCGTCGGCGTCAAAGTTATGGATCGCCCCATTGTTCGGCACAATCAGCAGCATCCTTTCCTGCGTGTTAAAGGCGATGGCCGTCGCCAGATCGACGATATACGACGCATGCTCGTCAATCTCCAGATCGCCGGCGGTAGATTTCCCGGCGGCAATAATTGCCCGGCAGGCGCTAAAGACGTTTTTCTCCCGATGATCCATCACCTCATTGGCGCGGGTGCGTTCCGGGTTGGAGTGGGCCACCACGTAGTCCGGGAACAGGTAATATTTCAGGTAAGTATTCGGCATGGTCTGCGGATCCAGCGCCTGCACATCTTTCGCTTTGGCGAAGGTATCGTTCCAGCTAGCTTCGGTGTGCG
Source organism: Klebsiella sp. 10982 (assembly GCF_048589245.1). Taxonomy (NCBI): domain Bacteria; kingdom Pseudomonadati; phylum Pseudomonadota; class Gammaproteobacteria; order Enterobacterales; family Enterobacteriaceae; genus Klebsiella; species Klebsiella sp. 10982. The sequence continues at coordinate 5,833 of NZ_JBMAXV010000029.1, forward strand.
GATCGTTAGAGGGTGGCACATAGCCATATTTCGCCACATATTCGCGCAGTTTCGGCATCAAATCGTTGCCGTCGAGGTCCTCAATCGAGGTCCACCAGCCGAAGTGGTTAAGCCCGTAATAGCGCACGCGCATCTGTTTGCGATCTTTGAGGCCGACAATCTGCGCCATCCGCCCTTCAATGCCGATCGGCATATCGCAGATGTTGAGGATTTTGGCGTTCGGCCGCAGACGCCGGGTGGCTTCCGCCACAATCGCCGCCGGGTTGGAGTAGTTGAGCATCCAGGCGTTCGGCGAGTATTTTTCCATATAATCCACCAGCTCCAGCACGCCTCCGATAGAGCGCATACCGTAGGCGATCCCCCCCGGTCCACAGGTCTCCTGGCCCAGCACGCCGTGGCGCAGCGGGATTTTCTCATCCTGTTCACGCATCGGATATTTACCGACGCGGATATGCGCCATGACGAAATCAACATCGGTAAACGCCGCCTGCGGATCGGTGGTATAGCTGAATTGAATATCCGGCGCCTGCTCTTTGAGGATCACTTTGCACGCCTCGGCGATGGTCTCCTGCCGCGCGCCGTCGTTGTCGTAAAATTTCAGCGACCGCAGCGGAAAACGATCCTGGTTTGCCAGCAGCATCAGAACAATGCCCGGGGTGAAGGTGCTGCCGCCGCCTGCGATAACAACTGAGAATTTTTTCATGATACTGCCTCCGTCATGGTGGTATGTTCGGTCGAAAGAGAATCTTTCATCAGGTTTTCCAGCTGGTCGCGCACCTGGGGAACGTGCAGGCCGACGATGACCTGAATCCCGTTGCCGCGGCGTACTACCCCGTGGGCGCCCAGCGCTTTAAAGACGTCGTCACTTTGCGTTTTCGCCATATCGACCAGCGCGATGCGCAGTCGGGTGGCGCAGTTGTTAATGCTTTCAATGTTGTCGGCGCCGCCGAGGGCCTGCAGGAAGCCAGCGGCCTGACCCAGCCGGGTCTCTGGCGCGGCGGCGGCCGTGGTTTTACCTCGTGCCGCCTGGTAATCGGCCTTGCTGTAGAGCTTGATTTCGCTCTCTTCCCGACCAGGCGTCTTCAGGTTCAGACGCAGGATCAAGGTGCGGAAGACCACGAAGTACAGGGCGGTGAAACAGAGGCCGATGCCTATCTGAATGAACATCATCGAGGCGTGGTGATGGAACATCGGGATCCAGTTTTGCGGCAGGAACTGGTCGAGCAGACCGCCGCCGAAATTGCCTACCACCCCGCAGATGTACATCACCGTCGCCATGGTCGCCGCCAGCACCGCGTGAACGGCGAACAGCAGCGGCGAGATGAACAGGAAGGTGAACTCCAGCGGCTCGGTGATCCCGACCAGCATCGCGGTCAGCGTGGCGGGGATCAGCAGGCCGGCGACCTTGACGCGGTTTTCCGGCGCGGCAGTGAAGTAGAGCGCCAGCGCAATCCCCACCGAACCAAACACTTTCGAGTTACCGTGCAGGGCAAAGCCGCCCTCCGGGAACAACGTCTTCAGCGGTTCTGTACTCTGACTGAACGCCTGCAGATGCTCCGCCCAGTAGACCTGCAGACCGCCCTCCACCACCGCCGGGCCAAAGATGAACGGGCCATAGACAAAGTGGTGCAGGCCTGTGGGGATCAGGATGCGCTCAAGGAAGATGTAGACCCACACCCCAAGCGCCCCGGCTGAGCGCAGGAAGGCCTGCAGCGACTCAATCCCCAGCTGTACCTTCGGCCAGCCGAGCAGCGTCAGCCAGGCGCAGGGGATCATCGCGAGGAAGGCGACAATGACCACAAAGGATGAGCCCTGGAAGATGCCGAGGAATACCGGCAGGGGTTTATCGAAATAGCGATTGTGCAGAGCCGTCACCAGGCCGGAGATGACGATGGCCCCGATAATGCTGGTGTCGAGGGTTTTGATCCCGGCAATCATCGTCAGGCCGCTGCCGGCCGTGGGTTCAACGGAAAAGTCGACGCCAAAGAAGTGGCCCCAGGTCATCCCCATGGCATTGATAAAGTAGTTCCAGGTGAGGAAGCTCACCAGCACCGCCAGACAGGCCCGGCCCTGGGCCTGTTTCGCCAGGCCGATCGGCAGGCCGACGGCGAAAATCAGCGGCATATTACGAAAGACGGTCCAGCCGCCCTCTTCAATGATGTGAACGATCTGGGCAAACAGGCTGTCGGGTGCGGTCAGCGCTTCGCCGACGAACATCGGGTTGCGCAGCATGATGGCGATACCGACCACGATCCCGGCAAAAGGAAACAATAAAACCGGGGTAAACATGGCGCCGCCAAAGCGTTGTATTTGACTGAGCATTTGAAAATCCTCATGTAACAACTCGTAGGGTGAGTGGCCTTCTTTTTCTTGTTACCGGCCTCACTCGAGAATAGGAATTTGCCCGTCCGACAACATGCCGCGCCGTTGCGATTCGTGATCGCTTTCATGGTTTTAATTTGGTCAAAGTTGTCTACTTCTTTAATAAAAATTAGACATCGATAAGTCAGTCAGTGGAATTAACTAAATAAATGAGTACTAATCATTTGTAATAAAACTATTTTTTTAACAAATCATGAAGAAAACAGCGTTTCCCTTTCCTGCGTAAGAGGACTACTGGTGATCTACAAATCTATTGCTGACCGTCTGCGGCTGCGGCTGAATTCCGCCGACTTCGCCATCGGCAGCCCGCTGCCGGGAGAGAAAAAACTGGCCGAGGAATTCGGGGTGGCGCGCATGACCATCCGCAAAGCCATCAATCTGCTGGTGGACTGGGGACTGGTGGTTCGTCGCCACGGCGCCGGGACCTACGTGGCGCGCAAAGATGTCCACCACGAAACCAGTAATCTCACCGGCCTGGCGGAAGTGTTGCGCAAGCAGGGTAAAGAGGTGGTGAGTCAGGTGCTGGCCTTTGAGGTGATGCCCGCCCCGCCGGCCATCGCCAGCCTGCTGCGGATTAAAATTGATGAACGGATCTACTTCTCACGGCGGGTGCGCTACGTCGATGGCAAGCCGCTGATGCTGGAGGATAGCTATATGCCAGTGAAGCTGTTCCGCAACCTGTCGCTGAGCCATCTGGAGGGGTCGAAATTTGATTATATTGAGAAGGAGTGCGGGATCATCATCAGCGGGAACTATGAAACGCTGACGCCGGTACTGGCGGACAGGCAGCTGGCGCGCTCAATGAACGTCCCTGAACAGACGCCGCTGCTGCGTATTACCTCCCTTTCCTACAGCGACAGCGGCGAGTTTCTTAATTATTCCGTCATGTTCCGCAACGCCAGCGAGTATCAGGTGGATTACCACCTGCGCCGCGTCCAGGCGCAAAGCCCGCTAGCTCAGCCCCCAGAACAGCACGGCGAGTAGCTGCGGGGTGATAATCCGCAGGAACATCACCAGCGGATAGACGGTGGCGTAAGAGAGCGCCGCCGCGCCGCTGGTGGCGTGCAGATTGTTGGCGAAGGCCAGCGCCGGCGGGTCAGTCATGGAGCCGGCCAGCATGCCGCACAGCGTCAGATAGTTCATCTTCGCCAGCACGCGCGCGAGAATGCCTACCGTCAGCAGCGGGATGGCGGTGATAAAGATGCCGTAAGCAATCCAGCTCAGGCCGTCGCCTTCGGTCAGGGTGGCGACAAAGTCGCCCCCCGATTTTAGCCCGACCACCGCCAGAAACAGCACGATCCCCAGCTCGCGCAGCGCCAGGTTAGCGCTCGGCGGCATAAACCAGTACAGCTTGCCGATGCTGCCGATGCGCCCGAGGATCAGCGCCATAATCAGTGGCCCACCAGCCAGCCCCAGCTTCAACGCGGCGGGGAAGCCGGGAATAAATAACGGAATAGAGCCCAGCAGTACTCCGAGGCCGATGCCGATAAACACCGGCAGCATCTGGACCTGCTGCAGCTTCTGCTGGGCGTTACCCAGCTCGGCGGCCACAGCGTCAATCGCCTCCTGGCGGCCGACCAGGTTAAGGATGTCACCAAACTGCAGGCTGGCGCTGCTGCTGGCCACCAGCTCGACGCCAGCGCGATTAAGCCGGGAGATCACCACGTCATAGCGCTGTTTGACGTGCAGATCGCGTATTTTCTTCCCCAGCACTTTCTCGTTAGTCACCACCACCCGCTCGACTTTCAGATCGGTGCCGCGCGTCGACAGCGAGGTCGCCACCTCCTGGCCAATCACCAGCTGCGCATTGTGCAGATCCTCAGGTCGCCCCACCAGGTGCAGCAGGTCGCCAGCCTGGATAAGGGTGCCCGGCGCAGGCACCATCAACAGCTCACCGCGCTTCAGCCGCGAACAGACGATGTTGTCGCTGTTGAGCATCGGCACATCCTGAATCGCCATCTGATTGAGATTGGGGTTCTCCACCCGCACGTTGATGGTGTGCAAATGAGCGTGGCCGTTGCCGCTGCTCTCCTCAAACCGCTGGGCCTCTTTCTCCACATTGATGCGGAAGAACAGGCGCACCAGCCACATGGTCAGCAGAATGCCGCAGATGCCGAACGGATAGGCCATCGCGTAGCTCATCCCCATCTGATCGACCACATCGAAGGGCACCCCAAGATCGCGCAGAATTTGCTGCCCGGCCCCCAGCGCCGGCGTGTTGGTCACCGCGCCGGAAAAGATGCCGAGCACCACCGGGAGAGGAATATTGAACAGTTTATGTAGCACCGCGGTCACCAGACCGCCGAGGATAACGATAAGGATAGCGAACAGATTGAGCCGCAGGCCTGAGACCCGCAGCGAGGCGAAAAAGCCCGGTCCCACCTGGATACCGATGGTGTAGACAAACAGGATCAAACCGAATTCCTGAATAAAATGCAGCATCGGGCTGCTAAGGGCGACGCCCGCCTGATCGACAAAGTGGCCGACAATAATCCCGCCAAACAGGACACCGCCAATGCCAAAGCCGACGCCGCGGATTTTGACATTGCCGATCCACAGCCCAACCACCGCCACCAGCGCCAGCACGCTGACCGTCAATGCTATCTCACTCATGGTACCGTCCCTGTGAATAACATTATTAACTACAGGGATTATGACCACTGCCAGACGGGTTGTATGCCGCCTGGCGCACAATAATCATGGAGTAAGATACGCTACTCAGGCGCGTTCTTATTTTTCGCTGCGATAGTGAGTTGCTGAATACTTTTCTCCGGGGAAGGAAGCGCTTCAGGCATAGTGCCACCCAGATCTTTAATAGTCTGGCGTACTTTTTGCCCTACGTCATAATGCGTTTTGTTGGCGAGTTGCTTCGAATCAACCGCGTCCCGACGTAGTTTTTCTTCCGTTTGGGTAGCACGAAACAGGTTGGCCGCGAGCTCAGTCGATCCCATATAGTCGAGTATTTTTTGGCTTTTCTTTAGGCCCTTACGCTCATGGATTGCTTTTTGGTCAAGACCACCATAGAGATCTTTATAGCCATGGTTTTGAAAGACAGCAAAATCAAGAGTCGTCTCAACACCGGCACGTTGGGCCGTTTCAACCAGATGTTTATTATGCTCTTTGAGTTCATTGCGCAGGAACAGTCGCTTTTCATCCTCTTGTAGAGACTTAAATATTTGATCATCTTGCAATTCCTGGCGCCGGGTTTGCAAGGCAAAGTACGTTTGCCCCGCAGCAATCACCGGTTTCGACGGATCGCCATTTTGCACTACCAGATAGCAGGCGTAGCGTGAGAGGTGGAAATCTTCAAGATTCCTGCTGGCGCCAGAACCTAATTCGACCATTTTGTTGGTTTCAACAAAATGGTCTGCCGAGGGATGACCACTCGCCTCACATGAAATTATCGCTTTTGCAATGACCTTATAAAAATTCCGCCACTCTTTATAGTCAAGCAGGGGACCAAGGTTGCGGGCAGACCAATACTCCCGCCCCGCCTCATCGCTCTTTCTAATCGCTTCAAATGGCTGCTGTTCGTTCATAACGTATCCTTGTTTGAGTGAGTCCCAAAGTATGATTGTTTTTTAAACTGAAACACCCGTTGCAGCAAGTAAGTTTATTGCGCTCTCGCGCACAAAAAAGCCCCGAAAATCGGGGCCTTATAAGTTATTCGCTTAATTAACTATTTAACGCTGGTCGTTCGCTGATGGCGATACGCTGCGGGGCAATCTGCTCAGGCTCATTGCGGGTCAGATCGATATGCAGCAGGCCGTTGGTGAAGGTCGCGCCAGAGACCTCCATGTTGTCGGCAAGGGTAAAGCTCAGGCTGAAGGCCTGGCTCACCAGCCCCTGGTGCAGCCATGTGGTCTCTTTTTCCGGCTGCTGCGGCGTGCCTTTCACCACCAGGCGGGTACCTTCCAGCTGAATATCCAGATCTTCCTGACGGAAACCGGCCAGCGCAAGGGTAATGCGGTAGTGGTTATCGTCGCTTTTTTCGATGTTATAAGGCGGGAAGCTCTGGCTTTCACCGGCGGTTTGCAGGGCGCTGGCCAGTTTGTCAAAACCGATCCATTGACGCAGCAGGGGGGATAAATCGTAGTTACGCATAGTGTTTTCTCCTTCTATGAAGCGAGTGAATATCTGCGAATAGCGTGGATTCGCATCTGCTCCCTGACGGCGAGCAAGTTTTTACATCAGGCCGCGTGGCGGCCTGAAACGGATAATTAGTTAATTTCGATACGGCGCGGCTTGTTCGCTTCCGGGATGACACGTTCCAGATCGATGTACAGCAGGCCGTTCACCAGGTTGGCGCCGCGGACGTGAATATTTTCCGCCAGCTGGAATTTGCGCTCGAAGTTGCGCTCGGCGATCCCCTGATACAGGTAGGTCCGCTCTTTCTGCTCGGCGGCGTGGGCGCCTTTGACGATCAGCAGATTGTCCTGGGCCGTGATCTCCAGCTCGCTTTCAGCAAAGCCGGCCACCGCGATGGCGATGCGATAGTGGTTTTCGTCTACCAGCTCGACGTTATACGGAGGGTAGCCACCGTTGCTCTGGCTTTGATTGTTTTCCAGCAGGTTGAACAGACGGTCGAAACCAATGGCTGAACGATAAAGCGGGGAGAGATCGAAGTTACGCATAATAAATAGCTCCTGAAAATCAGCGAGAATCAAATGACCTTCCATCGTGGACAGGCCGCGGTAATCCGGAATACCCCTCAGGCGTATTCTCAGTGGGTTACACCTATAAAATGGGTTTCTCCCTCTGATTTTCAAGGGATTGAGGGCGAATTTTTTTGCAGTTTGCCAATGATTGCTTAGACTGGGGGGAGGAGCACAAAAAGCAAAGTGCGATGCCCGCCACAATGCGGCGCAATAACGCTATGCATTCACGGGATGGCCCGATATAACCGCTGAAAGGTTATCTCAACGCCCGAAACGACGATGGAAAAATAATGAAAAGCAGACGACTGTTAAAGCTGGTCCTGTTCAGCGGGATAATAAGCCTGAGCGGTTGCTCCAGCGTAATGTCACATACCGGTGGCAAAGAGGGAACCTATCCGGGTACACGTTCCAGCGCGCAAACGCTGGGAGACAGCGACACCAACTGGGGTGTCAAATCGCTGGTGGCGCTGGATATGCCATTCACCGCCGTCATGGATACCCTGCTGCTGCCGTGGGATATGTTCCGCACCGACAGCTCTATCAAATCGCGGGTCGAAAAGAGCGAGAAAGCCACGCTGGCGACCAACTCGGTGATCCCACCAGCGCCGATGCCTGCCCAGTAAGTTATCGTCCGGTCTGCGTGACCCATAGCTGGCGATAACCATCTACCTCTTCCATCCAGGCAATCTGTTTACCGTCTGGCGAAAAGACGATCGCGTCTGCCGAAGGCGCATGGGCATGCGCGTCGGTTAAAAAGGTGATATCCCCCGTGCCGGCATGGCAGCAGGCAATCCGATCCTCCAGCACAAAGCCCAGCCACTCTCCCGACGGATGCCAGTTAAACGCCGACTGGATACCCGACGCGTGATACGTCAACTGCCGCGGTTCGCCCCCCTGCGGTGAAATCAGCCACAGCTGCACCACCCCGGCGTCGTCGCGCATCAGAAAGGCTATCGCCGTCGCCTGCGGATTGGCGCGCACCCAGTGGCGCGGGACGTTCACCAGCCCCGGGTAGCGGCGACGGTGGGTGAAGGTCAAACGACGCTGACAGACGCCCGCCGGCGGCGCCGGCATCGTGGTTGCCGTGCCCGCAAGCGGCTCCCCGCCGGGCTGCTTCCAGCCGGCTTCATCCTGCGGCAGCTCGACCATAAACAGCTCCGGGACTTTGTCGCCGTTTTCCGCCAGGGTATCGCCAATAAACGCCAGCGCATGGTTCCCGACCCAGCCCTCTTCATAGGCGCGATTAATCTCGTCGCTCCCCGGAACAGGCGTCGGCGTCGTGCGGCTCACCAGCACGCACCAGTGGCTGCCGCCGTATTCGCGCGGATGGTGGCCTGGCGGCGTCACCGGCCCATAGGGCGCCGCCACGCCGACGTTGCGCAGATCCAGCGCCGGATCGCGCGCGTGCAGCACGTGGTCGTTATAGGTAAAACTGACGAACTGACCGTTGGGACTATAGACGTGAACGTGGCTGCCGCCGCGCAGCGCGCCGGGGGTGTAAGGGGCGGTAATGTCCATGGCGTCCAGATTCTCGACGCCCCCCTGAAAGGCCACCACTCCGCGGCGATGATGAAAATCATACTGCCACTGCGCATCCGGCCGCTCGGGGCCGTGAATGAACACATAGCGCTCCTCGGTCGGATGCACGGTCACCACGCCAACGCTGGCCCCTTCAGTGGCGCGATAGACGATCTCCACCGCACCGCTGTGGACGTTCACCCGTTCGATAGTCTCGCCGGTGAACGACGCGCCGGACGGGCGGACATCGAACACCAGCCACTGGCTGTCGGGGGTCCAGGTACGGGTATTGGTGAGCTGGTGGTTGCGGGGAGCAAAGGTAACTTGTTTCATGGCGTGCTGACCGGGCCGATATAAGAGTGGCGTTAGCATACCGCAATCCGCGCAAGGTTGAATGCCCGGCAAGGTGCTTAAAATGCCTCCCCGACCTGAAAGTAAAAGCCGCTGCTGCCCTTACCGATGCCATAGTCGAGGCGAATATTCACCCGAGGTTTGAACTCGAAACGGTAGCCAACGCCGCCGGTGGGCAGCCAGCGGCCATTGTTCAACGACGACAGCGACGGCCCCATGGTTCCCGCCCCTGCCCAGGCCACAATCCCATGCCGCCAGGTGAGCTGCCGACGATATTCCAGCTGGCCGCTGACGACGTTTTTATCGCGATAGCGCCCCTCATAGTAACCGCGCATCCGCTCATCGCTGCCCAACAGGGGCATCATGCTCCACGGCACCTCGCCCTGGGTGAAGGCGCCATCGGCCTCCCAGGCGAGCACGCTTTTCTCGCTCAGGGCATGATAATGACTATAGTGCAGCTGAAATTCGTCAAAGCGGGTATCGCTGCCTAATCCGGGCGCATAATGGGTGTAGCGGACGTTAGCATACTGACCCCGACGCGGGTTGGGGACAAAGTCGCGATCGTCCCAGTTCAGGGCAACGCTGGCGCCCGAACTGAATACCGACGGCCCCTGTGAGGTGCTTTCTATTTTCGGTAAATCGTCGTGGTCCATCTCATCGGCGTTCTGCGCCGCCAGCGACCATCCCGCGCCCAGATAGACATTGTCGAACAGTTGCCGGTAGATTGTCGGGCGCAGAGTCAGCACCTGGGCGGTATACTTCTCTTTTTCATTGTCTTTATCCCCGGCGTGAAAACCCTGCCCCCAGTAATAAGTGGGCGTATTGGCCATCGACCCTTCGACAAAAACGCGCCACAGGTCGTTGTCGAAAAAGGCGTAGTTTTTCACGCTGAGGCCGAAGGCGCCGGTGGAGCTGGCGTAGCCGCTCAGCGTCAGGGTCGAGTTCTGGCTGGTGGTATCTTGCGGATCGGGGCGATACATGCCGACGACAGCGGTGCCGATGCCCAGCCCCAGCTCCGGCGTATAGAACGGACCGGGCATCACGCCCCAGTCGATCCCTTTGCTGGCGTCGAACTTATCGCTGGCGCCGAGATGCTGCAGCCAACCGTCGATTTTCTCGCGGCTGAGCATTTCGGCCTGGCTGCAGATCGGGCTGGTCATCAGCAGCAGAAAAGTGATAAACAGTCGGCTCAAAAGCGATACTCACCGGCGATAAAGAAGCTGTTACGTTCGGCAAAGCCAAACTCGGTAGTAATATTGAAGTTCTGCGTCATCTCATACTGCGCGCCCACCAGCACGTTCCACGGCGACTGGAGATGCTGTTTCACATCAAAGCGACCGTTATTATCCTGGTTGGCCAGATTGACCATATTCTGCAGCATCGGCGACGGCATCGAGAGATCGTTAAGGCTGCCCTTAAACTCCTGCTGCACATCCTGATACATGCTGCCGACCCACAGGTTCAGCTTTCCGGCGGGGAGATGCAGCGCATCGACCGATGGCGTAGTGAAACGATAGCCTACGCGCGGCGAAAAGGTAAACGCGTCGATGCTACCGTCGAGGATATCAAAACGCGTCTGGGTGTAGTTGGCGTCGAACACCGTAAACCAGTTGCCGACGCCACCCACCAGGGTGGTGCCCATCCCGTAGGTGGTACCCTTAAAATCGAGGCGAAAGTCGAGATCCTGCATCCCCGGCAGAGGGACCACTTTACCATTCGGCCCCTTCAGGCCGACGGCAATCTGCGAAATTGAATGTCCTTCGGTGTGCCCGACCAGACCATAAACGTTCATAAACGGCAGCAGCCAGGCATCCAGCTTGAGCGTTTCGGTTTTACTGCTTTCCCGCGTATTACCGACGCCAATCTGGAAAGCGTTATCCAGCGAGACGGGCCCATTAGCGAAAATATTATTCACCGCACGTTTACAGGCGAAGCTCTTACCGCAATCGATATTGCGACCATCCAGCGACAGCCCGGTGAAGTTAATGCTGTCGACATTAATATTCTGCCGCATATCCATATAGTTAATACTAACGCCAAACGGCAGCGGCAGTACGTAGCCGCGCTTTCTGGCCTCATCGCCTAGCAAAGGGAGTAGCGAGGACGATTCTGTCGCCGCAGGCTGGCGACTTTCTGGCGCCGGCAGATCCGCAGGCTCTGCGCCGTGATAGGCATACGCCGGTTCGAGCGGCGCCGTTGGTTCCGCGGCCGCGCAAATCTGAACAGAGGCGAATGGCAGCGTAACCAACATCAAACGGTGGTATATATTCATGAAAAGTATGATGTTAGTTCTGAGTTGCTAAAAAGAGGGCGGGTAGCTTATAGAATCCCCTGCGAGGATTGAGGGATTTAAATGCGGATTAACATCTGTTCATGAAAAAAGAGAAGACAGACCCGGCGAACGCCGGGCCTGAAGGAAGCTTACGCTAAAACGTATTTTTCAATGGCGAAGGCGACGCCATCTTCAAGGTTAGATTTGGTGATGAAGTTCGCCGCTTCTTTGACCGCAGGAATGGCGTTATCCATTGCCACGCCGACGCCGGCAAATTCAATCATCGCGATATCATTTTCCTGATCGCCAATCGCCATAATCTCTTCTGGCTTGATGCCGAGCGCATCGGCCAGCGATTTCACGCCAGTGCCTTTATTGACGCGTTTATCCAGAATTTCGAGGAAGTAAGGCGCACTTTTCAGCACGGTGTACTTCTCTTTCACTTCCGCCGGAATACGGGCGATGGCCTGGTCAAGGATTGCCGGCTCATCGATCATCATCACTTTCAACAGCTGGATCTCAGGGTCCATTTTCTCCGCTTCGCAGAACACCAGCGGAATGGTTGCCACGTAGGATTCGTGGACGGTGTAGTAGCTGATATCGCGGTTCGCGGTATACAGCGTATTGCGATCCAGCGCGTGGAAATGGGAGCCGACCTCGCGGGAGAGCTGCTCAAGGAAGCGATAGTCGTCATAGCTCAGCGCGGTTTGCGCGACGGTGCTACCGTCCCCGGCTTTCTGCACCAACGCGCCATTGTAGGTAATGCAGTAGTCCCCCGGCTGCTCCATATGCAGTTCTTTCAGATAGCTATGGACGCCCGCGTAAGGGCGACCGGTGGTCAGCACCACATTGACGCCGCGCTCGCGCGCCGCAGCGATGGCGGCTTTCACCGCCGGAGAAATGGTATGGTCTGGCAGCAGCAGCGTGCCGTCCATATCGATTGCAATCAGTTTAATAGTCATAGGATCCCCGGGTAAGATGAGTCTCCCCTCATGCTAACGCGATTCCGCTCAAAAAACAGTAAAAGTGTCGGCCCGAAAGGGGGATGGAACCGCGGCAGAGGATTCCCCTTTTAGCGGCAAAAAAAAGCCCGATCGCGCGATGCGACCGGGCTTACTCATCCTGTTGTCCCGGTAAAACTCGTTACCGGGAAACATGCGGCTTAAATATCGATATTCGCCGCTTTCAGGGCGTTCTCTTCGATAAAGGCGCGACGCGGCTCAACGGCATCGCCCATCAGGGTGGTGAACAGCTGGTCAGCGGCAATGGCATCCTTAACGGTCACGCGCAGCATGCGGCGGCTGTCCGGATCCATGGTGGTTTCCCAGAGCTGATCCGGGTTCATCTCGCCCAGACCTTTATAACGCTGGATGGAGAGACCGCGACGGGACTCTTTCACCAGCCAGTCGAGGGCTTGCTCGAAGCTGGCTACCGGCTGACGGCGTTCGCCGCGCTCGATGTAGGCATCTTCTTCCATCAGACCGCGCAGTTTCTCACCCAGGGTGCAGATACGGCGATATTCCGGCCCTACGATGAACTCATTATCCAGCGGATAGTCGGTATCCACCCCGTGGGTACGGACGCGAATAACCGGTTCAAAATGCTGCAGCTCTTTGTTCTCGTGGAGATCAAATTTCCACTGGCTGCCGTGCTGTTCTTTCTCGTTCAGCTCGGAGACCAGGGTGTTCACCCAGCGGGTCACCTTCTGCTCGTCCGCCAGATCGGCCTCGGTCAGGGTCGGCTGATAGATAAGCTCTTTCAGCAGCGCTTTCGGGAAGCGGCGCTCCATACGGCCAATCATTTTCTGGGTGGCATTGAACTCGGCAACCAGTTTTTCCAGCGGTTCGCCCGCCAGCGCTGGCGCACTGGCGTTGGTGTGCAGGGTCGCACCGTCGAGCGCGATGGAGATCTGATACTGATCCATCGCTTCATCGTCTTTAATGTACTGTTCCTGCTTGCCTTTCTTCACTTTGTACAGCGGCGGCTGGGCAATATAGACGTGCCCGCGCTCGACGATTTCCGGCATCTGGCGGTAGAAGAAGGTCAACAGCAGGGTACGAATGTGCGAGCCGTCGACGTCCGCATCGGTCATGATGATGATGCTGTGATAGCGCAGCTTGTCCGGGTTGTATTCATCGCGACCAATGCCGCAGCCCAGGGCGGTGATCAGCGTCGCCACTTCCTGGGAAGAGAGCATTTTATCGAAGCGGGCTTTCTCAACGTTGAGGATTTTACCCTTCAGCGGCAGGATCGCCTGGTTCTTACGGTTACGACCCTGCTTCGCAGAGCCGCCCGCGGAGTCCCCTTCCACGAGGTACAGTTCAGACAGCGCCGGATCGCGTTCCTGGCAATCCGCCAGTTTGCCCGGCAGGCCTGCCAGATCCAGCGCGCCTTTACGGCGAGTCATCTCACGGGCGCGACGTGCGGCCTCACGGGCGCGCGCGGCGTCAATAATTTTGCCGACCACGATTTTGGCATCGGACGGGTTTTCCAGCAGGTATTCGCTCAGCAGTTCGTTCATCTGCTGCTCCACCGCCGATTTCACCTCGGAGGAGACCAACTTGTCTTTGGTCTGTGAGGAGAATTTCGGATCCGGCACTTTCACCGATACCACAGCGATCAGGCCTTCACGGGCATCGTCGCCGGTGGCGCTGACTTTCGCTTTTTTGCTGTAACCCTCTTTATCCATGTAGGCGTTGAGGGTACGAGTCATCGCCGCGCGGAAGCCAGCGAGGTGAGTACCACCGTCACGCTGCGGGATGTTGTTGGTAAAGCAGTAGATGTTTTCCTGGAAGCCGTCGTTCCACTGCAGCGCCACTTCCACGCCGATACCGTCTTTTTCGGTGGAGAAATAGAAAATATTCGGGTGGATCGGCGTTTTGTTCTTGTTGAGATACTCAACGAACGCCTTGATGCCGCCTTCGTAGTGGAAATGGTCCTCTTTACCGTCGCGCTTATCGCGCAGGCGGATAGAGACCCCGGAGTTCAGGAACGACAGCTCGCGCAGGCGTTTCGCCAGAATGTCATACTCGAATTCGGTGACGTTGGTGAAGGTTTCCAGGCTTGGCCAGAAACGCACCATGGTGCCGGTTTTGTCGGTCTCGCCGGTCACCGCCAGCGGCGCCTGCGGTACACCGTGTTCGTACATCTGCTTGTGCACTTTGTTATCGCGCTGGATAACCAGCTCCAGCTTCTGCGACAGGGCGTTAACCACCGAGACGCCTACGCCGTGCAGACCGCCGGACACTTTATAGGAGTTATCATCGAATTTACCGCCGGCGTGCAGGACGGTCATGATAACTTCCGCTGCGGAGACGCCCTCTTCCGGGTGAATGCCGGTTGGGATGCCGCGGCCGTCATCCTGTACGGAGACGGAGTTATCGCTGTGGATGGTGACAACGATATCTTTGCAGTAACCCGCGAGCGCTTCGTCGATAGCGTTATCCACAACCTCGAATACCATGTGGTGCAGACCGGTGCCGTCATCCGTGTCGCCGATATACATACCCGGGCGCTTACGCACCGCATCCAGCCCTTTCAGGACTTTGATACTGGAGGAGTCATAAGAATTCGACATCAACGTTTCTCGCTCATTTAATCTTGGGTTAATCCGTTATTTTACCTTTTTCCACGCGGAACATCTTCGAATTTTTGTCCGACATGTCCATAACGTGTTCAGCGCTGATGGCGCTGACGAAAACCTGTGACTGCGTCGCTTTCAGGCGGCTGGATAACAGACCGCGGCGGGCATCATCAAGTTCCGAGGCAAAATCATCTATCAGGTACAGGCAGCGCCGCCCGCTGACGCGGGTGAGGAACTCTCCCTGCGCCAGACGCAGGGCGCACATCAGCAGCTTAAGCTGCCCGCGCGACAAGGTATCTTCCACCGGCGCCCCGTCAGCGCGAATGCGGAAATCCGCTTTATGCGGGCCGTGGGCGGTGTAGGTTAACATTCTGTCGCGTTCGAAATTCCGCTCCAGCACCTCGGCGTAGTCCGTTTCTTTTTCCCAGCCGCGCTGGAAAGAGAAGGTGAGGGTGAATTCCGGTAAAAATTGCTGACAGGTATCCGCCATGTCTTCGACAATAGCGGCGCTGTATTCGGCACGCCAGCGGCTGATCTGCTCCGCCAGCGGGATTAATTCCAGATCCCACGGCCGCAGCTGGGCATAGCGGCTCACCTGGCGTAGCGCGGCGTTGCGCTGCTTGACCAGGCGCTTCAGGTTGCTCCAGGCGGTGAAGAATCCGGCTTCGTTGTGAAAACATCCCCAATCGAGGAATGCTCTTCTGTATTTGGGGCCGCCGTTGAGTAAAGTAAACCCCTCCGGCGTAATCAGCTGCATCGGCATCAGGTGCGCCAGCTCCGCCACTTTGTGGCCGTCGGTGCCGTCGATGCGCACCTTGCTGTCGCCCTGTTTGTCTTTGGTCAGGCCGATGGCGGTTTCCCGCTCTTCGCCCTGCAGGCGGCCGTGCAGGACAAAAGCCTCCTGCTCGTGGCGGATCACCCGGCCAATTTGCAAACTACGAAACGCCCGGCCGTGACCGAGCGTATAGATAGCTTCCAGCACGCTGGTTTTGCCGCTGCCGTTCGCGCCAACCAGGAAGTTAAAGCCGGGAGATAAAGCGAGATCCGCGCTTTCAATATTGCGGAAGTCTTTGATGAGCAAGCGCGTCAGTGACATATCAGCGTTCTTTGGGCCAGGGCGTTATCGGCGCAGCCAGTTTCAACGCGGACTGCGCGCAGACCCTGGAGCGTACACGAAGTACGTGACAGGGGCGAGCACAGCCCAGGTTGAAAATGGCAAGTAAGATAGCCCGATATTTTCCACTACAATCTCATAGGCATGACGACATAGGCTGCGGATTGCGAAGCCGCATCCTCAATCTGCACGCTCGACACCGAATCCGTCAGCAGAATACGTACATTCTCGCACTTCAGCGCATTCAGCACATCCAGCACATAGCTAACGTTGAAGCCAATCTCCATCTCCGTTCCGGCGTAGGTCACATCCAGAATCTCTTCCGCCTCTTCCTGTTCCGGGTTATTGGCGGTGATTTTCAGCTGGTTTTCACTGACATACAGCCGCACGCCGCGGAATTTCTCGTTGGAAAGAATCGCCGCGCGGGCAAAAGCCTGCTTGAGAATATCGCAGCCCGCCTCGAGGTGTTTATCCGGGTTTTTCGGCAATACGCGGCGATAATCCGGGAAACGGCCATCAACCAGCTTAGAGGTGAAGATAAAATCGCCAACGTGGGCGCGGATATTGTTGCTGCCGATCTGCACGCGCAGCGGGGTATCGCCGCCGTCGAGCATCCGCATCAGCTCAATCACCCCTTTACGCGGCACGATCACCGAATGGTTCGGCAGCGATGCTTCCAGCGGCATCGCGCAGACCGCCAGGCGGTGGCCGTCGGTGGCGACGGTGCGCAGTTCGCTGCCTTCGGTTTCGA
Organism: Klebsiella sp. 10982; assembly: GCF_048589245.1. Taxonomy (NCBI): domain Bacteria; kingdom Pseudomonadati; phylum Pseudomonadota; class Gammaproteobacteria; order Enterobacterales; family Enterobacteriaceae; genus Klebsiella; species Klebsiella sp. 10982. The sequence continues at coordinate 22,462 of NZ_JBMAXV010000029.1, forward strand.
ACAGCATACCGTTTAAGTAGTAACGAACATCCTGGTGCGCCATCGAGAACTGGGTCGCTTCGATCAGGCGCTTCATCGTCGCCTGCGGCAGGGTAAATTCCACCTCGCTCTGCCAGTCGTCAAGATTCGGGAAATCGGCAGCGGGCAGGGTCGACAGCGAGAAGCGGCTGCGGCCGGAACGCACCAGCATCCGATCGCCTTCCAGCTGAACCGCGATCTCCGCCCCTTCCGGCAGTCCGCGGCAGATATCAAAGAATTTCCGTGCCGGAACGGTCGTGGCACCCGCTTCGTGCGGCTGAACCAGCGCCACGCGCGCCACCATCTCCATTTCAAGATCGGTACCGGTCAGCGACAGTGTGCCGTCCGCGACCTGAAGCAGCAGGTTACCGAGAATGGGCAGCGTCGGACGACCACCTAACGGACCGCTCACCTGTTGCAGCGGTTTTAATAAATGTTCACGTTCTACGGTAAATTTCATAGCGTCACGAGGATAATGTTCTGATTAAATTGGAAAAATCTTCTTTAATGTCGTGGCTTTCTTCACGCAACTGCTCAATCTTGCGGCAGGCGTGCAGCACGGTGGTATGGTCGCGGCCGCCAAACGCATCGCCGATTTCCGGCAGGCTGTGGTTGGTCAGCTCTTTGGCCAGCGCCATCGCCATCTGGCGAGGACGCGCCACCGAACGGGAGCGGCGCTTGGACAGCAGATCCGCTACCTTAATCTTGTAGTACTCCGCCACCGTCTTTTGAATATTGTCGATGGTGACCAGTTTTTCCTGCAGCGCCAGCAGATCGCGCAGCGCTTCGCGCACGAAATCAATCGTGATCGCCCGGCCGGTAAAGTTGGCGTTAGCGATAACACGGTTCAGCGCCCCCTCCAGTTCACGCACGTTCGAACGCAGACGCTTGGCGATAAAGAACGCCACTTCGCCCGGCAGGCGAATGTCGTTTTCATCGGCTTTTTTCATCAGGATCGCAACGCGGGTTTCCAGCTCCGGCGGCTCGATCGCCACCGTCAGCCCCCAGCCGAAGCGGGATTTTAGACGATCCTCAACGCCGTTGATCTCTTTTGGATAACGATCCGACGTCAGGATGATCTGCTGATTACCTTCCAGCAAGGCATTGAAGGTGTGGAAAAACTCCTCCTGGGATCGTTCTTTATTAGCGAAGAACTGAATGTCATCGATCAACAGGGCGTCAACAGAGCGGTAGTAGCGTTTAAACTCTTCTATGGCGTTGTTCTGCAGCGCTTTGACCATGTCCTGGACGAAACGCTCGGAGTGCATATAGACCACTTTGGCGTTCGGCTTACGCGCCACAATGCCGTTACCCACGGCGTGCAACAGGTGGGTTTTCCCCAGACCGGTGCCGCCATAAAGGAACAGCGGGTTGTAGGCGCCGCCCGGGTTATCCGCCACCTGACGCGCCGCCGCGCGGGCCAGCTGGTTAGATTTACCTTCGACGAAGTTATCAAACGTGTGTTTCACGTTAACGTTAGAGCGGTAGGTCGGCTCCGCTGGCGCCGGGACATTATCCCAGCCTGGGCGCACGATCGTCGGCGCCGTGCGCGCGGTCTGTACCTGCGCCGCCGGGATGGTCGCCGCAGCCGGGCTTACCGCCCCTTTCTGCAGCGAGCTGGCAGGCTTAGCGCCCACCTCAAAACGCAGCTGCGGGGCATCAGCACCGCAAAAATCATTGAGGAGTCCATTGATATTATTGAGGTATTTGTCCCTTACCCAGTCGAGCACAAAACGGTTTGGCGCATACAGTGCCAGCGTGTTATCGCTCAGTTCCGCCTGCAATGGGCGGATCCACATGCTGAATTCTGTGGCTGGTAACTCATCCTGCAATCGGGCAAGACACTGCTGCCAAAGCGAAAGTGACACGGCGGACTCCACTCGAACATAAAATCGATATCAAAGAAAAACTGAAACAATCGTGATTGTTGGCACACGTCGACAAGACCCTGCATTAGCCGAAAAAGCCCCTGCACAAAAGGGGTGACGTGCGAACCGCTATCTGCGGTTATAACCCGCTGCGGATCCGGGGATCGCGATCGGGACCGGGGATCATAGCCTAAACTGAGAAAGAGATCTTGTGTTTCTCAACAGATTCTTCCCGATTTATCCACAGGAAGGATCGAAACCGGGTAAGTGTAATCGATCCTGGAAGGAGTGAAGCACGATTTCCGCCGCATATTGGAAAAATTAATGAGCTATGCCGCTTTTGGGCGGAAACGATCTAATAAAGATCCTTGCGGATCCTTGCGCTTTACTGGCCAGGCCGTATAATCCCCCACCCGGCGCGTAATGCCCGTTTTCGTCACGCGTCTCAGCTTATTTTTTGTGCGACGAGGTGCGAGAAATAAGGAAAGAGAATTGACTCCGGAGTGTACAATTATTACAATCCGGCCTCTTTAATCACCCACGCTGAGGCGTAAGTCGTTCGAAGTTCGTTCGGGTCTACGCAAAAGTCAGTGAATTTATTCAAGTTTAGGTAGAAATCGCCATGAAACGCACTTTTCAACCGTCTGTACTGAAGCGCAACCGTTCTCACGGCTTCCGTGCTCGTATGGCTACTAAAAATGGTCGTCAGGTTCTGGCACGTCGTCGTGCTAAAGGCCGCGCTCGTCTGACCGTTTCCAAGTAATAAAGCTAACCCTGCGTGGTTAAGCTCGCATTTCCCAGGGAGTTACGCTTGTTAACTCCCAGTCATTTCACTTTCGTCTTCCAGCAGCCACAACGGGCTGGCACGCCGCAAATCACCATCCTCGGCCGCCTGAATTCGCTGGGGCATCCCCGCATCGGTCTCACCGTCGCCAAGAAAAACGTGAAACGCGCACATGAACGCAATCGGATTAAACGTCTGACGCGTGAAAGTTTTCGTTTGCGTCAGCATGAACTCCCGCCAATGGATTTCGTGGTGGTGGCGAAAAGAGGGGTTGCCGACCTCGATAACCGTGCTCTCTCGGAAGCGTTGGAAAAATTATGGCGCCGCCATTGTCGCCTGGCTCGCGGGTCCTGATCGGCCTGATTCGAGTTTATCAGCGCCTGATTAGTCCGCTACTCGGGCCGCACTGTCGTTTCACCCCAACCTGTTCTCAATACGGAATTGAGGCCTTACGCAGGTTTGGAGTGATAAAAGGCAGTTGGTTGACGATGAAACGCGTATTAAAATGCCACCCTTTACACCCTGGTGGTGACGATCCCGTCCCGCCTGGACCATTTGATACCAGAGAACACTAACGATGGATTCGCAACGCAATCTTCTTATCATCGCTTTGTTGTTCGTGTCTTTCATGATCTGGCAAGCCTGGGAGCAGGACAAAAATCCGCAGCCCCAGCAGCAGACCACGCAGACTACGACCACAGCAGCGGGTAGCGCCGCCGACCAGGGCGTACCGGCCAGTGGCCAGGGGAAACTGATTACGGTTAAAACCGATGTGCTTGAGCTGACTATCAACACCAACGGTGGCGATATTGAGCAGGCGCTGCTTCTGGCGTATCCAAAAACGCTGAAATCGACCGAACCGTTCCAGTTACTGGAAACCACACCGCAGTTTGTCTACCAGGCACAGAGCGGCTTAACCGGCCGTGACGGTCCTGATAACCCGGCAAATGGCCCGCGTCCGCTGTACAACGTCGATAAAGAGGCGTTTGTGCTGGCCGATGGCCAGGATGAAATCGTCATTCCGCTGACCTACACCGACAAAGCCGGCAACGTCTTCACCAAAACCTTCACCCTAAAACGCGGTGGCTATGCGGTGAACGTGGGTTATAGCGTACAGAACGCCAGCGAGAAGCCTCTGGAAGTTTCGACCTTTGGTCAGCTGAAGCAGACCGCTGCGCTGCCGACCAGTCGCGATACCCAGACCGGCGGCCTGTCCACGATGCATACTTTCCGTGGCGCAGCGTTCTCGACTTCAGATACGAAATACGAAAAATATAAATTCGATACCATTCTGGACAACGAAAACCTGAACGTCAGCACCAAGAACGGTTGGGTTGCCATGCTGCAGCAGTACTTCACCACCGCGTGGGTGCCGCAGAATAATGGAACGAATAACTTCTACACCGCTAACCTCGGCAACGGCATTGTGGCTATTGGCTACAAATCGCAGCCGGTACTGGTGCAGCCTGGTCAAACCGACAAACTGCAGAGCGTGCTGTGGGTCGGCCCGGCTATTCAGGACAAAATGGCTGCCGTTGCGCCGCACCTGGATCTGACCGTCGACTACGGCTGGCTGTGGTTCATCTCCCAACCGCTGTTTAAGCTGCTGAAATTCATCCACAGCTTCCTCGGCAACTGGGGCTTCTCGATCATCGTTATCACCTTTATCGTTCGTGGCATCATGTACCCGCTGACCAAAGCGCAGTACACCTCCATGGCGAAGATGCGTATGCTGCAGCCGAAGATTCAGGCCATGCGTGAGCGTCTGGGCGACGATAAACAACGTCAAAGCCAGGAAATGATGGCGCTGTATAAAGCGGAAAAAGTGAACCCACTGGGTGGCTGCTTCCCGCTGATTATTCAGATGCCGATCTTCCTTGCGCTGTACTACATGCTGAGCGCCTCGGTTGAACTGCGTCATGCGCCGTTTATCCTGTGGATCCACGACCTGTCTGCGCAAGACCCGTACTACATCCTGCCGATCATCATGGGCGCGACCATGTTCTTCATCCAGAAGATGTCGCCGACCACCGTGACCGACCCGATGCAGCAGAAGATCATGACCTTTATGCCGGTCATCTTCACGGTGTTCTTCCTGTGGTTCCCGTCTGGCCTGGTGGTGTACTACATCGTCAGCAACCTGGTAACCATTATTCAGCAGCAGCTGATTTACCGTGGTCTGGAGAAGCGTGGCCTGCATAGCCGCGAGAAGAAAAAATCCTGATACTCTTCATTCTTCAAGCCGCAGATGCGTTGGCTTCATTAGTTCGCCCCAGTCACTTACTACAGTAAGCTCCTGGGGCCTCACTAACTTGCCGCCTTTCTGCAACTTGAATTATTTCGAGTATCTACGGTAGCGTTAATGCCAGAGAAGGCGGTCAATGGACCGCCTTTTTTTACATCTACATAGAGAGTCACCATGAGCCATAACGACACTATCGTCGCCCAGGCCACCCCTCCGGGACGCGGGGGTGTGGGTATCCTGCGTATCTCCGGCCTCAAAGCGCGCGACGTCGCGCAGGCGGTACTCGGCAAGCTGCCGAAGCCGCGCTATGCCGACTACCTGCCGTTCAACGACGTTGACGGTACCCCTCTGGATCAGGGGATTGCGCTGTGGTTCCCCGGGCCGAACTCCTTTACCGGGGAAGATGTCCTTGAACTGCAGGGCCACGGCGGTCCGGTCATTCTCGATCTGCTGCTCAAACGTATTCTGACCCTGCCGGGCCTGCGCATCGCCAGACCGGGTGAGTTCTCCGAGCGCGCGTTCCTCAACGACAAGCTCGACCTGGCGCAGGCCGAAGCCATCGCCGACCTTATCGACGCCAGCTCAGAGCAGGCGGCGCGCTCGGCGCTGAACTCGCTGCAGGGGGCGTTCTCCGCGCGGGTGAACCATCTTGTGGAAGCGCTCACTCACCTGCGCATCTACGTGGAAGCGGCCATTGACTTCCCGGATGAAGAAATTGATTTCCTCTCCGACGGCAAAATTGAAGCCCAGCTGAACGAGGTGATGGCCGATCTCGACGCCGTCCGCGCGGAAGCTCGTCAGGGCAGTCTGCTGCGCGAAGGGATGAAGGTGGTGATCGCCGGGCGGCCGAATGCCGGTAAATCGAGCCTGCTGAACGCCCTGGCGGGCCGCGAAGCGGCGATCGTTACCGATATCGCCGGCACCACCCGCGACGTGCTGCGCGAGCATATTCATATTGACGGTATGCCGCTGCATATCATCGATACCGCGGGCCTGCGCGATGCTAATGACGAAGTGGAGCGTATCGGCATTGAACGCGCCTGGCAGGAGATCGAGCAGGCTGACCGGGTGCTGTTTATGGTCGACGGCACCACCACCAGCGCCGTTGACCCGGCGGAGATCTGGCCGGACTTTATTGAGCGCCTGCCCGCTAAACTGCCGATTACCGTGGTGCGCAATAAAGCCGACGTCACTGGCGAAGCGCTGGGTATCAGCGAAGTCAATGGCCACTCACTGATCCGCCTGTCGGCACGTACCGGTGAAGGGGTCGAGGTGCTGCGTAACCATCTCAAGCAGAGCATGGGCTTCGATACCAATATGGAAGGCGGCTTCCTCGCCCGTCGTCGCCATCTGCAGGCGCTGGAAGAGGCGGCGAATCATCTGCAGCAGGGCAAAGCCCAGCTGCTGGGCGCCTGGGCCGGAGAGCTGCTGGCGGAAGAGCTGCGCCTTGCGCAGCAGGCGCTGAGCGAGATCACCGGAGAGTTCACCTCCGATGACCTGCTGGGCCGCATCTTCTCCAGCTTCTGTATCGGCAAGTAACCGTCAGTCCGTAAACGTTCACTCACCCGCATTAACGCCGCGTTAATGCGGGTTTTTTCTTGCCCTTTGCGGCGCAACGTTCTCTACTTTTATCTTCCCCCAGCCGCGAGACTAAAACATGACCGTTGAATATACCGTGATCGAGAAGGTGCCCTCCGCCGAAGCGTTTTGCCACCTGCGAGTGGCCGCCGGCATGTCACCGCGCCCTCTGGAAGGCGCCAGAGCCGGACTGCCGCACAGCTGTTACGGCGTACATATCCTCTGGCAGGAGACGCCGATCGCCATGGGGCGTATCGTCGGCGATGGCGCTATCAACTTCGACATTGTCGATGTCGCCGTCGATCCGGCTCACCAGGGAAAAGGCCTTGGCCGGCTGGTGATGGAGAAACTGATCGCCTGGCTGGACGCTAACGCCTTTGACGGGGCCTACGTCACACTGGTGGCGGATGTTCCCGAGCTATACGCGAAATTCGGCTTTGAAAGCGTTCGGCCGGAAAGCGAAGGGATGGCCCGCGTCTGGCGAACCCGGAGTCGTTAACTCGCGTTTCCTGCCAGGAAAAGAGCGTTGTCCAAATGGCAACTCGTCTTGCGGGGCGTTCCTCACTATGCTGAACGCCATTCACATCGCGAGGATCCCATGACACGCTTTCTTCTTTGCAGCTTTGCCCTGGTTCTGCTCTATCCCTCTGGCATCGATATGTATCTGGTCGGCCTGCCGCGTATTGCGCAGGACCTGGGAGCCAGCGAGGCGCAATTGCATATCGCCTTTTCGGTCTATCTGGCTGGCATGGCCTCCGCGATGCTGTTTGCTGGCCGCATCGCCGACCGCTCCGGACGCAAGCCTGTCGCCATTGTGGGCGCGGCGATCTTTATTATCGCCTCCCTGCTCTGCGCGCAGGCGCACACCAGCAGCCACTTCCTCACCGGACGCTTTATCCAGGGGATCGGCGCCGGCAGCTGCTACGTGGTGGCTTTCGCTATCCTGCGCGATACGCTGGACGATCGTCGCCGCGCCAAGGTGCTGTCGTTGCTCAACGGCATTACCTGCATTATCCCCGTCCTGGCGCCGGTGCTTGGTCACCTGATTATGCTGAAATATCCGTGGCAGAGTCTGTTCTACACCATGACCGGCATGGGCATCATGGTCGGTTTGCTGTCGGTCTTTATCCTGCGCGAGACGCGCCCGACGGCGCATCCGCAGACGGTCATGCAGCAGCATGGCGTCAGTGAGTCGCTGCTGAACCGCTTTTTTCTCAGCCGCATTCTTATCACCACCCTCAGCGTGACAGCGATCCTGACCTACGTGAACGTCTCTCCGGTACTGATGATGGAAGAGATGGGGTTCGACCGGGGAACTTACTCAATGGCGATGGCCCTGATGGCGATGATCAGCATGGCAGTCTCCTTCTCGACGCCGTTCGCCCTGTCGCTGTTTAACCCCCGCACCTTAATGCTGACCTCGCAGGTGCTGTTCCTGGCGGCCGGCGTGACGCTGAGCCTCGCCACTCGCCAGGCTGTTACCCTGGCCGGGCTGGGAATGATTTGCGCCGGCTTTTCCGTCGGCTTCGGCGTCGCGATGAGCCAGGCGCTGGGGCCCTTCACGCTGCGCGCGGGCGTCGCCAGCTCGGTTCTCGGCATCGCGCAGGTGTGCGGTTCATCGCTGTGGATTTGGCTCGCCGCCATCATCGGACTCAGCGCGATGAATATGCTGATCGGGATACTCATTGCCTGTAGCATAGTGAGCCTTGTTTTATTACTGGTCGTCACCCCGCCGCGGGTAGCGCAATACAATGAAGAAGCCGCTGTCGAGTCTTGATCTTAATTTACTCCTCTGCCTGCAACTCCTGACCCAGGAGCTCAGCGTTACCCGTACGGCGAAGCGGATGAACGTTTCGCCGTCAGCGGTGAGCAAGTCGCTGGCCAAACTGCGCGCCTGGTTCGACGATCCGCTGTTTGTGAAAACCCCGCGGGGTCTGGCGCCTACGCCGCTGGTCAGCAGCATGGAGCAGGATCTGGCGGACTGGATGCAGATGGGCAACCAGATCCTCGATAAACCACACCACACCATGCCCAGCGGCCTCAAATTCGAGCTGGCGGCGGAAACGCCGCTGCTGATGATCCTGTTTAACACCCTCTCCCAGCGCATCTATCAGCGTTATCCTCAGGCATTGATTCGTTTGCGCAACTGGGACTACGACTCCCTGGACGCCATCATTCGCGGCGAGGTGGATATCGGCTTCTGCGGGCGTGAAAGCCATCCGCAGTCGCGGGAGCTGCTGAGCCTGCTGCCGTGGTATATCGATTTTGATGTGCTGTTCACCGATCTGCCGCAGGTCTGGCTGCGCGCCGATCATCCGGCGCTCAAAGAGGAGTGGGATCTGGCGGCATTCTTACGCTATCCGCATATCACCATCTGCTGGGAACAGCGCGATACCTGGGCGCTGGACGATGTCCTGCAGGAGCTGGGGCATAAGCGTAACGTAGCGCTGACCGTGCCGGGGTTTGAGCAATCGCTCTTTATGGCCGCTCAGCCGCAACACACCATGCTGGCCACCGCGCCGCGCTACTGCCAGCACTATAATCAGCAGCACCAGCTGCCGCTGGTTTCCCGGCCGCTCCCCCTGGAGACGCAGCATCTGGAAAAGCTGCGCGTTCCCTTCACCCTGCTATGGCATAAGCGCAACAGCTACAACCCGAAACTCGTCTGGCTGAGAGATACGCTAAAAGTACTCTATTCCGGTACGCTGTAAGCCTTGATTTAGGCCGATTCCCCCCTATTGCGCAAGAATTTGTAAAATTCAAACAAATTCCCTTTTCAAGGGGGGATTTCGGCATTAAAACCTGTTAATACCAGGCGATAATAGCGCCCACTTTCTTTACCCATGTCCATTACTCACGGAGCGACGTATGGCAACGCATTTTGCAAGAGGGATTCTCAGTACCGGAGAGCCGCTATCGACACGTTTGTCAGCGGCCTGTCATCAATCCGCACGTCTTCTCCCGACATATCGCCAGGCTCGCTTTCGCGCTTCGCGCTCGCTGCTCGCCGAGCTGCTGTTTATGCTATATGGCATCAGTGAGCTGCCTGAAATCATCAGTGAAGCGAATGGCCGACCGGTTTTTAGCGATCGCCATCTTCCCCGCTTCTCTATCTCTTATACTGGTAATATCGTTGGCGTCGCGCTGACCACCGAGGGAGATTGCGGCCTCGACATGGAACTACAGCGCACTGTCCGCAGCCACGACGCCGACAGACAAAATTTCAGTAACAACGAGAATCTGTGGATTAACATTCAACACGATCCGGACGAAGCGCGCACCCAGCTGGTTGCGCTACGCCGCAGCGTGCTGAAACTGACAGGAGAAGCACCGGCGCAACTACAACTGCTGCCGGGCTCTGGCCGCCTGCGTACCGCCGGCAGCCAGCCGATAGAAGCCATCTGTGATGCTGAATCACTTCTCGTCTGGTCGATTGCCGCTACCCCGAATATTGGCCCGCTGAAGGTCTGGGAATATGACGGTAAGGGGGGCGACTGGTGCAGCCTGCCGGATGCCCAGCGGCGCGCGCGCGAGCCCTCGGCGCGCCTGATGCGCTTTACCAGTTTACCCACGGAAAAAACCCTATCCCTCAATTGACCGGTCTCACCGGCATATCATGATAAAAAGGAGCAATCATGTCAGATACTTTGAAAGTGGTTACGTTACTCGGCAGCCTGCGTAAAGGGTCGTTTAATGGAATGGTCGCGCGTACCCTGCCAGGCATCGCGCCTGCGGGTATGGAAATCGCGGCGCTGCCGTCGATCGGTGATATTCCGCTTTACGATGCCGATATGCAGGAGGAAGAAGGATTCCCACAGCGCGTACAGGAGATTGCGCAACAGATCCGTGAGGCGGATGGCGTGGTAATTGTGACTCCCGAATATAACTATTCCGTGCCTGGCGGCCTGAAAAACGCCATCGACTGGCTGTCACGCCTGCCCGAGCAGCCGCTGGCCGGCAAACCGGTTCTGATTCAAACCAGCTCAATGGGCGCCATTGGCGGCGCACGCTGCCAGTATCATCTGCGCCAGATCCTGGTGTTCATGGATGCGATGGTGATGAATAAACCGGAATTTATGGGCGGCGTGATCCAGAACAAAGTGGATCCGCAGTTGGGTGAAGTGGTCGATCAGAGTACTGTCGACCATCTGCGCGGCCAGCTGACCGCCTTTGGAGACTATATTCAGCGCGTGAAAGCGTAAAGATCAAAACTGGCTGGTTCCCTCTCCCACAGGAAGAGGAAACCAGAACTAAAGCCCTTTTCTCAGAAAAGGGCCTGCTGCTTATTTCGCATCAATAAAGACAATTTTCAGCACAAACAGCAGCGAGACGATAATCACGCACGGACTGAGCTCGCGCAGACGGCCGGTGCCGATCTTCATCACGCAGTAGGAAATAAAGCCCAGGGCGATACCTTCGGTGATCGAGAAGCTAAACGGCATCATCACCGCGGTGATGAACGCTGGTACCGCCTCGGTCAGATCGTTCCACTTCACCCGCGCGAGGCTGGAAGTCATCAGCACGCCGACGTAAATCAGCGCACCCGCGGCGGCATAACCAGGAACCATCCCCGCCAGCGGCGACAGGAAGATTACCAGCAGGAACAGGATACCGACGACAACGGCAGTCAGGCCGGTACGCCCGCCCACGGAAACGCCGGAGGAGGATTCGATATAGGCCGTTACCGAAGAGGTACCAATAAAGGAACCAGCAACGGACGACACGCTATCGACGAACAGCGCCTGCTTCATGCGCGGGAACTTACCCTGCGCATCCGCCAGCCCGGCTTTATCGGTGACGCCAATCAGGGTGCCGGAAGAGTCAAACAGGTTAACCAGCATGAACGAGAAGATCACGCCCGCCAGGCCAAGATTCAGCGAACCGGCCAGATCGACCTGACCCACAACCGAGGTCACGCTCGGCGGCGCGGAGACGATGCCGGTGTAGTGCACATCGCCCAGCATCCAGCCCAGCAGGGTAGTCACTACGATAGAAACCAGGACCGCGGCGTGAATGTTACGCGATGCCAGAATCGCGATGATAAAGAAGCCCAGCACGCCCAGCAGTACGCTGTGGGAGGTTAAATGACCAATGCTGACCAGCGTTTCCGGATTAGCGACGATAACCCCGGCGTTTTTCAGGCCCATCATGCCGATAAACAGACCGATCCCACTGGTGATCCCGACGCGCAGGCTAAGCGGAATATTGGCGATCATCCAGTAACGTACGCGGAAGATGGTCAGCAGCAGCAGACCCACGGCGCCCCAGAAGATGGCGCCCATACCGACCTGCCATCGCAAACCCATCGCCTGCACCACTACAAAGGCGAAAAAGGCGTTCAGCCCCATCGCTGGCGCGAGGGCGACCGGCAGGTTCGCAAACAGCCCCATCAGGATACTGCCGAAAGCGGCAATCAGACAGGTGGTCACAAACACGGCGCTGGTATCCATACCCGCCACGCCAAGAATTTGTGGGTTCACGAAGACAATGTACACCATCGTCAGGAACGTGGTGAAACCGGCGATCGCTTCAGTGCGCACCGTGGTGCCATGCTCGCGCAGTTTAAATACGCGCTCCAGCAGACCCTGGCCAGAAGACTGGCTGGTTTGTTGTTGACTCATTATCGGTTTCCGAACGTAAGGAGGGAAAATTCGAGGCTATCCTATACCAAATTACAGCACCAGGCGCGGTTGTATGGTAATTTTTTTCATTTATTTTGCTTATACGGCAACGATTGCGTCGCGGCATTGGGCATTACGAAAACGTTAAACTTGTTAATATGGAAAGGCTATGACTCAACCAGAAGCAGTATTTTTTGACTGTGACGGCACGCTGGTCGACAGTGAGGTGATTTGCTCCCGCGCCTACGTTCACATGTTCCAGGAATTCGGCATTACGCTGGACCTGGCGGAGATTTTTAAGCGCTTCAAAGGGGTAAAACTGTACGAGATTATCGACACCATCAACGCTGAGCATGGGGTTAACCTGCAAAAGGCCACTCTTGAGCCGATTTATCGGGCGGAGGTGGCCCGTCTGTTCGATAGCGAGCTGGAGGTGATTGCCGGAGCCCAGGCGCTGCTGGATGCGGTAAGCGTCCCGATGTGCGTGGTTTCCAATGGTCCGGTCAGTAAGATGCAGCACTCGCTCGGTCGCACCGGCCTGCTGCATCATTTCGCTGACCGCTTGTACAGCGGCTACGATATTCAGCGCTGGAAACCCGATCCGGCGCTGATGTTCCATGCGGCAAACGCCATGCAGGTGAAAGCCGAAAACTGTATCCTGGTGGATGACTCCAGCGCCGGTGCTCAGTCGGGGATTGCCGCCGGCATGGAGGTGTTTTATTTCTGCGCCGATCCGCATAACCAGCCGATCGATCATCCCAAAGTGACGACCTTTACCGATCTGGCAGAGCTGCCGGCATTGTGGAGAGCGCGTGGCTGGGATATCACGCGTTAAGGGCCTGGTGAGCGACACGTTGGCATCGATGTAGCCCCGCTAAGCGTCTGCGCAAGCGGGGAATAGAACCAGCGACTGGTTATGGCTGCAATTCAGTGACTGCCGCCTTATCGGCAATAATCACCAGCGAAGGGTGCAATTTGAGCACTGAAGCCGGCACCTGCTCGCTGACCGGGCCTTCCACCACCTGCTTTAACGCGTGCGCTTTTGCGGCACCGCTGACAATCAGCAATAGATTTTTCGCCGCCATCACGCTTCTCGGCCCCATGGTGACATAGCTGTCCGGTACTGCCGAGATATCCCCGCCCATCTCGCTGTTAGCGACGAGAGCAATCATATTCCCGCGAATCGGCACTTCGACCGTCTGATCATGAAAGCGGGTGGTATTCGGCAGGTTGCCGCAAAAATGGCCGTCGGCACCCAGCCCCAACACCATCAGATCAAGGCCGCCTGCCTCTTCCAGCTGGCGATCGTGCTGCGCAGCGTTCTCCAGCGTCAGCTTGTGAATATTCTCTTCTTTGATCTGTGCCGGGGTAAAAAACAGCTGACGCAGGTTGGAAATGGTTACGCCTTCTCGCGACTGGCCGCGAAAGGGGATCTCATCGAAATTGTAATAGTGCACCCGATCATAGAAGGCTTTGCCTTTCACGGCTGCGGTTAGATGCGCATACATCCGCTTTGGTGTGCTGCCGGCCGTCATCGCCAGATTCACCCGCCGCGGCGCCGTGATATAGCCCAGAACATGATGGCTGGCGACCAGGCTCATCTCTTCATAATCTTCGGTCACAATCATTTTCATCTTGTCGTCCTTCACAAGCACAAAACGGGGGCTGAAGGCCCCCTAACGGTTATTTAAACAGTTTCTGCACAAACTCGGCGTAGGCCGGGCGCCAGACGTCCATTTCATGGTTCAGGCCTGGATACGAGTGATAGTCGAAGTTAATCTTCTGTTTTTCCAGCTCGCTTTTCAGACCAGCAATGTCTTTGCCGGTAACGGAATCTTTTTCTCCGACGACCACGGTAAAGTTGCGCAGTTGCTTATTGATCGCGTCAGGCTGCTTCAGCTGCGCTTCCACGCCGGCATTCGGCACCGTGGTGGTCGTGACACCGCTAAAGGTCGCGAGCCAGCCAAAGCTCTCCAGATGATTCATTCCGGAAACCAGCGCCTGATAACCGCCCTGGGAGAGGCCCGCCAGCGCCCGGCCGTCGGCATCTTTACGCACATTAAACCGGGTATCGATCAGCGGAATAATATCCTGCATCAACTCGTTATCCGCCGCCTGCGCATTAAGTGGATAGAAGGTTTTGCGCCGCTCCTGCGGTGGGAAGTTTTCCGCTATCGCTTCCGGAGTATCGGTTTCGGTATCCGGGACCACCACCAGCATCGGCTTGATTTTGCCCTCCGCCAGCAGGTTATCCATGATTTGCGGGATCCGCCCTTGATCGATGGCCGACAGGCCGCTGTCGCCAAAGCCATGATAGAAATAGAGCACCGGCAGCGGGTCACCGCTTCCGCTATAACCCGGCGGCGTCCAGACATACAGACGACGTTCGGCGTTCAGTGCCTTCGAGTGATAGGTGAGGGTGCGCAGATCGCCGTGCGCGACCGCCCGATCGTCGAGAATACTGCCAGGAACCAGAATCAAACTGGTATTCACCTGGCGCTGCGGCTTTTGATAGCGGCTGCCGGTATCCACCGAGCGGAAGCCATCCACATCGAAATAGTATTCATAGAGATTGGGTTTCATCGGCTCACTTTTCCATGTCCACACCCCCTGAGCCTCTTTGGTCATGTCGTGTGAGACAAAGGAGTCCGGCGTGGCGCCGGTCACTACCGACACCCGCCGGGCATCGGGAGCAAACAGGCGATAAGTGATACTCTTATCCGCGTTAACCTGGGTAATAAAGTGGCTCACCGGCAGGGTGGGATCCGGCATCGCGGGTAATGGCGCCGCCTGGAGGGTAAACGCCGCGCCCGCCAGCGCCAGTGCGAAATAAATTGCATGTCGTTTCATCGTTATTCCTCTTCCGTTGTGTCCGTTCTGTTATCGTCTTACCACCAGATTTCCGCCTGCGCCCCCACGGCAAACTGATCGTTTTTACCGTCTTCAAAAATGCTGGTGGTATTATTCGCGGCCTTATCCAGGTCGATATCCTTCGCTTTAATATAGGTGGCATAGAAGCGAATTTCCGGGCGCGAGGTCAGCATACTGGTATTGACTTTGAAGGTATGGAACAGCGTGGTCTTGTAGCCGGACTCGTTATATTTCTTGCCGGAAACATCTTTGTTTTGCTGTTTGAAGTATCCCAGCTCGACGCCAGTCTGGTTGTATTTATCCCAGATATAAGCCGGCCGCAGGACCGTGCGAATGGATTCAAAATCGGAGTGGGCTCCGGTCTCGTAGCTATAGACGTCGTTACCAAAGGAGTAGACGATGGCATTCGCCATAATGACGTCATCGCGTAAATAGGTTTCCCCCTGCGAGGTTAAGCGCACAGCGGTGCCATTGGTATGGTCGCCATAATAGCGGCCGTTAAAGGTGGTATAGGGGCTGGATCCGGCATAGCGCGAGAAGCTGCTGGCAATAGAGTTATTGGCCAGTAAGAAAGAGAATTCGTTAAAGCCGCCGTTAGCCCATTTCTGCGTTAACGAGGTACCCGCCATCCAGGTATCTTTCCATGGATAATAGCCTTCATTGCCCTCTTTATATTTCTCTGATGAACTTTCATTGGCGGCAACATAGCGTCCGCTAACCATCAGGCTGGCTTTATCCCACAGCGGGATCTCTTTGTAACGGATATCCAGAGTATTGGTGTTAATTTGCTGCTTATTGCTCAAAGAACGGTCGTAATCATCGACATCTTCGCGAATCAACGCGATATCGAATTTCCCGGCGCCTACCTGCCAGTTTTCCAGCCCCACGCCGGCCGCCGCATCGGTTCTCTGCGTTTTCCAGTCCAGCATCTGAATTTCGATTTTTGGCGCGCCGTGTTTACCGACCCAGAAATCAGCTTCCGGCGCAAACGGCAGGAACCCTTTGGTGTTAACGTACATATCCGAGAACTGAATGTAGTTTTCGCCGCCGGCGTTGTCCCCAAACCAGCCAGTGGAGTACTGCTGGCCAACGTTCCCGTCGAGCATCACGATGGCATCGACGCGTTTATCGCCTTCCTGAAATACCCGCTGCTTCAGCTGCAGATCGAACCAGCCGGAATATTCGTTGCCCAGACGGCCAAGCGAGCCAATCGCCCATGATTTTGGCGATCCGTGCGAAGCGGTGCCCCAGCCCGAACGAAAGTAGCCGTTATAGCTAAAGCCAATTTCATCTTTCACGAACTTGCTAAAATCTTTCAGCGTCATCGCGCTATAGGCTGGCGCGCCGTCGGTGGCAGGTTGTTGATTTTTAACCAGCACCGCATCCGGTTTAACCGCCGTTTTCAGCCCGGTGGCCGCCACCCCGGTCTTACGCTTCTGACCTTCCTCTGGCGGAGACCATGAGGCCCAGATCTGCTCTCTTTTTTTCTCCTGGTCCTGATATTTTTTGAGTTCCTTTTGCGTATCTTTGAGCGCTTTTTCCAGCAGTTCAAGCCGTTGTTCCACCGTCAACGGGCTTGCCAGCAGGTGGGTTGAATAACAAAGCGGTGCCAGCAATATCATCGCCGAAGCGATCCTGTTTTTTCTCATCATAATATTCCCTTATATAATCATTGGCGTAAATAAAACACGACAGCAACCCCTATTCCGCGCCAGTGCTAATAGCCGTATCCATACCGTTTGATGTCGCAATAGCTGTTATTTTTGCAGTTAGACAAAAGCAAAAAAAAACCTGAAGAAGACGATCTGTCTTAACAGATAATCCTCTTCAGGTTTTGCCCGCACATCGCGGTAGCAACCCTCATTCAGCCATTATTGGCCCGCATAAAACAAAAAAACCTGATACCGCCGCCGTGGGGGCAATATCAGGTTTTGCCTGCTGTCGCAGTCACAATCCGTTTAAACCATCCTGAGCGTTAGCGCTCAGTCAGTGGAAGCTGATTGTTACGCGATAAAATGAAGAACTCAAATGGCCAGCCTGTTAATTGTGACGATACTCTCAGCAATCTCGTGGCTTCTGGCTAAATCATATTTAATCCTGATAAATTTATTTACCAGGATTAAACAGAATGATTATTACTCTTTCGGATCTTTACCGGCAAGCAGTTTATCCAGCTCATCGCCGCCAACGTGACGGAAATCCTGACCTTTAACGAAGTAGAAAATATATTCGCAGATATTCTGGCAGCGATCGCCGATACGCTCGATAGAACGTGCGCAGAACAGCGCCGTCAGGACGCTGGGGATAGTGCGCGAGTCTTCCATCATGTAGGTCATCAGCTGACGCACGATGCCTTCATACTCCTGGTCGACTTTCTTATCTTCGCGGTAGATACGTACCGCTTCGTCGAGATCCATACGCGCAAACGCATCCAGCACGTCATGCAGCATCTGCACCGTGTGGCGGCCCAGCGATTCAAGGCTCACCAGCAGCGGCTGGTGCTGCTGGGAAAACTTCTCCAGCGCGGTGCGGCAGATTTTATCCGCCACGTCGCCAATGCGTTCCAGCTCAGCGATAGTCTTGATGATCGCCATCACCAGGCGCAGGTCGCTGGCGGTCGGCTGGCGCTTGGCGATGATGCGCACGCACGCTTCATCGATCGCCACTTCCATCATGTTGACCTGTTTGTCGCCGTCAATCACGCGTTTCGCCAGATCGCTGTCCTGGTTATGCATGGCGGTGATCGCATCAGAAAGCTGCTGCTCCACCAGCCCCCCCATGGTCATCACCTGGGTGCGGATATACTCCAGTTCAGCGTTGAACTGGCCGGAAATATGTTTGTTAAGATTTAGGTTGTCCATGGTGTCTCCTGATTGCCCAACTGGTGAGAGCCTGAAAGCACAAGGGCAAATCAACCGTAGCGGCCAGTAATATAATCTTCAGTTTGTTTCTTCGCGGGCTTGGTGAACAGGTCATCCGTGTTGCTGAACTCAATCAGCTCGCCAAGATACATAAATGCCGTATGGTCGGAACAACGCGCAGCCTGCTGCATGTTATGAGTTACGATAACGACGGTGTAATCCTGCTTCAGCTCGGTGATCAGCTCTTCGATACGCCCGGTGGAGATCGGGTCCAGCGCGGAGCACGGCTCATCAAGCAGCAAAACTTCCGGGCGGATCGCGATACCGCGGGCAATACACAGGCGCTGCTGCTGACCACCGGAGAGAGAATACCCGCTCTGGTGCAGTTTATCTTTGGTTTCGTTCCATAGTGCGGCTTTGGTCAGCGCCCACTGCACGCGCTCATCCATATCGGCACGGGACAGTTTTTCAAACAGGCGCACGCCGAAGGCGATATTGTCGTAAATAGACATCGGGAACGGCGTCGGCTTCTGGAATACCATGCCAACCTTAGCGCGCAACAGGGCGATATCCTGGGTGTTGGTCAGAATGTTATCGCCATCCAGCAGGATCTCACCTTCCGCGCGCTGCTCCGGATACAGTTCAAACATCTTGTTGAACGTGCGCAGCAGGGTGGATTTACCACAGCCTGACGGACCGATAAACGCCGTTACCTGGTTTTTAGTGATATCCAGGTTGATGTTCTTCAGGGCATGGAATTTGCCGTAGTAGAAGTTCAGGTTACGAACTGAAATCTTACCCGGAGCTGTATTCACCATACTCATCTCAATCTCTTCCTCATTCAGCGCAGCAGTTGCTGCGCCGCAAAAATTAACCGTGTTTCTTCTTGGCGAAGATAACGCGCGCCAGGATGTTCAGCAGCAAGACGCACAGGGTGATAATCAATACCCCGGCCCATGCCAGTTGCTGCCATTCCGCAAACGGACTCATGGCAAATTTGAAAATGGTCACCGGCAGGTTGGCAATCGGCTGCATCATGTCGGTGCTCCAGAACTGGTTGGACAGCGCGGTGAACAGCAGGGGTGCCGTTTCCCCGGCGATACGGGCGATAGCCAGCAGGATCCCGGTCATAATCCCCGAGACGGACGCTTTCAGGGTGATCGCCGAGATCATTTTCCACTTCGGCGTCCCCAGCGCATAGGCCGCTTCACGCAGGCTATCCGGCACCAGCTTCAGCATGTTTTCGGTGGTACGAATCACGATAGGTACCTGCAGCAGCGCCAGCGCGATAACGCCCGCCCAGCCCGAGAAGTGCTGCATCTGCGCCACCACGATGGTGTAGACGAACAGACCGACCACGATAGACGGCGCGGATAGCAGAATATCGTTAATAAAACGGATGATTTCCGCCAGTACCGACTTACGGCCGTACTCTGCCAGATAGATACCTGCCATGATCCCCAGCGGCGTACCAAAGACGGTTGCCCACAGGATCAGCAGGCCGCTGCCTGCGAGGGCGTTGGCCAAGCCACCGCCCGCCGTATTCGGCGGTGGCGTCATTTCGGTGAACAGCGCCAGACTCATGCCATCGAAACCGCGGGTTATCGTCGCCATCAGGATCCAGATAAGCCAGAACAAACCAAACGCCATAGTGGCTATCGAGAGCGCCAGAGCGATACGGTTTTTCATGCGGCGTTTGGCCTGCATCTTGCGGCGGGATTCCGCCAGCTCGGCGGTGGTTTGCAATTCAATGGTCGCCATTAGCGTGCCCCCTCATTCTTCGCGAGGCGCATAATCATAAACTTCGACGCCGCCAGAACGATAAAGGTGATAACGAACAGGATCAGACCCAGTTCCATGAGCGCCGCCACGTGCAGGCCGGTTTCCGCTTCGGCGAACTCATTAGCCAGCGCGGAGGTAATACTGTTCCCCGGCATATACAACGAGATGCTGTCGAGCTGGTAGGTGTTGCCGATGATAAAGGTGACCGCCATGGTTTCACCCAGCGCGCGGCCCAGACCGAGCATCACCCCGCCGATCACCCCGTTTTTAGTGAACGGTAAAACGATGCGCCAGATCACCTCCCAGGTGGTGCAGCCGATGCCATAGGCCGACTCTTTCATCATCACCGGGGTCTGCTCGAAAACATCGCGCATGACCGCGGCGATGTAAGGGATGATCATGATGGCCAGAATGACGCCAGCGGCGAGAATACCGATACCAAAAGCCGGGCCGGCAAACAGCGCGCCGACGAACGGGATGGTCGACAGGACGTTGCCGACCGGCTCCTGGAAGTAAGTCGCAAACAATGGGGCGAAAATAAACAGGCCCCACATGCCGTACACAATACTCGGGATCGCCGCCAGCAGCTCAATCGCAATCCCCAGCGGGCGCTTGAGCCAGGCGGGGGACAGTTCGGTCAAAAACAGCGCAATGCCGAAACTCACCGGAACGGCGATCAGCAGGGCGATAAAAGAGGTGACCAGGGTTCCGTAAATCGGGACCAGCGCGCCGAAGATCTCGTTAGGCGCATCCCACTCTTTGGTCCACAAAAAGGCAAAGCCAAACTTTTGAATGCTCGGCCAGGAAGAGATGATCAGGGAAACGATGATGCCGCCCAGCATCAATAGCACAATCAGCGCAGCCAGTTTTACCAGCGCACTGAATATCATGTCACCCTTTTTCCCCGGAGGGGTAAATGCAGGCTTGGTTGCAGCCATAGATTACTCTTTACGTATTAAAACTTGTTCGAATAAATGCCCGGTGGCGTTGGCTCCCGGGCCTACAGTCTGAACCGTAGGGCGGGCAGCGCCTGAACGCCCCCGCCATCTTCGTCAAAAATCTACTGTTAGTACAGCGCTTTACCGCTGCTGTCTTTGACGTTGGTTTTCCATGCCGCGCGAACCTGCTCTACCACGCTTTCCGGAAGTGTCGCGTAATCCAGCGCATTCGCTTCTTTCCCGCCGTTTTTATACGCCCAGTCGAAGAACTTCAGCACTTCAGCGGTCTGTTCCGGCTTGTTCGTCGCCTTATGTACCAGGATGAAGGTGGTTGAGGTGATCGGCCATGCATTTTCGCCTTTCTGGTTGGTCAGGTCCTGAGCGAAAGATTTGCTCCAGTCAACGCCTTTTGCGGCGTTAGCGAAGTTGTCTTCAGTCGGGCTAACCGGCTTGCCATCGGCAGAAACCAGCCTGGTGTAGGCCAGGTTGTTTTGCTTGGCGTAAGCGTATTCGACGTAACCAATCGAGCCCGGCAGACGCTGAACAAAGGCGGCGATACCGTCGTTGCCTTTACCGCCCAGACCGGTTGGCCAGTTAACGGTAGAGCCGGCGCCGATTTTCGATTTCCACTCTTCATTCACTTTGGACAGGTAGCTGGTGAAGACGAAGGAGGTACCGGAACCATCGGCGCGGCGGACCACAGCGATGTTCTGCGACGGCAGCTTCAGGCCCGGGTTGAGTTTAGCGATCGCTTCGTCATCCCATTTTTTAATTTTACCCAGGTAGATATCGCCCAGGGTTTTGCCATCCAGCACCAGTTCGCCGGATTTCACGCCAGGCAGGTTAACCGCCAGTACCACGCCGCCAATCACGGTCGGGAACTGGAACAGGCCTTCCTGGGTCAGTTTGTCATCAGCCAGCGGAGCATCAGAAGCACCGAAATCAACGGTGTTGGCAATAATCTGCTTAACGCCACCAGAGGAACCAATACCCTGGTAGTTCACTTTATTGCCCGTTTCTTTCTGATAGGTGTCAGCCCATTTGGCATACACCGGCGCAGGGAAAGTTGCGCCTGCGCCAGTCAGGCTTGCTGCTGCGAAGGCAGAGAAAGCGCTCATCGATAAGGTCGCGGCGACAACTGTTGCGACGGTGGTACGCATAACGTTCATAATGTCTCCTGCTGGGATTCGTAAATCATTGTTTCGAGGCTATGGTGAGCAAAATAGGTCAAAGAGGTGACAGTAAAATGTACGAATTATGACAGTTTTATGACAGGTCGAAAGAAGGGATTTTACAGCAAATAATACGCTTATAACTCAGAAGGTTATCAGCAAGCATGACCGTGCAATGACAGAATAATTTTCTTTTTATGACAGCAAAATCGAACCGCAAAACGATCGTTTGTCATCTACCGCCAGTCAAAATATTGCGCACAAAATCGATGACAAACAGCAGGTGAAAATAAAAAAGGGCCGCCGTCGGCAGCCCTTTGCAAGACAGGATGCTTTACTCAACCGTGACCGATTTCGCCAGGTTACGCGGCTGGTCAACGTCAGTGCCTTTGATCAGCGCGACGTGATAAGCCAACAGCTGCAGCGGTACCGTATAGAAGATTGGGGCAATCGTCTCTTCGACATGCGGCATCTCAATGATGTGCATATTGTCGCTACCGTTGAAGCCAGCCTCACCGTCGGCAAAGACATACAGCTCACCGCCGCGGGCACGAACCTCTTCGATGTTGGATTTCAGTTTTTCCAGCAGCTCGTTGTTCGGCGCCACCACGATCACCGGCATTTCCGCATCAATCAGCGCCAGCGGGCCATGTTTCAGCTCACCTGCCGCATAGGCTTCCGCGTGAATGTAAGAGATCTCTTTCAGCTTCAGCGCCCCTTCCATGGCGATCGGGTACTGATCGCCACGGCCGAGGAATAGCGCATGGTGCTTATCTGAGAAACGCTCTGCCAGCTGCTCAATACGCTTGTCCTGGGAGAGCATCTGCTCAATACGGTTCGGCAGGGCCTGCAGGCCGTGTACGATATCATGCTCGATAGACGCATCCTGACCTTTCAGTCGCGCCAGTTTCGCCACCAACATCAACAGCACGGTTAGCTGAGTGGTAAAGGCTTTGGTCGAGGCCACGCCGATTTCCGTTCCGGCTTTGGTCATCAGCGCCAGGTCAGACTCACGTACCAGCGACGAACCCGCCACGTTGCAGATGGCCAGTGAACCAAGATAGCCAAGCTCTTTAGAGAGGCGCAGCGCCGCCAGGGTATCGGCGGTTTCACCGGACTGGGAGAGGGTGATCATCAGGCTATTGCGACGCACCGCGGACTTGCGATAGCGGAACTCGGAGGCGATTTCCACATCGCACGGTACGCCGGCTAACGCTTCAAACCAGTAGCGGGAGACCATTCCGGAGTTATAGGAGGTCCCGCAGGCAACTATCTGAATATGTTCAACCTGAGCCAGCATTTCATTGGCGTTCGGCCCCAGCTCGCTGAGATCCACTTCGCCATGGCTGATGCGCCCGGTCAGGGTGTTCTTAATCGCATTCGGCTGCTCGAAAATCTCTTTCTGCATATAGTGACGGTAGATACCTTTATCGCCAGCGTCATACTGCAGATTGGATTCGATCTCCTGGCGCTTCACTTGTGCACCGGACTTATCAAAGATCACCACCGAACGACGAGTCACTTCGGCAATATCGCCTTCTTCCAGGAAGATGAAGCGGCGGGTAACCGGCAGCAATGCCAGCTGGTCGGAGGCGATAAAGTTTTCGCCCATGCCCAGGCCAATCACCAGCGGGCTACCGGAGCGGGCCGCCAGCAGGGTTCCCGGGTCACGGGTATCCATGATCACCGTACCGTAGGCGCCGCGCAGCTGCGGAATCGTGCGCAGGACAGCTTCTCGCAAGGTACCGCCTTGTTCCAGCTCCCAGTGCACCAGATGGGCGATAACTTCGGTATCGGTCTCGGTGACAAAGACATAGCCGCGAGACTGCAGCAGGGCGCGCAGCGGCTCGTGGTTTTCGATGATCCCGTTATGAACCACTACAATGTGTTCAGAAACATGCGGATGCGCATTGCCCTCAGACGGTTCGCCGTGCGTCGCCCAGCGAGTATGGGCGATCCCGGTACCACCGTGTAACGGTTGCTCTTCTACCGCCTGAGCCAGCATCTGGACTTTACCCAGGCGACGCACGCGGGTCATATGACCTTCGCTGTCGACCACCGCCAGACCGGCAGAGTCATAGCCACGGTATTCCAGACGACGTAAACCTTCGAGAAGGATTTCAGCAATATCACGCTGCGCGACTGCGCCAACAATTCCACACATAGTTAAATTTCCTGATAATGGCGATATGCCATGCGTTGTCGCTGACCTGTATTTGCCCGTTTTCCGGGCGCCCCGAGCCTTGTAGAGAGTGGGGTTATTGTTATGGTACTGCCTGCGGACGGGGATCTATGTTGACCCTCTCATCCTAGTTCGCCGGGTGTTGTTCACCCCCGGCGACAATCCTGCTTACTTCTTTTTCACCGGACGCTGCCAGCCCTGCTTATGGACCTGCGGCACGCGGCTTAATACCAGTTCGTTATCGGCAATGTTGCGGGTAACGGTGGTGCCGGCGGCGATAGTGACGCCATTGCCCACAGTGACCGGGGCCACCAGCTGGGTATCTGAGCCGACAAAAACATCATCGCCAATAATCGTTTTATGCTTGTTCGCACCATCGTAGTTGCAGGTGATGGTGCCCGCGCCGATATTGACGTTATCACCGATCTCCGCATCGCCCAGGTAGGTCAGATGACCCGCCTTGGAACCTTTGCCGAGACGCGCTTTTTTCATTTCCACGAAGTTGCCAACGTGAGCGCCTTCCAGCAGTTCGGCACCCGGACGCAGACGGGCAAATGGGCCGATGGTACAGGCAGCCTGCAGCTGGGCATCTTCCACCACGCTGTAGGGACTGATTTCGCAGTCATCGCCGATGGTGCTGTTTTTGATCACGCAGCCAGCGCCGATTTTCACACGGTCGCCCAGTACCACGTTGCCTTCCAGAATAACGTTAGTATCGATCTCCACATCGCGCCCGTGCTGCAGCGTACCGCGCAGATCGAAACGCGCCGGATCGCGCAACATTACGCCCGCCAGCAGCAGTTTTTCCGCCTGCTCAGCCTGGTAGACGCGCTCCAGACGCGCAAGCTGCAGGCGATTGTTGACGCCTTCGACCTCGCTCAGGCGCTGCGGATGCACCGCAACGATCTCATGGCCTTCCTGATGTGCCATGGCAATGATATCGGTGATGTAGTATTCGCCCTGGGCATTGTTATTGGTAAGCTTCGCCAGCCAGCGCTTCAGATCGGCTCCGCCGGCGATCAAGATGCCGGTGTTAATTTCCTGAATCTGGCGCTGCGCTTCGCTGGCATCTTTGTGCTCAACGATACCCGTCACCTGGCCATTTTCACGGGTAATGCGGCCGTAGCCCGTTGGGTCATCCAGCTTCACCGTTAGCAAACCAATCCCACCCTGTGGTTTCGCAGCGCGCAGGCGCTGTAGCGTCTCAACGGAGATCAGCGGCACGTCACCATAGAGCATCAGGATGTCTTCATCATCATTGAAGAACGGCGCCGCCTGCTGCATGGCGTGCCCGGTACCGAGCTGCTCGGCCTGCAGCACCCAGTTCAGGTTGTCTTCATGCAGCGTCTGACGCAGCAAATCGCCACCGTGGCCATACACCAGATGTACCGCACTGGCGCCTAAATCGTTAGCAGCATCAATGACATGCTGCACCATTGGCTTCCCGGCCAGGGTATGCAGCACCTTAGGAAGATCGGAATACATGCGGGTCCCTTTGCCTGCGGCAAGGATAACCACGCTCATCGCACTATTTGACATACTCATCCTGACGGTAGTTAGAACGAAAAGTAAAAGCCTTTCACGTTGAAATTTCTACATATTTTTCATCATAAAACGAGACGTGGAGAAAACGTCCAGGCTCACAGCTATCCACCATTTTATGACGCTAATTTTGACCACTGCAAATCAGTTTAACGCTGAAAAAGGAGGGTAGGGAGGGTAATCATTGACTATCTCACTGCTTTTGCTGTTTTTTCGCCACCTGAATAAAGCAGCGGCGGCAGGCAGGTTCAGGCATCCACAGCGGGAAGAACCATGATAAATAGTCGCCAGTCTCTGGCAGGGGAGGGCGGTAAAGTGATTGATGGTATCTATAAAAAACGAAAGGCCACCGTCAGGTGACCTTATTTTCCCGGTTGCACATTGCCTGTGTTGTCGTTTTGATGGGCGATACGTCGTGTAAGCGGGTGGAGATAGCGCGGAACTTAGAAGCTCAGTACGCTAAATTTGGCGATGATTTTATGAAACAGTTTCATGATGATTTCCTGACGCAGGTGCAGTTTAATAACGTTCTTTTTTTGTGATGTACATCACATAAAAAAGAGTCTACGCCTCCTCATTTAACTAATCAATAACAATTAAGCGGGAATTTTGTTTTCGCTTCATCCGCGGATCTGCGGCGGGCCATAAAAAAAGCCAGTCTGGAAAACCAGACTGGCTTTTTACGTTCAAGCCGGTGTTACATCGCTTTTTTGGTCAACTCGATAACGCGCAGTTTAGCGATCGCTTTGGCCAGTTCCGCAGACGCCTGAGCGTAATCCACATCGCCGTGAGAGCTCTTAATATGCTCTTC
The DNA here is from genome assembly GCF_048589245.1 of Klebsiella sp. 10982. Classification (NCBI taxonomy): domain Bacteria; kingdom Pseudomonadati; phylum Pseudomonadota; class Gammaproteobacteria; order Enterobacterales; family Enterobacteriaceae; genus Klebsiella; species Klebsiella sp. 10982. The sequence goes on from NZ_JBMAXV010000029.1 coordinate 48,735, forward strand.
CGCTTTGCGTTTCGCTTCCAGCGCTCGCGCTTCGTCGAGGTCCTGACCGCGAATTGCGGTATCCGCCAGAACGGTCACGCTGCCAGGCTGCACTTCAAGAATGCCGCCGGACAGATAGATAAACTCTTCATGACCGTGCTGTTTAACGATGCGAATCATACCAGGCTTAATGGCGGTGAGCAGCGGTGCGTGGCCCGGGTAAATACCCAGTTCACCTTCGCTACCCGTTACCTGGATTTTTTCGACCAGACCAGAGAACATTTGTTGCTCTGCGCTGACGACGTCCAGGTGGTAAGTCATTGCCATATCACCCTCCGATTAAGGCGTTAAAGTTTTTTGGCTTTTTCCACGGCTTCGTCGATGGAACCGACCATGTAGAACGCCTGCTCTGGCAGGTGATCGTATTCGCCTTCCATGATGCCTTTAAAGCCACGGATGGTGTCTTTCAGCGCCACGTATTTGCCCGGAGAACCAGTAAAGACTTCTGCCACGAAGAACGGCTGGGACAGGAAGCGCTGGATCTTACGTGCGCGAGCTACCACCAGTTTGTCTTCTTCAGACAGTTCGTCCATACCGAGGATGGCGATGATGTCTTTCAGTTCCTGATAACGCTGCAGGATGGACTGAACGCCACGCGCGGTGTCGTAGTGTTCCTGACCAACAACCAGCGGATCCAGCTGACGGCTGGTGGAGTCCAGCGGGTCAACGGCCGGGTAAATACCCAGGGATGCGATCTGACGACTCAGTACTACGGTTGCATCTAAGTGAGCAAAGGTAGTTGCTGGGGATGGGTCAGTTAAGTCATCCGCCGGTACGTATACCGCCTGTACGGAGGTGATAGAACCGGTTTTGGTGGAGGTGATACGTTCTTGCAGAACACCCATCTCTTCCGCCAGGGTCGGCTGATAACCTACCGCTGAAGGCATACGACCCAGCAGCGCGGATACTTCAGTACCGGCCAGGGTGTAACGATAGATGTTATCGACGAACAGCAGTACGTCACGACCTTCGTCACGGAATTTCTCAGCCATGGTCAGGCCGGTCAGCGCAACGCGCAGACGGTTTCCCGGCGGCTCGTTCATCTGGCCGTACACCAGGGATACTTTATCGATAACGTTGGAGTCGGTCATTTCGTGGTAGAAGTCGTTACCCTCACGAGTACGTTCACCTACGCCCGCAAACACAGAGTAACCGGAGTGCTCGATCGCGATGTTACGGATCAGCTCCATCATGTTTACGGTTTTACCTACACCCGCACCACCGAACAGACCAACTTTACCGCCCTTCGCGAACGGACACATCAGGTCGATAACTTTGATGCCGGTTTCAAGCAGTTCCTGAGAGCTGGACAGCTCTTCATAGGACGGTGCTGCGCGGTGGATAGCCCAACGCTCTTCTTCGCCGATGTCGCCTTTCATGTCAACCGGTTGACCCAGTACGTTCATGATACGACCCAGCGTTGCTTTACCTACCGGGACTTCGATCGGGTGCTCGAGGTCTTTTACATCCAGACCGCGGCGCAGACCGTCGGAAGAACCCATGGCGATGGTACGTACGATACCGCCGCCCAGCTGCTGCTGAACTTCCAGCACCAGAACTTCATTACCATTCTGTACCTCAAGGGCTTCGTACACGCGTGGTACGGCATCCTGAGGGAACTCGACGTCGACCACGGCGCCGATTACCTGGACAATCTTTCCAGTAGCCATCTTAAATCCTCTACGAAATAACCTGGTTAAACCGCGGCGGCCCCCGAGACGATCTCGGTGAGTTCCTGAGTAATGCTGGCCTGACGAGCTTTGTTGTATACCAACTGCAGCTCTTTAATCAGGCTGCCGCCATTATCGGTCGCGGCTTTCATCGCCACCATACGGGCGGCCTGCTCGCTGGCCAGGTTTTCAACCACGCCCTGATAAACCTGAGACTCGACGTAGCGGCGCAGGAGGGTATCCAGCAGCGCTTTCGGATCGGGCTCATACAGGTAATCCCAGGATTTACGTTTCAGATCAGCGTCTTCTGATGCCGGTAACGGCAGCAGCTGAGTGATCGTCGGAACCTGAGACATGGTGTTAATAAATTTGTTGCTGACAACGTACAGCTTGTCCAGACGGCCTTCATCGTAGGCCTGCAACATCACTTTTACCGGGCCGATCAGTTCGGACAGGGATGGGTTATCCCCCATACCGGTCACCTGTGCAACCACGTTGCCGCCTACGGAGTTAAAGAAAGAGACGCCTTTAGAGCCGATCATTGCGAGGTCGCACTGAACGCCTTTATCGGACCATGCTTTCATTTCCGCCAGCAGTTTCTTGAACAGGTTAATGTTCAAGCCGCCGCACAGACCACGGTCGGTCGACACCACCAGGTAGCCCACGCGCTTAACGTCGCGTTCTTCCAGGTAAGGGTGCTTATATTCCAGATTACCGTTCGCAAGGTGACCAATCACTTTGCGCATAGTATCTGCGTAAGGACGGCTGGCCGCCATGCGCTCCTGCGATTTACGCATTTTGGAAGCGGCGACCATCTCCATCGCTTTAGTGATCTTTTGCGTGTTCTGGACGCTTGCGATCTTACTACGTATCTCTTTTGCGCCGGCCATGAGCTTCTCCTCAATGCCTTGCGGCCTGCCCTAAGACAGACCGCCAGACGTTACCAGGATTGGGTTGCTTTGAAGGAATCGAGGATGCCTTTCAGCTTGCCTTCGATTTCGTCGTTATAGCCACCGGACTGGTTAATCTCTTGCATCAGCGGAGCGTGATCACGGTCGACGTAAGCCAGCAGAGCGGCTTCGAAGCTACCGATTTTCGCCAGTTCTACATCAGCCAGGTAACCACGTTCTGCTGCGAACAGAACCAGCGACTGCTGCGCGACAGACATCGGCGCATACTGTTTCTGTTTCAGCAGCTCGGTCACTTTCTGACCGTGGTCCAGCTGTTTGCGGGTTGCATCGTCAAGGTCGGATGCAAACTGGGAGAACGCCGCCAGTTCACGATACTGCGCCAACGCGGTACGGATACCACCGGACAGTTTCTTCATGATCTTGGTCTGCGCTGCACCACCAACACGGGATACGGAGATACCCGGGTTAACCGCAGGACGAATACCGGCGTTAAACAGGTTGGTTTCCAGGAAGATCTGACCATCGGTAATGGAAATTACGTTGGTCGGAACGAACGCGGAAACGTCACCCGCCTGCGTTTCGATAATCGGCAGTGCGGTCAGAGAGCCAGTTTTCCCTTTCACTTCACCTTTGGTGAAGGCTTCAACGTATTCAGCGTTAACACGCGCAGCACGCTCCAGCAGACGAGAGTGGAGGTAGAATACGTCGCCCGGGAACGCTTCACGTCCTGGCGGACGACGGAGCAGCAGGGAAATCTGACGGTAAGCAACAGCCTGTTTAGACAGGTCATCGTAAACGATCAGCGCATCTTCACCGCGATCGCGGAAGTATTCGCCCATTGCGCAACCGGCATATGGCGCCAGGTATTGCAGAGCAGCAGATTCGGATGCCGTTGCTACCACTACGATGGTGTTAGCCAGCGCGCCATGCTCTTCCAGTTTGCGCACCACGTTAGAAATGGTGGATGCTTTCTGACCGATAGCGACATAGACGCATTTGATGCCGGAATCACGCTGGTTGATGATGGCATCGATAGCCAGCGCCGTTTTACCGGTCTGACGGTCGCCGATGATCAGCTCACGCTGACCACGACCGATTGGGATCATGGCGTCAACGGATTTATAACCGGTCTGTACCGGCTGATCGACGGACTGACGTTCGATTACGCCCGGCGCGATCGCTTCAACGGCGGAGAAACCGTCGTTTTCCAGCGGACCTTTACCATCAATTGGCGCGCCCAGGGTGTTAACCACGCGGCCCAGCAGGCCACGGCCAACCGGAACTTCCAGGATACGGCCAGTACATTTAACCTTCATGCCTTCGGCAAGGTCAGCGTACGGCCCCATAACGACCGCACCGACGGAGTCGCGCTCCAGGTTCAGTGCGATAGCGTAACGGTTACCCGGCAGGGAGATCATCTCGCCCTGCATACATTCGGCAAGGCCGTGGATGCGGATAACACCGTCACTTACAGAAACAATAGTACCTTCGTTATGAGCTTCGCTCACAACATTGAACTGAGCAATGCGCTGCTTGATCAGTTCGCTGATTTCGGTGGAATTCAGTTGCATGCTCCAGTCCCCTTAAGACTGCAAGACGTCTGCAAGGCGCTCAAGACGGCCGCGTACGCTGCCATCAATGACCATATCACCCGCACGGATGATAATACCTGCCATTACAGACTTATCGATTTTGCAATTCAGCTTAACTTTGCGAGACAGACGTTTTTCCATCGCGCTGACGATCCTGGCAAGCTGTTCATCACTCAGTTGGTTGGCAGATATTACGTCTACCTCTGCGATGGCCTCGCTGGCCGCGCGCAGGTGAATGAATTGCTCAAGAACGTCCGGGAGCACCTTCAGACGATTATTTTCCGCCATCACCTTAATCAGGTTCTGGCCGTTTTCGTCGAGCTGCTCGCCGCAGATAGCGATAAACGCTTCTGAGAGCGTTTCCGGCGCCAAAGCACCGGAGAGAAGTTCTGCCATTTGGTCGTTTTTGGTCACTTCGGCGGCAAACGCCAGCATATCCTGCCAGCGTTCAACACTGTTGTGTTCGACGGCAAAGTCAAAAGCTGCTTTGGCGTAGGGGCGAGCTACCGTTACAAATTCAGACATCAGCCCCTCCCTCCTTACAGTTCAGCGACAAGTTTATCCACGATGTCGCTGTTAGCAGCTTCATCCACGGAACGTTCGATGATCTTCTCGGCGCCAGCAACAGCCAGGATAGCGACCTGCTTACGCAGCTCCTCGCGAGCACGTTTACGCTCAGCATCAATTTCAGCCTGCGCTTGTGCAACGATTTTGGTGCGTTCCTGTTCTGCTTCAGCTTTAGCTTCGTCCAGGATCTGAGAGCGGCGCTTGTTCGCCTGCTCAATGATAACCTGGGCTTCCGCTTTCGCTTTTTTCAGCTGGTCGGTCGCGTTGGCCTGTGCAAGGTCCAAATCTTTCTTAGCGCGTTCTGCAGAAGCTAAACCGTCAGAAATCTCTTTCTGGCGTTTTTCGATGGCAGCCATTAAAGGCGGCCATACATACTTCATGCAGAACCATACGAAGATAACAAACGCGATGGCCTGGCCGAGGATTGTTGCGTTCATGTTCACAGCACAATACCTCTTTAATTAACTCTGTGGCTTAGGTTTCTAACAACTTACTACGCGACGGCGAACATCACGTACAGACCCAGACCTACAGCGATCATCGGGATAGCATCCACCAGACCCATAACGATAAAGAACTGAGTACGCAGCAGAGGAATCAGATCCGGCTGACGCGCTGCGCCTTCCAGGAATTTACCCCCGAGGATGCCGATACCGATCGCAGCACCGATTGCCGCCAGACCCATCATCACAGCGGCAGCCATGTACAGCAGATCCATATTCAGGTTTTCCATGACAGTCTCCAGTTTGTTTCAGTTAAAACGTAGTAGTGTTGGTAAAAATCAATGCTCTTCAGATGCCATCGACAGATAGACAATCGTCAGAACCATGAAGATGAAGGCTTGCAGCGTAATAATCAGGATGTGGAAAATGGCCCAAGGCACATTCAGAACCCACTGTGACCACCACGGCAACAGACCAGCAATCAGAATGAAAATCAGCTCACCGGCATACATGTTGCCGAACAGTCGCAGACCGAGAGAAACCGGTTTGGACAGCAGGCTTACCCCTTCAAGGATTAAGTTGACAGGAATGAACGCCCAGTGATTGAACGGCTGCATGGTCAGTTCTTTAACGAACCCACCTACGCCTTTCATTTTGATGCTGTAGAAAATAATCAGGATGAACACGCCAAGCGCCATCGACAGGGTGATGTTCACGTCAGCAGACGGAACCACGCGCAGTGCAGGCAGGCCGAAAATGTGTTCGCCGATGTAAGGAATCAGGTCGATTGGCAGCAGGTCCATCAGGTTCATCAGGAAGACCCAGACGAACACAGTAAGCGCCAGCGGCGCGATGACCTTGCTCTTGCCATGGTACATGTCTTTGACGCTGCCATGGACGAAGCCGATGATCATCTCAATGAAGGTTTGGAATTTCCCTGGTACACCGCTGGTTGCTTTTTTGGCAACGCTACGGAACATGGCCAGGAACAGCAGACCGAGAACCACCGAGAAAAACATGGAGTCAATGTTGAGCGTCCAGAAGGTGGCCGGGGGGTTGTGCGGATCCACCAGCGAGAAAGTACGCAGGTCAATCTGAAGGTTGTTCAGATGATGACCTATGTATTCCTGCGGCGTCATATTTTCTGAAGCCATGATGCCTTTTACCCTTTGTTGTTGATTACAGCTGGCGCCAGAACTTGTACCACCAGCACCAAAACCCACGTCACGATCAGCGGCAAAAATACCACTTTTAAAACGGCCAGCGCCATCGCCAGAAGGGCGAAGGTTAGCAACACCTTGAAGGCTTCACCGAAGGCGAAGGTCCAGGCCACACGGCCTTTTGCTGGTGTATGCGCCTGATGACGCCAGGCAAAAATCATAAACATCAGGTTTGGCAAAACCACTGCCAAACCGCCGCATATTGCGGAAATGCCCCAGAAGGGGTCTTTGAGGCTGAACAGCAGTCCACTTGCTATTACGGCCAGTAACTGAATAAACAGAAGCTTGCGAGCAACGTTTCGACTCAAGAGCGACACTGACATCACGTTTTTACTCCTGCTCCCTTTGAGGTATGTCGCGTGTCGTATAAAACGTCCTTTAAGACGAAGAGTCAAGCATCAAAAAGCGGACAAATTATACGGTGACGCCCCGTGATTTCAAACAATAAGTAGCAAAATAGTGAATAAATGTTTAATTATTTTCCAACGGCCAACTTTCCGCGCATTTCAGCGTTCTGTGAGCGGTCATACAAAACTGCAAATAACGTGGAAACACGGCAATTAAAGCGTGCATTAGATCACATAATAAACATTTCAAGCGCCCTTTAATGAATCAAGGACATAAAACACTATTTTTCATGTTTTTGATATTCAAGATAAAAAGTGAGGACATTATCTAAAACAACCCCACATACAATAAAAACCTTTTATTGACATTTATAATAATAATTTAACATCACTATGCTGCTCATCATTGTCGATTTTTAGCACCCTGATATTTTCAAAGTTGACTATTTTGTCAGTGAATCACTTAGCTAAAGTTAACCGCAAGAAAAGCCATAGTAAAAACAAGGTTAAATGCAGCCCGATAATATCAGGGAGTGACTTTTATTTTTGTAACATGCTTGGGCCACATTTTTTCCACATTTTTTGATAAAAATTAACGCGATTTTGGCGTAATCACCACCAGGTGTCGCTCCCCTTCCAGCTGAGGAACATGCAGCGCGATCACCTCGGCAATGGCATACCCTTCCGGCAGATTTTCCATCTCTTCTTTTTGCGCTAACCCTTTGAGCGCATAAAAATGACCGTTCTCTGCCGGCAGATGGTGGCACCAGCTCACCATATCATTGAGCGACGCGAAAGCGCGGCTTATCACACCGTCAAACGGCGGCTCGGCGGGGAAGGCTTCCACGCGGCTCTGCACCGGGGTGACGTTAGCCAGCTTAAGCTCATGCTGTACCTGGCGCAGGAAGCGCACACGCTTGCCGAGACTGTCCAGCAGGGTGAAATGCGACTCCGGGCGCACGATGGCCAGCGGAATGCCAGGAAGCCCCGGTCCGGTCCCAACATCGATAAAGCGCGAGCCCTGCAGGTAAGGCGCCACGATGATGCTGTCGAGGATGTGACGCACTAACATCTCATTCGGATCGCGAACGGAAGTCAGGTTATAGGCCTTGTTCCACTTATCGAGCAGCCCGACGTAAGCCACCAGCTGATTTTTCTGGTGATCGGTGAGCGAAATACCCGCTTCATCCAGCAGACGAGAAAGTTTGTTGAGCACGGTAAATCCCTTCAAAAAATAATGAGCCCGGAGGCGCTAACGCTTACCGGGCTATGAATGATAAAGGCGAACGCCGATTATGCAACTGGGAAATCAGCGCTGGCAGGCTACCGCAATCAGGCGCTGCGGCGCAGCATGCCCTGCTTTTTCAGCCAAACCAGCAAAATAGAGATCGCTGCCGGGGTGATCCCGGAAATACGTGACGCCTGCCCTATCGACGACGGTTTATGGTCGTTCAGTTTGGCGATCACCTCGTTTGACAACCCGGTAACCTGGCGATAGTCGAGCGTAGCCGGCAGTAAAGTGTTCTCGTTGCGCTGCTGTTTCTCGATCTCATCCTGCTGGCGCGCGATATAACCTTCATATTTCACCTGGATCTCAACCTGTTCAGCCGCCTGCTGATCCTGCAGACCCGGCGCGAACGGCGAAAGACGAACCAGCTGCTCATAGGTCATTTCCGGACGGCGCAGCAGATCTTCACCGCTGGCTTCACGCGACAACGGCGCGGTCAGGTGAACGTTCACTTCGGCGGCGCTTTCTGCCTGCGGGTTCACCCAGGTGGATTTCAGACGCTGACGTTCACGTTCAATGCTTTCCAGCTTCTCGTTATAGCGCGCCCAGCGTTCGTCATCCACCAGACCCAGCTCGCGACCTTTTTCGGTCAGACGCAGGTCGGCGTTGTCTTCACGCAACATCAGACGATATTCGGCACGCGAGGTGAACATGCGGTACGGTTCTTTGGTACCCAGAGTACACAGGTCGTCCACCAGCACGCCGAGGTAAGCCTGATCGCGACGCGGCGCCCAGCCCTCTTTTTCCGCAGAGAAGCGGGCGGCGTTAAGACCAGCCAGCAGACCCTGAGCAGCCGCTTCTTCATAACCGGTGGTACCGTTGATCTGTCCGGCAAAGAACAGACCCTGAATGAATTTACTCTCAAGCGTCGGCTTCAGATCGCGCGGGTCGAAGAAATCGTACTCAATGGCGTAGCCAGGACGGACGATCCGTGCGTTCTCCATCCCCTGCATCGAGCGGACGATTTGCATTTGCACATCAAACGGCAGGCTGGTGGAGATACCGTTCGGATAAATTTCGTTTGAAGTCAGGCCTTCCGGTTCAAGGAAGATTTGGTGCTGATTGCGATCGGCAAAGCGCATGACTTTGTCTTCGATCGACGGGCAGTAGCGTGGGCCGATCCCTTCGATCACCCCGGCGTACATGGGGCTGCGATCGAGGTTATTGCGGATCACATCATGGGTTTTCTCATTGGTGTGCGTGATGTAACACGGCACCTGGCGCGGGTGTTGATCCGCAGATCCCATAAACGAGAAGACCGGCATAGGATTATCGCCGTGCTGTTGCGCCAGTACGCTGAAATCAATGGTGCGCGCGTCAATACGCGGCGGCGTACCGGTTTTCAGGCGGCTTACGCGCAGCGGCAATTCACGCAGACGACGAGACAGCGGGATAGACGGCGGATCGCCAGCACGGCCGCCGCTGTAGTTATCCAGACCAATATGAATTTTACCATCAAGGAAGGTCCCGACGGTCAGTACCACTGCTTTTGCACGGAATTTGAGGCCCATCTGGGTGACGGCGCCCACAACACGATCGTTTTCGACAATCAGATCTTCCACCGCCTGCTGGAAGATCATCAGATTAGGCTGGTTCTCCAGTGCAGTACGCACTGCCTGGCGATATAGCACGCGGTCAGCCTGGGCGCGTGTGGCGCGCACTGCGGGCCCTTTGCTGGCGTTTAGTATCCTAAACTGAATACCCGCCTGATCGATCGCTTTGGCCATCAGACCGCCGAGCGCGTCCACTTCTTTTACCAGGTGTCCTTTCCCAATGCCGCCAATCGCCGGGTTGCAGCTCATCTGCCCCAGCGTGTCGATATTGTGTGTCAAAAGCAGGGTCTGTTGACCCATACGCGCTGCGGCCATTGCGGCCTCAGTGCCTGCATGACCCCCGCCAATGATAATGACGTCAAAAGGATCCTGATAAAACATGGTGGTCTGCCTCGCATAAAGCGGTATGAAAATGGATTGAAGCCCGGGCCGTGGATTCTACTCAACTTTAGGCTTTCGAGAAAGACTCCGGGATCCTGAGTATTAAAAAGAAGATCTTTATATAGAGATCTGTTCTATTGTGATCTCTTATTAGGATCGACTCTCTTTGTGGATAAGTCGGATCCGCGAAGTAAGATCAAAAGCTTAAGAAGGATCACTATCTGTGAATGATCGGTGATCCTGGTCCGTATAAGCTGGGATCAGAATGAAGGGTTATGCACAGCACAAAAACCATACTACGGTTATTCTTTGGATAACTACCGGTTGATCCAAGCTTTTAAGCATGGTTATCCACAGAAGATCGGACGATCTTTACAATTCTCAGAGCAAATTTTTCCAGGATCCCAGCCAGATTTCCGCCGGATCCTCCGGAATTTCGTGTTCCAGAACGTTGATCTTCAGCGTCTCACCGATCTGTTTTGCCCCGCAGTCCTTCAGCGCGGCTTCTAATTTATCGATCGCGCCGCAAAAGGTGTCGTATTCGCGGCTGCCGATGCCGATGGCGCCAAAGCGCACGGCGGAGAGATCGGCCTGCTTCTCCTGCAGCGCGTCGTAGAAGGGAACCAGGTTGTCGGGAATATCCCCGGCGCCATGGGTGGAAGAGATCACTAACCAGATCCCTTGCGCCTGCAGATCGTCCACCAGCGGACCGTGCTGGATGTCAGTGCTGTAGCCCGCTTCTTCCAGCTTTTCCGCCAGATGTTCTGCTACATATTCCGCACTGCCCAGGGTGCTGCCGCTGATAAGTGTAATGTCTGCCATAGATCGCTGATCGCCCGCTCAACTGTTCAGAGTGGCGTATTGTACGCTGTGAGCGAGCTGGGATCTACCTGTGGAAAAATGTGGGATTAAAAAAAGCGATCAGGGCTTGATGGTGCGCATGATCGGGTTCTGCAACACGATCAGGGTTTCGGTGGACTGAATTTCATCGATTGTTTGGATCTTGTTGATAAGTACCTGCTGCAGGGCATCGATGGATTTACACATTACCTTAATAAAGATGCTGTAATGGCCGGTGGTGTAGTAAGCCTCGGTCACCTCCTCCAGACTTTCCAGACGGGCAAGGGCAGAAGGATAGTCTTTGGCGCTCTTGAGGATAATGCCGATAAAACAGCCGACGTCATAGCCCAGCTGCTTGGGGCTGACGTCAATGCGCGCCCCCGTAATGATGCCCGCCTGCTTCATCTTTTCGACGCGTACGTGAATGGTGCCCGGGCTGACGCTGAACTGTTTGGCCAGTTCCGCATAGGCAGTACGGGCGTTGGCCATCAGCGCATCGAGAATGCCGCGGTCCAGATTGTCGATCTGATAATTTTCCATATCTTTTTCTTATGAAGTTTGAGGGTTCTTACTATTTTAGCGCCTTATTTTGATGAATTAAAAGTCGATGTGGCTTTTTATTGATTGATTATTGTATTGGTGGCCTGTTTTGTTGCTTAATCAATGGCAACAGGACGCAGGAGTCATAAAAATGAAAACCGCATATATCGCAAAACAACGCCAGATCAGTTTCGTTAAATCCCACTTTTCCCGTCAGCTGGAAGAGAAGCTTGGCCTGATTGAAGTCCAGGCGCCAATCTTAAGCCGCGTGGGGGACGGGACGCAGGATAACTTGTCCGGCAGCGAAAAAGCGGTTCAGGTAAAAGTGAAAACACTGCCCGACGCTCAGTTCGAAGTGGTTCATTCGCTGGCGAAGTGGAAGCGTCAAACCCTGGGACAACACGACTTCAGCGCGGGCGAAGGGCTGTACACGCACATGAAGGCCCTTCGCCCCGATGAAGACCGTCTGACGCCGATCCATTCCGTGTATGTTGACCAGTGGGACTGGGAGCGCGTGATGGGGGATGAAGAGCGCCACGTTGGCACCCTGAAGGCAACCGTCGAGGCGATCTACGCCGGGATCAAAGCCACCGAGCTGGCGGTCAGCCAGGAGTTTGGCCTGACGCCGTTCCTGCCGGAACAGATCCATTTTGTTCACAGCCAGGAGCTGCTGAGCCGCTATCCGGAGCTCGATGCTAAAGGCCGCGAGCGGGCGATTGCCAAAGAGCTGGGCGCCGTCTTCTTAATCGGTATCGGTGGAAAACTGTCTGATGGCAAGCGCCACGACGTCCGTGCGCCGGATTATGATGACTGGAGTACAGAGGTTGCTGAAGGTTTTGCCGGTCTGAACGGCGATATCCTGGTGTGGAACCCGGTGCTGGAGGATGCGTTTGAGATCTCTTCAATGGGGATCCGCGTTGACGCCGAAGCGCTGAAACGTCAGCTGGCGCTGACTGCTGATGAAGATCGCCTGAAACTGGAGTGGCACCAGGCGCTGTTGCGTGGTGAGATGCCGCAGACTATCGGCGGCGGCATTGGCCAGTCACGTTTGACGATGCTGCTGCTGCAGCTTGATCATATCGGCCAGGTGCAGTGTGGTGTCTGGCCGGCGCAGGTTCGCGAAAGCGTTTCCGCGCTGCTGTAACGATTAGCGCCGCCAGCGTCGCAGCAGGCGGCTACGCAACCCGGTATCAAAGCGCCAGATATGATCGAAGATACGCATGATACCGGGCTTGCCATGTACCGACATCGCCACCGCGTGAAAACGGTGCTGATGCTTGCGCTGTAGCTCTCCCACCTGAGTAATCACCTCATCCGGCAACCGCTGGGCAATAAAGTCAGAGATCACGACAGCATCGGCATCCACCCATTGCGGGTTTTGCAGACGTTCAATAATGGCGCGAAAACAGCTGGCCAGATCCGTGCCGCCGCGAAAGCGCTGGCTCAGGAAGCGGATCGCCTGTTCCAAACCGCTCTCGCTGGTCAGCTCGTAATGCACCACTTCGCTGGAGAACAGCATAATAAAGCAGCGGCGGTTATCGGCCAGCGCGACGCGCATCAGGGCCAGACAAAAAGCTTTGGCGCACTGTTCGTTAAAACCGCCCATCGATCCTGAGGTGTCGACGCAGACAATAAACGGCCCGCGCGGTTGTTCATCAAAATCCTGGCGCGTCACCGGGCGTTCGGTGATTTTCTCGCGCCAGGCGTCGCCGTGCAGGCGGTAAGTGAGCAGCTGCTTCTCCACCAGCTTGCGATAAAATTCAAACTCCAGCTCCGTGATGCCGAGCGTCGCCAGCTCCGGCGGCAGCAGGCGCAGAATATCATCGCTTTGCTGGAGTCCGTCGACCTGTTCCGGCACCGTCGCCGGCTCGCGTACCAGGCTGCGGAAGGTCTCCATCGGCGCGTCTTTTTTCGGGACGGATTTCGCTTCCCGTGAACGCCCCAGCTGTTCCGCCAGCTGCAGTAGCTCCGGTTGCTGGTTGAGAAAATCGCCATAGCGCACGATCAGCTGATAGTCGCCACGTTTGAGTTCACCAGCGCTCATGTCCCACAGGCGTCCGGCGGCGGTGTCATTGTCCGCCAGCACCGGATCGAGCTGGCCGCTGAGCGTCATGCGTTCCTGGACTTCACTGAGCAACTGGTCACGCTCCTCATCCAGCAGCTGCTGGTTAAGGCTGGTGGCTTGCACCACCAGGCTCAGGCGCCAGCGCTGTAAAAACAGCGTATGCAGCGCTGGGGTAAAGGTGGCATTGTCGTCCACCAGCTTCTGCGCCTGGGCGGCAAAAGGGGACTGGAGCTGGTGCAGTTTGCCGAGGATCTGCGGAAGCTGGACGATAAACTGCGAGGTAGAAAGCAGCTGAGCCTGCTGATAGGTCTGCACTTCGGCGTCCAGATCCGGCGGGATGTTAACCTCTTTTAAACGGGCGCGAACGGCTTCCCGCCAGCGCGGAATATCCGCCGCGATGATATTTTTCAGCCGGGGAAATTTTTCAAAGAAAATCGCCAGCTGAGGAGAGGCCAGCAGCGCCAGCAGCATCTCCTCGATCATTCCCTCTTCGCTGACTGCCAGCATGACATTCAGCATATCGAGCGTCATGGCTGCTTCGCCTGTTTAATCTGCGCCCCGACATCCTGCAGGCTGGCTTCAATTCTTCCCAGCCACTCGACCGGGATAAACAGACACTTTTGCTGCTCGCTGAAGCGGTTGTGTTGCTGGTGCCACTCATCATCGAGCGCCTCCAGCTGTTGGCGAATTTCCGCCGGCATGTTCTCCTGCGATGCGCTACCGGGCAGCGCGAGGCGTGAGCCCTGCAGGCTGACGTCGCGGACGACCAGGTGCTGGCTGGTGTCGACATCCATATTGAGCAGTTGGGCAAAGCCGATCCCGTTGAGCTTACCGCGGATCTCACCGCCCTTTTCCAGCCAGTTGGCTAACGCCTCGCGTTCAAAAGTAATGTGGATCACTTCCATATCGTGAAGTTTGAGCGGCTGCTGCAGCAGCAGCGTCAGGGTGGTCCCCTGGATCTCCGCCGGCAATTCATAATGCGGTTTGCGGCTAAACATCCCGCCAAGGCGGGTGACCTTCAGCGCCGTTTTGTCGCTTTGCTGCTGTTGGATCTGAATGCGTCGCTGGACAATGGCCCCCAGCCGCGTCAGCATCGCCTGCTGTTGCCAGGCGTGACAGGTCATTAGCGTTTCCAGCTGCTGCGACATCAGGTTCATGCTCTCGACGTTGTGCCACAGACAATCTTTCAGCAGGATCAGATCTATCGGCGCGATGCTGTCGCGCCCGCTGAAGAAGGCGCTGGCCTGCAGCAGGCGAATGGCCTTTTTCCAGCGGCGATCCGAGACGTACGGCGCATTTGGCAGGGCATCCAGCTGCTGGCGGAGCTGGAATATCAGCTCAAACACCGCGTCTGGCAGTTTGATATTGCCGATCTGCTGCTGCCATTGGGTAAACTCTTCGTCGCTAACCTGCAGCGCGCTGGGGACCGGATTGCTGTTTTCATCCTGCTGGCTGACCAGCATTGAACGGAAATTACCTTTATCCTGCACTTTATCAAGCCACAGACGGATCAGCATTCGGTCATACAGCGCTTCCAGACTGCTGTCGGCTTCGGGGAGTTCGTTCGACGCGGCCACCAGCAGGCGCATCGGGATTTTCTCTTCGTGCGCCCCATTGCGGAAGTGACGTTCGTTAATCGCCGTCAGCAGGGTGTTGAGGATCGCCGGACCCGCTTTCCATATTTCATCGAGAAAGACGATTTCGGCTTCCGGCAGGTAGCCGGCGGTTAAACGTTCGTAACGGCCTTCATCCTTCAGTGCCTGAATGGACAGTGGCCCAAAAACTTCTTCCGGGGTGGAGAAGCGGGTCATCAAGTATTCAAAAGCGCGCGCCTGCTGGAAGGCGAATTTGAGGCGGCGGGCAATCAGGCTTTTGGCGATCCCCGGTGGGCCGAGCAAAAAAACGCTCTCGCCGCTGAGCGCCGCCAGCAGGCAGAGGCGTATCGCATGACTGCGTTCAAAGAGTCCTTTTTCGAGTGCCGCGCTGAGCCGGGAAATTCTTTCAGCCAGTAAATGTGTTTGAGCCATAATTGAGTTGCGTGCTTTGTCATGTATCGTTATTGGGTCGAGTATAGATGTTAGAGCAGGGGCGGTAATAGCCTGAAGAATCGATTTATTTTTTTTGAGCCAGGTTAATATGGTGTCTGTTAGGGGTACGATTTCGCAAATAATCGTGCATACTGTGCGCTTTTTGTGGGCCAAGGGACTAGGCACACATTTGTTTTATAAACGAAAAGACTAGTCTATGAGCACTGATAATAAACAATCGTTGCCGGCGTTAACGCTGGCGGCCATCGGCGTGGTGTACGGCGATATCGGTACCAGTCCACTGTATACCTTGCGCGAATGCCTGTCAGGCCAGTTTGGCTTTGGCGTTGAGCGCGATGCCGTTTTCGGCTTTTTGTCGCTAATTTTCTGGCTGTTAATCTTTACCGTATCAATTAAATACATCACCTTCGTGATGCGGGCGGATAACGCCGGGGAAGGCGGGATCTTAACACTGATGTCGCTGGCCGGACGCAATACCTCGGCCAGAATGACCTCCGTGCTGGTGATCCTCGGCCTGATCGGCGGCAGTTTCTTCTATGGCGAAGTGGTGATTACGCCGGCAATTTCCGTTATGTCGGCGATAGAGGGGTTAGAAATTATCGCCCCACAGCTGGATACCTGGATTGTCCCTATTTCCATTATCGTGCTTACCCTGCTGTTTGTGATCCAAAAGCACGGCACCGGGATGGTCGGTAAGCTGTTTGCACCGATTATGCTGGTCTGGTTCCTGCTGCTGGCGGTGCTTGGCGCGCGCAGCATTTACGCTAACCCGGAAGTTCTGCAGGCGCTGAATCCCTACTGGGCAGTGCACTTCTTTCTGCAGTACAAGACCGTTTCCTTTATTGCGCTTGGCGCGGTGGTGCTGTCGATTACCGGGGTGGAAGCGCTGTACGCCGATATGGGTCACTTCGGCAAATTACCGATCCGCGTCGCCTGGTTCTCCGTGGTGCTGCCTTCGCTGGTGTTGAACTATTTTGGTCAGGGTGCGCTGCTGCTCAAGCACCCGGAAGCAATTAAAAACCCGTTCTTCCTGTTGGCGCCGGAATGGGCTCTGATCCCGATGCTGATTATCGCCACGCTGGCGACGGTTATCGCCTCGCAGGCGGTGATCTCCGGGGTCTTCTCTCTGACCCGTCAGGCAGTGCGTCTGGGCTATTTGTCGCCGATGCGCATCATCCACACCTCGGAAATGGAGTCCGGGCAGATCTATATTCCGTTCATTAACTGGCTGCTGTACGTGTCTGTAGTCATCGTTATCGTCAGTTTCGAGCACTCATCTAACCTGGCGGCGGCGTATGGTATCGCGGTAACGGGCACCATGGTGCTGACCTCCATTCTGTCGGCAACGGTGGCGCGCAAAAACTGGCACTGGAACAAGCTATTTGTTGGCCTGATGCTGGTGGCCTTCCTGTGCATTGATATTCCGCTGTTCTCGGCGAACCTCGATAAGATTGTCTCTGGCGGCTGGCTGCCGTTATCGCTGGGTATGGTGATGTTTACGGTGATGACGACCTGGAAAAGCGAGCGTTTCCGTCTGCTGCGCCGGATGCATGAGCATGGCAACTCGCTGGAAGCGATGATCTCTTCGCTGGAGAAGTCGCCGCCGGTGCGCGTGCCGGGTACCGCGGTCTATATGTCCCGCGCCCTGAACGTGATCCCGTTTGCTCTGCTGCATAACCTGAAACACAACAAGGTGCTGCATGAGCGAGTGATCCTCCTGACCCTGCGTACCGAAGATGCGCCTTATGTGCATAACGTTCGCCGCGTGCAGATTGAGCAACTGTCGCCGTCGTTCTGGCGGGTGGTGGCCAGCTACGGCTGGCGCGAAACGCCAAACGTCGAAGAGGTCTTCCACCGCTGCGGTCTGGAAGGATTGAGCTGTCGAATGATGGAAACCTCATTCTTTATGTCCCATGAGTCGCTGATTATCGGCAAACGTCCATGGTATCTGCGTCTGCGCGGCAAACTGTATTTGCTGCTGCAGCGCAACGCTCTGCGGGCGCCGGATCAGTTTGAAATCCCGCCAAACCGGGTTATCGAGCTGGGGACCCAGGTCGAAATCTGATGTCAAAAAAGCCCTCCCATTGCGAAGGGCTTTTTGTTTCTCACTCTGGCTGTCACGTCCTGTCTCTGCCTCGCGAAACGTTTCGATGGCGATCACATTTCTCTCTTCTTGTGATGGTTTTCTGCTCACACATTGATAATAATTATTTTAGCGAAACGTTTCGCTAGTGGAGCAAAAGAGAAAATGAAAAAAGGCACCGTACTTAACGCTGATATTTCCGCGGTCATCTCCCGCCTGGGCCACACCGATACGCTGGTGGTCTGCGATGCCGGATTACCGGTTCCCCGCAGCAGCACGCGCATTGATATGGCGCTAACCCAGGGCGTACCTTCCTTTATGCAGGTACTGGAAGTGGTGACGACGGAAATGCAGGTTGAAGCGGCTGTTATCGCGGAAGAGATTAAAACCCATAATCCGCAGCTCCACGCGACGTTGCTCAACCACCTTGAGCAGCTGCAGCAGCACCAGGGAAATACCATTGAAATTCGTTACACCAGTCATGAGCAGTTCAAAAAACAAACCGCAGACAGTCAGGCGGTAATTCGCAGCGGGGAGTGTTCCCCGTTTGCGAATATCATTCTCTGTGCCGGCGTTACGTTCTGAGGTCGCCGTCATGGAAGCCTTATTGCAACTGAAAGGGATCGATAAAGCGTTCCCTGGCGTCAAGGCGCTCTCCGGTGCCTCACTGAATGTTTACCCCGGCCGGGTGATGGCGCTGGTGGGTGAGAATGGCGCTGGTAAATCCACCATGATGAAAGTGCTGACCGGGATCTATACCCGCGATGCAGGCGCTTTATTATGGTTGGGCAAAGAAACCACCTTTAATGGCCCAAAATCCTCCCAGGAAGCCGGGATCGGCATCATTCACCAGGAACTGAACCTGATCCCGCAGTTGACGATCGCCGAGAACATCTTCCTCGGTCGTGAGTTCGTGAACCGTTTTGGCAAAATCGACTGGAAGCAGATGTATGCCGAAGCCGACAAGCTGCTGGCGAAGCTGAATTTACGCTTTAACAGCCAGAAGCTGGTGGGCGATCTGTCGATTGGCGATCAGCAAATGGTGGAGATCGCCAAAGTGCTGAGCTTTGAATCGAAGGTCATCATTATGGATGAGCCGACCGATGCGCTGACCGATACCGAAACCGAATCGTTGTTCCGCGTCATCCGCGAACTGAAGTCGCAGGGGCGCGGCATCGTCTATATCTCCCACCGTATGAAAGAGATCTTTGAGATTTGCGACGACGTCACCGTGTTCCGCGACGGGCAGTTTATCGCCGAACGCGAAGTCTCCTCGCTGGATGAAGATCGACTGATCGAAATGATGGTTGGCCGTAAGCTGGAAGATCAATATCCGCATCTCGATAAGGCGCCGGGCGCGATACGCCTGAAGGTCGATAATCTCTGCGGCCCGGGTGTGGAAAACGTGACCTTTACTCTGCGCCAGGGGGAAATCCTTGGCGTTGCCGGGCTGATGGGCGCCGGGCGGACTGAACTGATGAAAGTGCTGTACGGCGCGCTGCCGCGCAGCAGCGGCGCCGTGACGCTGGATGGCCATGAAGTGGTTACCCGCTCGCCGCAGGATGGCCTGGCGAACGGTATTGTCTATATCTCCGAAGACCGTAAGCGCGATGGCCTGGTACTCGGGATGTCGGTCAAAGAAAACATGTCCCTGACCGCGCTGCGCTACTTCAGCCGGGCGGGCGGTAGTCTCAAGCATAAAGATGAGCAGCAGGCGGTGAGTGATTTCATCCGGCTGTTTAACGTGAAAACGCCGTCCATGGAGCAGGCGATCGGCCTGCTTTCCGGCGGCAACCAGCAAAAGGTCGCCATTGCCCGCGGGCTGATGACCCGACCAAAGGTGCTGATCCTCGATGAACCGACCCGCGGCGTCGACGTCGGGGCGAAGAAAGAGATCTACCAGCTCATCAATCAGTTCAAAGCCGATGGCCTGAGCATCATTCTGGTCTCCTCCGAGATGCCGGAGGTGTTGGGCATGAGCGATCGCATCATAGTGATGCATGAAGGGCATCTCGGCGGTGAATTCACACGCGAGCAGGCCACCCAGGAAGTATTGATGGCTGCCGCTGTGGGCAAGCTTAACCGTGTGAATCAGGAGTAAAAAAGATGACTACCCAGGCTGTTACTGGTCGCCGTTATTTCACGAAAGCGTGGCTGATGGAGCAAAAATCGCTGATTGCCCTGCTGGTGCTGATCGCGGTGGTGTCGACCATGAGCCCCAACTTTTTTACCGTCAATAACCTGTTCAATATCCTGCAACAGACCTCCGTTAACGCCATCATGGCGGTAGGGATGACGCTGGTCATACTGACCTCGGGAATCGACCTGTCCGTCGGTTCCCTGCTGGCGCTCACCGGTGCAGTGGCGGCGTCGATCGTTGGCATTGAGGTGAATGCGCTGGTGGCGGTCGCTGCCGCCCTCGCATTGGGGGCGGCGATTGGCGCAGTCACCGGGGTGATTGTGGCGAAAGGCCGCGTGCAGGCTTTCATCGCCACTCTGGTGATGATGCTGCTGCTGCGCGGCGTAACCATGGTGTACACCAACGGCAGTCCGATCAACACCGGCTTTAGCGATAACGCCGATCTGTTTGGCTGGTTTGGTATCGGGCGCCCGCTGGGGATCCCGACGCCAGTATGGATCATGGCGATTGTCTTCCTGGCGGCCTGGTACATGCTGCACCATACTCGGCTGGGCCGATATATTTACGCCCTGGGTGGTAATGAAGCGGCGACGCGTCTGTCCGGGATCAGCGTCAATAAAGTCAAAATTATCGTCTACGCCTTGTGCGGTATGTTGGCGTCGCTGGCCGGGATCATCGAAGTGGCGCGCCTCTCCTCTGCGCAGCCGACGGCCGGGACAGGCTATGAGCTGGATGCCATTGCGGCGGTGGTGCTCGGCGGCACCAGCCTGGCGGGTGGCAAAGGGCGGATTGTCGGCACCCTGATAGGCGCGCTGATCCTCGGCTTCCTGAATAATGGTCTTAATCTTTTAGGCGTTTCTTCCTATTACCAGATGATCGTTAAAGCGGTGGTGATCTTGCTGGCGGTACTGGTAGATAACAAAAAGCAGTAACTGAGAACTCTACAGGACATCTTAACTATGAATATGAAAAAACTGGCGACCCTGGTCTCTGCTGTTGCGCTAAGTGCGACCGTTAGCGCGAACGCGATGGCCAAAGACACCATCGCTCTGGTTATCTCTACCCTCAACAACCCGTTCTTCGTGTCGCTGAAAGACGGCGCGCAAAAAGAAGCTGACAAGCTGGGCTACAACCTGGTGGTGCTGGATTCCCAGAACAACCCGGCGAAAGAGCTGGCGAACGTCCAGGATTTAACGGTGCGCGGCGCCAAGCTGCTGCTGATCAACCCAACCGACTCTGATGCTGTCGGCAACGCCGTGAAGATGGCAAACCAGGCGAAAATCCCGGTCATCACCCTTGACCGTCAGGCGACAAAAGGCGATGTCGTGAGCCACATTGCGTCTGACAACGTGCAGGGCGGAAAAATGGCTGGCGATTACATCGCGAAAAAAGTGGGTGAAAGTGCGAAAGTCATTGAGCTGCAGGGCATTGCCGGGACTTCTGCGGCGCGCGAGCGCGGCGAAGGCTTCAAACAGGCTGTGGCGGCGCACAAGTTCAACGTCCTGGCCAGCCAGCCGGCTGATTTCGACCGTACCAAGGGGTTGAACGTGATGCAGAACCTGCTGACCGCACATCCTGACGTTCAGGCAGTGTTCGCGCAAAATGATGAAATGGCGCTGGGCGCCCTGCGCGCGCTGCAGACCGCAGGCAAGTCCGATGTGATGGTGGTTGGATTTGACGGCACTCCGGATGGCGAAAAAGCAGTAAACAGTGGCAAACTGGCGGCGACCGTCGCACAGTTGCCGGAGCAGATCGGCGCGAAAGGCGTTGAGACTGCCGATAAGGTACTGAAGGGCGAAAAAGTGGAGGCTAACTACCCGGTTGAGCTGAAACTGGTCGTTAAGCAGTAATATGCGATTCGGACTGGCAACAGTCCGAGGGACAATATAAAAAAAGAAAAGCAGGGCATGCGCCACCGGATCCCGGTGGCGCGCTTTCCCGGGAACCGAAACGATGAAAACTGCAGGCAAACTTGTCGTCCTTGGCAGTATCAATGCCGATCACATTCTTAACCTTGACGCTTTCCCGACGCCGGGTGAGACCGTCACCGGCCACCATTATCAGGTGGCGTTCGGTGGTAAAGGGGCCAACCAGGCGGTGGCCGCCGGGCGCAGCGGAGCGGATATCGCGTTTATCGCCTGTACTGGCGATGACGATATTGGCGAGCGTATCCGTTGCCAGCTGGCGAGCGATAAAATCGACGTGGCGCCTGTGCGCGCGGTCGCCGGGGAAGCGACCGGCGTGGCGTTAATCTTCGTTAACGCCGAAGGTGAGAATGTCATCGGTATTCATGCCGGCGCCAATGCGGCGCTTTCCGTCGCTCAGGTGGAGGCGGAAAAAGAACGTATCGCCAGCGCTCAGGCATTGTTAATGCAGCTGGAGTCACCGCTGGAGAGCGTGCTGGCAGCGGCGAAAATCGCCCATCACCATCAGACCACCGTGGTGCTGAATCCCGCGCCTGCGCGTGAACTCTCAGACGAGTTACTGGCGCTGGTGGATATCATTACCCCTAACGAAACCGAAGCGGAAAAGCTGACCGGTATTCGCGTTGAAAGCGACGAGGATGCGGCAAAAGCCGCCGGGGTGTTGCATGCCAAGGGCATTGGCACCGTGATGATCACCCTTGGCAGCCGCGGCGTCTGGCTCAGTGCCGAAGGCGAAAGCCGGCGGATCCCGGGCTTTCGGGTGCAGGCCATTGATACTATCGCGGCCGGTGATACCTTTAACGGCGCGCTGGTGACCGCGTTGCTGGAAGGGACTTCCCTGCCAGACGCGATCCGCTTTGCCCATGCCGCGGCGGCGATTGCCGTGACCCGCAAAGGCGCGCAGCCGTCCGTGCCGTGGCGCACAGAGATTGATGAATTTTTAGCGCAACAGGGGTAATGCTTGGCTACGATGAAAGATGTGGCCCGCGTCGCGGGCGTTTCCACATCGACGGTGTCACACGTCATCAATAAGGACCGCTTTGTCAGCGAGGCAATTACCGCCAAAGTAGACGCCGCGATCAAAAGCCTCAACTACGCCCCCTCTGCGCTGGCGCGTAGCCTCAAGCTTAATCAAACCCGTACCATCGGCATGCTCATCACCGCCAGTACCAATCCGTTTTATTCGGAGCTGGTGCGGGGCGTGGAGCGCAGCTGTTTTGAGCGGGGTTATAGTCTTGTACTCTGTAATACAGAAGGTGATGAGCAGCGAATGAATCGCAATCTGGAGACGCTGATGCAAAAACGCGTCGATGGATTACTGCTGCTGTGCACAGAGACCCATCAACCCTCGCCGGAAATCATGCAGCGCTATCCGTCGGTACCGACGGTCATGATGGACTGGGCCCCCTTTGATGGCGATAGCGATCTGATTCAGGATAACTCGCTGCTTGGCGGCGATATGGCGACCCAGTATCTGATTGACCAGGGGCATTCGCGCATTGCCTGTATTGCCGGCCCGCTGGATAAAACCCCGGCGCGTCTGCGCCTTGAAGGTTACCATGCTGCGATGGCGCGCTGCGGCCTGCCGGTTGCCGACGGATACGTGGTGACCAGTGATTTTGAGTTTGGCGGCGGGTTTAGCGCGATGCAGCAGCTGCTGGCTTTGCCGCAGCGGCCGCAGGCGGTGTTTGTCGGCAACGATGCCATGGCGGTTGGCGCTTATCAGGCGTTGTACCAGGCCGGTTTGCACATTCCGCAGGACATGGCGCTGGTGGGCTACGATGATATTGAACTGGCACGCTATATGACGCCGCCGTTGACCACCATTCACCAGCCAAAAGATGAGCTGGGAGAACTGGCCATCGATGTGCTGATCCATCGAATGGCCGATCCGCAGCAAAAACAGCAGCGCGTTCAGTTAACGCCGGAGCTGGTGGTTCGCGGTTCCGCTTAGCGTTTGTGCCGCTCGCTAATCAGGTTGCGGCCATCTTTCGCTCTTAACAGCATAAACATTAGCGCCGATATGATGGTTATCACGCCCATGGTAATAAAGGTGTAGTGAAACTGCTGTACCGTGCTGGCGTTGTCAAAACCTTCATAGAAGCGCAGCACCGCTGCGCTGATGGCCACCCCGAGACTAATTGAAAGCTGCTGGGTTACCGCCAGCAGGCTGTTGCCGTTGCTGGCATTGTCATCCGTCAGATCGGCCAGCGTAATGGTATTCATCGAGGTAAACTGCGTGGACATCGCCATCCCCAGCACAAACAGTGGCAGAAGAAGCATCCACAGCGGCATCTCTGGTGACTGCAGTGAGAACTGAGCAATCATGAGGCCAATAAATACCGTGATCCCCACCAGGGTCTTACGATAGCCAAACCAGCGCAGCACCTGGGTAACGGTAGATTTCGCAATAATGGAGCCGATAGCGGTAGGGGCAATCATACAGCCGGCGATAATGGCCGGATAGCCGAAGCCAACCTGCAGCATCAGCGGCATCAGAAACGGTACACAGCCGGTACCCAACCGTGTGGCGAGGTTGCCGGCGATGCCGACCGAGAACGTATGTGTCTTAAATAAAGAGAGCGAGATCAGCGGCGCCGGATGGCGGCGCGCGTGGCGAACATACGCCAGGAGCAGTATCAGGCTGACGGCAATTACGGCCAGCGCCAACCATGTCGCCACGATTTTTTCCCCAAACAGTTCAATACCGCTGGAAAACAGTACCAGGCTTAAGCCAAATAACAGAAAACCGCTTACATCGAAGCGCCGGCGCGGCGTTGTGAAATTTGGCATGTATTTACGGGCGTACAGAATGCCAATCACGCCGATGGGAATGTTTATCAGGAAAATCCAATGCCAGCTGGCCCAGGTGACAAATACCCCGCCGAGTACCGGGCCCAGAATCGGTCCCACCAGTCCCGGCATGGTGACAAAGTTGAGGACCGGCAACAGTTCGCTGCGGGGATAGGCGCGCAGCAGCGCCAGCCTCGCCACCGGCATCATCATCGCTCCGCCGATCCCCTGAATCACCCGAAAAATGACCAGCTCCATTAATGAACTGGAGAGGGCGCAGGCGAGGGACCCCAAAGTGAACAAGCTAACAGCAATAATAAAGACCCGGCGCGTGCCGAAGCGATCGGCCAGCCAGCCGCTGACCGGGATCAGCATCGCCACCGTCAGCGTATAGCTGATAATGGCTGACTGCATTGCTAAGGGAGAACGGTTAAGACTATGGGCGATAGCCGGGAGGGCGGTGTTGAGAATGGTTGCATCCAGCGCCTGCATAAAGAAGGCCATCGCCGCGATCCACGGCAGGCCGGCCATGCTGCGCCCTTTTTTTCCGCTCATGCCAATTCCTTGTTATTGATTTACGGGGTGAGGGGCGTTCAACAATGCCTGGCAGGCGAGCATGGCGCCAGGCGCATCACTATTGAGAATGGCATCGACAATCGCCTGGTGGAGATCGAGTTTCACCACTTCATTTTGCGTAATTGATGTGAAGTAGGTGTGGTAGACCGAATGAAACAGAGAGGCGAATGAGCTGAGGAAAGGATTACCGCTCATTTCATAAATATGTTCATGCCAGGCCATATCGACTTCTATCCAGCGATCGCGCTGAAAATGACGTTTCAAGGCAATCATCTCTTCCATTAAGGTATTGAGCTGCGCTTTCTGTTCAGCGGTACCGTGAGCGGCGGCCAGAAAACAGGCCTGAGGCTCCAGGCTGCTGCGCATGACAAGAAAGTGGCTCACCACCTCTTCAAAGTTATCTTCTGTTAGCCACCAGGAGAGCAACTCTTTATCAAGGAAGTTCCAGCTACTGCGAGGCATCACCCGGGTGCCAATGCGAGGACGGGGCAACAACATGCCTTTCGCCGTGAGCGTCTTCACCGCTTCACGGACGGCAGTACGACTTACGCCAAACTGCTCCCCCAACTCCATTTCACCGGGAAGAATGCTTTCCGGCTGATATTCGCCAGTCAGGATTTTTTGGGCAAGCTTCTCGGCCAGTACCCAGGAGATGTTCTTTTGTGCCGCCAGCTGCTGTGCGCTTAAAGACATAAATGCCGTTCCTTTCTTTTCTCTACTCTAACAGTATGCCACCAGGTGCCTCGTTTCGTCGGTTAAAACGGCAAAACGGTGGTTTTTTGCGACTTTCCTCGCCGCGTTGTTGAAAAAAGAGACGGTTGGAAAGTTTTTTTGT
>NZ_JBMAXV010000030.1:0-71719 GCF_048589245.1 Klebsiella sp. 10982
TTATATTTATTGAGGGGGGTTTTTTTTTTTGGGGGGGGGGGGGGGCGGGGCCCCCCCCCCCCCCCCGGCTGGCCGCTCGCCATAATAAAACGGCGATGGAAAGCGCCAGCAAGGAGATGATTGCGCAATTTACGCGAATGAAAACACTGTTTCCGCAACAGAAACTGAGCGCGGAAGAGGCGCGTCAGTTACAGCTTATCTACCTCAAAAAACGGGATAAAACGACCAAAGGCAGAATAGAAAGCTTTACTGAAATGACGCAGGCGATGGAAGCCCTGGTGGATACGCACCCGTACTACGCGCCGCTACTGAAAGATCTGGCCTTCAGAAAAAGTTACGCTTCCTTTGAGAAGAAGCGGGCCACATGGTCGCAGCTGCTGGCGCTGGCGCCAGAGGATCCGCAGGTGTGGATGGCCTGGGGGAGCGTGTGGGCCGATCGCGATCCTGAGCTGTACATGGGCGCGATGATCGCTTCCATGCTGCTACAGCCGTTCACCGAGGATACCGAGCAGAAAATAGAGAATATCAAAACGAAGCTGCTGATGCGGGTTGGCATGGGGCCACGTAAGGCGATTCTTTCGGCAAAAGTCTACGCCGACTATGGCGATATCCTCGGGGAAAGAGCGAAAGGAGAGAATACGGCAAAGGCCGCGGAGATCTTACCCGCCAGTGAAAAACTGGATCGTCAGGAAGCCGTCGCCCCCCTGGATCCCGCGCAGCGCATGACGGTTGATATCGATCGGGATGAGGTGTTGAATGCTGCTCTCTTCAACGTGGAGTGGAAAGCGCCGCAGCTGCCGGACGGACAGCGGGTAGAACTGACCGTTGATATCGATGACACAGGCATGCCGACGCTGGTACTCGTCAGCAAAAGCAGCGCAGTGGAACAGTATGATGCGCAGGCGGTCGATATGCTGTGGCGCTGGAACTTTAAGCCGCTGCCTGATGCGAGGCGCATAACCGTTGGCGTGAATTTTCTCCACTAATCGCGTCGCTGCCTCCTGAACGAGGTAAAATAGTGGCGCCTGCCTAAGTTGATGAGGAAAATCATGCCTGAATTACCAGAGGTTGAAACCAGCCGCCGCGGCATCGAGCCGCACCTGGTTGGCGCAACCATTCTGCACGCCGTCGTGCGCAACGGACGGCTGCGCTGGCCGGTTTCCGAAGAGATTTATCGCCTGAGCGACGTTCCGGTTCTCAGCGTGCGTCGCCGCGCCAAATACCTGCTTCTGGAGCTGCCGGACGGCTGGATCATCGTCCATCTTGGGATGTCGGGGAGCCTGCGCATCCTGAGCGAAGAGCTGCCTGCTGAAAAACACGATCACGTTGACCTGGTCATGAGTAATGGCAAGGTGCTGCGCTACACCGATCCGCGTCGCTTTGGCGCCTGGCTGTGGACCAAAACGCTGGAAGGCCATCCGGTACTGGCGCATCTTGGCCCGGAGCCGCTCAGCGATGAATTTAACGCTGACTATCTCCAGCAAAAATGCGCGAAGAAGAAAACTGCGATCAAACCCTGGCTGATGGATAACAAGCTGGTAGTGGGGGTCGGCAATATCTACGCCAGTGAATCGCTGTTCTCCGCCGGGATCCATCCTGACCGGTTGGCGTCCTCGCTGTCGCGGGACGAGTGCGAGCAACTGGTGAAGGTGATCAAGCTGGTCCTGCTGCGTTCGATAGAGCAGGGCGGCACTACGCTGAAGGATTTCCTGCAAAGCGATGGCAAGCCGGGCTATTTTGCCCAGGAGCTGCAGGTCTATGGCCGCAAGGGCGAGCCATGCCGGATCTGCGGTACGCCGGTCGTCGGGACCAAACATGCCCAGCGGGCGACTTTTTATTGCCGCCAGTGTCAGAAGTAGTCTCAGGAACACGAACGTTTGTGTACCAGGTAAGCGTAGCGCCACCTGGCACACAGACGGGGACAGAGCAGCTGATAGGTTACTTCAGCTTATTCAGCAGCGCCTGATGGACGTTCGCTGGCAGGAAGTGAGAAACATCACCCTGATGGCGCGCCACTTCCTTCACCAGTGAGGAAGAGATAAACGACCACTCTTTGCACGGCATCAGAAACACGCTCTCCAGCGTTGGCATCAGATGGCGGTTCATATGGGCCAGCTGCATCTCGTACTCAAAATCCGCCACCGCCCGCAGGCCGCGAATGAGAATATTGGCCTGCTGCGCGCGGGCGAAATTGGCCATCAGATCGCTAAAGCCGACCACCTGGACGTTCACCAGATGGGCCGTCGCCTGCTCCGCCAGCGCAATGCGTTCATCAAGGCTGAACATCGGCTTTTTGCTCGGGCTGGCGGCGATAGCCAGCACCACTTTATCGAACATGCTCGCCGCGCGGGTGACAATATCGATATGGCCGTTGGTGATGGGATCGAAGGTACCCGGATAGATCGCTTTTGTGCTCATGATGACTCTTTCTCCGAGTAGCCGTGGTTCAGCGCCCACAGCTCGGTATATTTTGTAAACGTATACTGGGCATTGACCATCGCCAGTAACCAGCCCTGCTTACCGTCCAGCACCCCACCGCGCAGCAGCAGCGTCTTGAGAAACGCGCCCAGCGTATGGCTGAAAATCCCTGCCATCGAGGTCTTCTTGCCCTTGCGGTGGCGCTCAAGCGCCCACGCGGCGGCATACGCCAGCTGTTTTTGCTGGAAGCCCGCAAAGTCGCGGCAGGTCAAGTGCAGGAGATCGCCGGTCAGCGGAATAACCTCGGCGCCAAGGCTATCCAGCGATTCATGGACCAGATTATCGTTATAGCGGTAACGGGCGCGTTCGTACAGGCGCAGGACGCGATCGGGATACCAGCCGCTGTGGCGCATAAAGCGTCCCAGGAAATAGTTGCGGCGAGCGATGCTGTAGATAGCGCCGCGCTGCGGCGCTGCCAGCACCTTGAGAATAGCCTGCCTGAGTTCAGGCGTGACGCGCTCATCGGTATCGATCATCAACACCCAGTCGCCGGTGGCATAGTCCTGCGCGCGCTGGCGCTGAATGCCATAGCCTCGCCAGTCGGTATGGGTATAGACCTGGGCGCCGAGACGACGGGCCAGCTCGACGGTATTGTCGGTACTGCCGGAGTCGAGGACGATAA
This sequence comes from Klebsiella sp. 10982, assembly GCF_048589245.1. Lineage (NCBI taxonomy): Bacteria > Pseudomonadati > Pseudomonadota > Gammaproteobacteria > Enterobacterales > Enterobacteriaceae > Klebsiella > Klebsiella sp. 10982. The sequence goes on from NZ_JBMAXV010000030.1 coordinate 3,101, forward strand.
TTTCATCCGCCCAGCTAACGGAGTCGAGACAATCCGGCAGCAGATCGGCTGCATTTTTGGCGATCATCACCACGGAAAGCCGGTTCGACATTAATGACTCCGCTGCGGCAGGTAGGGTTGCAGTAACTGTAGCAGACGCGACAGCGCGCCCTGGTTTTGATGCAGTACTTCCACCGCGTGACGGCCATACCACAGACGGTAGTCTTCATCAGTGAGGAGCGTGGACACCTCTCTGACCAGCGAGTCGGCGTCGGTAACGGTAATCAGGCCATCGTCCTGCTGCAGCTTGGCGCAGATATCTTTGAAGTTGAAGGTGTGCGGCCCCATCAGCACCGGAATGGCGTGCGCCGCCGGCTCGAGCGGGTTATGGCCGCCGCGCTCCACCAGGCTGCCGCCGACGAAGGCGAGGTCGGCAATGCCGTAGAGCAGCATCAGTTCGCCCATGGTATCGCCAATCACCACCTGGGTACTGGAAGAAGGGATCTCGCCGGTGCTGCGCAGGGTGAAGCTCATTCCGGCCTTTTGCACCATCTCACGCGCGTCGGGGAAGCGCTCCGGATGCCGGGGCACAAGGATCAGCAGCAGGTTCGGGAAGGTCTCCAGCAGCTTTTTATGCGCCTGCAGGATGATTTGCTCTTCGCCGTCGTGGGTGCTGGTGGCGATCCAGACTTTACGATGCGGCGCCCATTGCCGGCGCAGCGTCACCGCCCGGGCCGCCAGCTCAGGCGTGACCGAGATATCGAATTTCAGGCTACCGGTGACCGCCAGCTGGTTGCGCTTCAGCCCCAGCGAGAGGAAGCGGTTACCATCTTCTTCGTTCTGCGCCGCGATAAGCGTAATGCGGCTTAACAGGCGGCGCATAAAGCCGCCCAGTTTGGCATAGCCTTTAGCGGAACGTTCGGACAGGCGCGCGTTGGCAATCACCAGCGGGATCTTACGCTTATGCAGCGCGGCCACCATATTTGGCCACAGCTCGGTCTCCATAACGATCACCAGCTTCGGCTGAACGGTGTTCAGGAAACGGTTCATGGCGCCAGGCAGATCGTAGGGCAGATAGACGTGATGAACATCTTTGCCGAACGCCGACATGGCGCGCTCGGAGCCGGTCGGCGTCATTGTGGTGACAGTGATCGGCAGAGAAGGGTAGCGGTGGCGCAGGGCGCGAACCAGCGGAATGGCGGCTAAGGTCTCGCCGACGGAAACGGAGTGCAGCAGAATGCCATCCGGCTCTACCTTGTTCTGACAGTAGCCATAGCGTTCCGCCCAGCGTTTACGGTAGGCAGGAGCCTTACGGCTACGCAGCAGCAGCCGCAGCCACACCAGCGGCTGAATAAGGTAAAGTAGGGTGGTATAAAGCAATTCCAAACTATTTATCCGTTCTCTGTTTTGGCGGGCAAATTCTAAGCATTTCGCCCGCGTAAAGCTATCTCTTTGGCGGAAACAGCGGGTTTTTGGTCTATCCCGCGTGGCGATAACGCTTAATACGCAGATAGCGGCGTCCCAGGCGCCAGCGTAAACGGAAAGTACAGGCGTTTTTCCAGATTAACCGCCAGATACCGCGATCGAAGAATTCGTTAATAATAACATGCTTTTTCGACTCATCTTTCATGCTGTCGAAGGTATGGATGATCCCCAGGCCTTCTTTGGCAATCTGCCAGCGACAGGCGGCGATATGGCGCACTTTATCCGGGTAGCGCTGGTTGATCGCCTCCAGCATCTCCAGAATTTTCATGTAATGGCGCGCCGAACGCATCAGCGTGTCGTCGTTGTCCGGCTTATGCGATACCGACTCAGAGTGAATGTAGTAATCATAGAACTGCTGACTGGTGTACTGCACGCGCTCCGCAGCCAGCAGCGCCTCTGTGGTCCATGGGATATCCTGATGGCGCAGGCCAGGCTCGAAATGGAAGTTGTGCTGGCGGATAAAGTCGTGGCGATAAATATTGAGCCAGGTGACGTGCAGAAACTTCCGCGAGTCCAGGGCCTGCTTAAGCCAGACATGGCCCGGCAGCACGCCGGTTGAGGGCAGGCGATCCAGCGGGAAAATCGGGTGGCTCTCGCGGCGCTTTTCGTACACATAGGTGCCGTTGCAGGTGGCGATATCGAGATGTTCTTTCTCGGCCATCTCCAGCAGCGTGCGATACATGCCTGGATAGAGTTTGTCGTCGATATCCGGAAACGCCAGATATTTGCCGCGGGCGGCGGCGAGGCCGGTATTGCGCGCGACCGAGACGCCCTGGTTTTCCTGCTCCAGCACCTGGACATTCTGCAGCCGATCCCGCCATTCAGCGATCACCGCCAGGCTGTTGTCCGTCGAACCATCGTTCACCAGGATCAGTTCATAGCTGTCCAGCTGCTGCTGTTCAAGGCACTCAAAGAATTGCGCAAGAAATTTCTCACCGTTGTAGACGGCAGCCACGATGCTCAATAAAGGCGTTTGACTCATAAATCTTCGATCCTGGTTAACTAACGGCGTCAGGTGCGCTGCAGCTGACGGTACTGCTGACAAATGGACACGACGCTGAATTTTTCCAGCGCGGCATCGTCGATGGCCGGCGGGTTATGGTAAATGCTTTGCATCGTCTGAGCCAGCGCCGGACTGGTCAGATCCGCCAGACCGCGGGCAAGTTCGCCGGTGAGGATCTCGGTGACGCCGCCGGGGCAGCGGGTGCTGGCGACCGGCGTATGCAACAGCAGCGCCTCCACCACCACATTGCCGAATCCTTCGCTATCCGAGCTCAAAACCAGCATCCGCGCGCCTTTGATCCACGGTAAGGGGTTTTTCTGAAAGCCTTTGAACCACACCCGGTCCTCAATCTGCAGCGTTTTCGCCAGCTGGCGCAGGCGCTGCTCTTGCTCCGGTTTTCCCTGGCCTAACAGCACCAGCGGTGCGTCGATGCCGCTTTGCGCATAGGCTACGAGCAGGCGGTCGTGGCGTTTGCCCGGATGGAAGCGGCCGACGTGAATCAGATAGTCACCGGCCGGGCGCTCGCTGTCGGCTTCCGCCTCAGCTCGCAGGGCAGTGATATCGAAGGGGTTGTAGATAGTCTTCAGCTGCGCCGGACGCAGGGCGAAGGCTTCAACCAGATCGCGCCCCACGGCGTCGGAAACCGTCACCACGTTGCGACCCTGGTAAATTCGCTTAATCTTCTGCTGCTTCATCCAGCGGTCAAAGCCGGTGCGATGTCCGAGGTAGGAGGCAGAGAAGACGCCGTGCAGGCAGAACCAGACGTTACGCTCGCGCAGTGCCCGGCTGCGGGCGACGATGCGGTCGGTTTTGTGCAGGTTGGAGAGCACAAGGTCAAATTGCCCCTGCTGTTCGGCCCGGATGACCGCGGCGTCCAGCTGGCGGGCGCGGCGGGACAGCTCGGTCAGCTTGCGCCACGGTTTACGGCAACGATCGGTCACCACCTGGTAGTCGAGCCCCTCGGGCAACGGATACTCGCAGACGTCGCGCAGCGAAATGAGCGACACCCGATCGCCGTCGCGCAGGAACTGTGCCGCCAGGGTCAGGACCACTTTTTCCGCGCCGCCGCCGGCTAAACCGTCAATCACAAATAAGATGCGCATCGTTATTTCACCAGATCCTGATAAAGAGAAAGCAGCTGGGTTGAGAGGCGCTCGCTGGTGCAGTCCATAATACGCTCGCGGGCGTGGCCGCCTTCCGCGGAGCCCAGCGCGCGCGGCGGCAGGGCCATCACCGCCTGCTGCAGCGCCGGGATATCCAGGGCATCGCAGACGTAACCGTTGTGCCCCTCGACGATAAACTCCGCCCCGCCGCAGCCGGTGGTGGTGATCACCGGCAGACCGCAGGCCATCGCTTCGAGGATCACGTTGGGGAACGGATCGTAGAGGGTCGGCAGCAGCAGACCATCGGCCATCTGATAGAAGGGCAGCGTTTCCGACTGCATGCCGAAGAAGCGCACCCGCGCTTCGCAGCCGAGGCTCTTCGCCAGCGCCTGATAGCGCGGCTGATCCTTATCTTTGCCGACCACCAGCAGATAGCGATCGGTGGGAGCGATGGCGCGGATTGCCGCCGCCAGCCCTTTACGCTCAAAGCCGGAGCCGACGTAAATCAGGCAGGTCGCCTGCAGCGGCAGCTGCCATTTGGCGCGTAAGGCGGCAAAGGTCTCTTCGTCCGGCGGCAGGAAGCGCTGGTTGTCAATGGCGTTGTAAATAACGTGGATCTTGTCCGCCGGCAGGCCAAAGTCTTCGATAATTTCGCGCTTGATCATCTCGGCGTTGCAGATCACCCCGCGCAGGTGTGAGTCTTCATACATCTCGCGCTCCGCCTGCATGACGTAGCGGTGGTAACGGTCGGCGAACAGCAGGCGGCTTTTCCAGGCCGGTAAAATGCGCGAGCGCTGTTGCAGCCAGCGGCGATGAACGCCGTCGCCAGCGCGGTAGAGATCGCAGCCGGGAATACGTTCATGGCTCTGCACCAGGTCAAAAGACTCACGCTGCCACAGCGCACGCGCGGCGTTGGCAAAGCCGCGCTCGCGGCTGATGCGCCCCCACTTACGTGGGTTACAGATATGGATCTGCCAGTCCGGTTTCACCGGCCCCTGCCATTCGCGGGTGATGACGTTCAGCTGCAGATGACTGCTGTCGAGGGCTTCCAGCGCGCGGGAGACAAACCGTTCTGCGCCGCCGTCCGGGCGGTACTTCTGCCGCACCAGAGCCAGCCTGAATTTACTCATGCCAGTACCTTTTTCGCCGCCGCGATCACGGCGTCGGTAGGAATTAAATCGAGATAACGTTCGTCGGTGTTGGTGTTGATAGCGTCCGGATCGGGCAGCGGACCGAAGTCGCCGGCCCAGATCACCTCGCCTTTCGCCTGCCACGGACGCCAGAAGGTCAGCTTCGAGGGGCCGAACAGGGCGACCAGCGGAGTGCCAAGAGCCGCAGCCATATGCATCGGCACCGAGTCGACGCCGATAAACAACCGGGCATGATCGATCACTGCTGCCAGCTGGCGCAGCGTTAACTGGCCGGCTAAAGAGTGCAGTCGCGCCTGCGGACAGCCGGCGATGATGGTATCCACCATCTTCTTCTCTCTATCATCGGGGCCGGAGGTAAGCACCACCGCGTACCCCTCGGCGGATAGCGCGTTGATCAGCGCACTCATACGATCTTCGCGCCAGCATTTAAAGAACCAGCGCGACGTCGGCTGGATGACGATGTAGTTTTCCCGGAACTCCTCTGGCAGCAGGGCGCGGCTGGTGGCCCAGTCTGCTTCGCTGTAGCCCATCCGCGCCGGCGCGTCGTGCAGCTGGATACCAAGTGGAGCGAGAATAGAGAGATTCTGCTGTACCGTATGCAGCTGGTTGTGCTGTTGGGTTGAGGCCAGCGCGGTGTGGCAGTAGCGCCAGAACGGGTGGCGGCGCTTTGGGAAATCAAAACCGATCCGCGTCGCGGCGCCGGTCAGTTTGCTGATGACCGCGCTCGGCCACTGGTCAGCAAGGTTAAGCACCATATCGTATCGCTGCTGGCGCAGCGTCTGAATGAGCTGCCATTGCATCTTTAGCTGATGCCTTTTTCCCTGCTTTTTCCAGCGGCGATCGAGACCATAAATATGGTGGATATCAGGGTTGGCAGCGAGCATATCGCGGGTCTCTTCATACAGCAGCACATCCACGCTGGCGGCGGGATACTGCTGTTTCAGCGCGTGAATAAGCGGCGTGATCAGCAGCATGTCGCCATGATGGCGCAGCTTAATGACCAGGATCCGCGCCGGGTTCAACGGGCCGCGGGAGAGGGTTTCAGGCGTCATACTCTGTTCTTCATCCAGGATAAGGGTTCCGATTCTAGGGGATCAGACAGATTGAGAGAAGCGTTGTATTGCTCTACCATGACCCGATACGTATGGCCTGAGGACGTTTTCGTGCACAATCCCGCATTTCTCATCACGATTGATACAGAGGGCGATAACCTCTGGCAAAAACATGACAGTATCACCACCGAGAATGCGCGCTATCTCCCGCGTTTTCAGCAGCTTTGCGAAAAGTATGGCTTTAAACCGGTCTATTTGACCAATTATGAAATGGCCATCGACCCTTTTTATATCGAATTTGCCAGAGACGTGATTGCCCGCGGCACCGCGGAAATCGGCATGCATCTGCATGCGTGGAACAGCCCGCCGACCGAGCCGCTGACCGCCGATGACTGGCGACATAAGCCTTATCTTATTGAATACAGCGATGCCATGATGCGTGAGAAGGTCGACTATATGACGCGTCTGCTGGAGGACACCTTCCAGACCAAAATGGTCAGCCATCGCGCCGGGCGCTGGGCGTTTGACGAGCGCTATGCGCGTCTGCTGGTGGAGTACGGGTATCAGGTGGATTGCTCGGTGACCCCGCGGGTGAACTGGAAGACCGCCAAGGGGGCGCCGCAGGGCGATGGCGGGACCGATTATCGCCGCTTCCCGCAGCATGCCTATTTCCTCGATGAAAATGATATCAGCCGCGAAGGCCACTCTCCGCTGCTGGAAGTGCCGATGAGCATTCAGTACAAGCACTCAGCGTGGATGAACAGCGTGAAGCAGGGTTACGATCGGCTGCGTGGCAAAGTGCGTTCTCCCTCCGTGCACTGGCTGCGTCCGATGGGCGGCAACGTGGAGACGATGAAAAAAGTCGTCGAACAAACGTTGACGCAGGGCAATGACTACGTGGAATATATGCTCCACTCTTCAGAGTATATGCCCGGCGGCAGCCCCACGTTCCAGAATGAACGGGATATTGAGCGTTTATACGCTGACCTTGAAGCCTTTTTTAGCTGGCTGGCGCCGCAGGTAAAGGGAATGACGTTGGCAGAATATTACCAGCGGAAAATCACACAGCGCTAACACAGCTCAAGGTACCGTATGCGTATCCTTAAACAATTAACGCGGAAAAAGAATGCTTTTTTCCGCGGCATTAAATTTAATTTAATTAACTATCGATACAGAAATAAGCCGGCGCGTAAAGCCTTTGACCCGGCGCCTGTGCACCGCGTACTGCTATTGCGTCTGGACGATAAAGTCGGTGATATGGTGGTTACGACCGGCTGCGCCAGAATACTGGCTGAACGGGGATATCAGGTTTCGGTGTTAACCGGACCAATATGCTGCGAAATATTAGCAGGCTCAGAATTCATTCAACAAGTATATTTATATCGGCCGCGCATGTCCTTAAATGTTTTAAGGGCGGTGGGCTTTGATGCGGTTATCGATTTTGATGACGTCACCAGCTATGAACGCTTTAAATTACTCGCCGATTTACGCGCGACCAGCGTGATTGGCTTTAATAAAGATCAATATAAACTTTACGATCATTCGATCGCTTTTTTTGACAGCAACAGCCATATTTCCCAGCGCTATAAACAGGTAGTGAAGCTGTTTGGCATCGTTGACGACCACCCGTATCACTATCATCTCCCCGGCTGCCGCCATGAGCGGGAGAAAGTAGCCCGCTTGCTTTCCCAGGCCGGAGAGGTCGAACTGCGTATTGCCATTAACCCTTTTACCGCGTCCGAGGATAAAGACTTCTGTCGCCACCAGGTGGCGACCCTGGTTGAGCGGCTACATGCTCTGCCTTACCGGGTCTGTATCGTGATGGTGGGGCGCAGTGAAAAAATCCGCCAGCTGGGACTGGATATGGCACTGTACATCGCCGACAGCACCATCAATTCCGCTGTCGAAGTGATCCGCAGTTGTGATTTAGTCATTACGCCGGACACCTCGATCGTGCATATTGCCCGGGCCTTCGATAAGCCGATGGTGGCGGTCTATAACAAACGCAAACTCAAAGATACCGGGCTGCCCGGCTATCACATCTGGGCGCCGGGCTATGACAAGGCGAAACAGATCGTCTGTGAAGAGGCAAATGTCGCCGATGTGGCGATTGAGTCGGTGTGGCCCGTGATTCAGGAAGAGGCCGACCGGCTGGTCGCCGCCCGCAGTTAATCGAGAGGTTAATATAAAAAGGGCCGCTGACGGCCCTATTTATTAGCGTTTTTCCGCCAGCCCTTTGCTGAGCGCAATGCCCAGCGGCAGCCAGAACAGCACCCAGGTCTCCCGGGGATTGCTGATGATAAACATCCCCTGAGAGGCCATAAACACCAGCGCGTAAAACAGGATCGCCAGACTGTAGCGGCTGTCGGTGCGGCGCTTGCGCCACGCCTGCCATAGCCCGCAGGCAATGACCGCCAGCAGCAGCAGTAAGCCCACGATGCCGCCTTTCAGCAGGGCACCCATATACACGCTGTGGGTGGTAGTGATGTGCTCGCCGCTGTAGTTGATGAAGTCCAGTTCATAGCTGAAACCGCGCCCCAGCCACGGCTGGCTGGCCATCTCCGACAGCGTATGGTGCCAGATACTCAGGCGCAGCCCACTTTGGGTGCCCAGCTCCTCGAAACGGGCGAGCAGCATATCGCCCACCGGTGTTACGACCAAAAGCAGCGCTACCAGCACGGCCAGCGCAGCGGCGATCAGCAGGTTACGGCGGGTAAAGACGTGCAGGTGCAGCGTACAACCGACCGCCAGCACCAGGGCGATGATTGGCCCGCGGCTTTGGGTCAGTAGCATCATGACCAGCATGATGGCGACCGGCAGATAGAGCCAGTGGCTGGCTTTTTCTTTCAGTAACATGCCGCAGATTAAAATGCCGATGCCGCAGTAGCCGGCAAGGTCGATAACGTTCGTTGGTCCAGGGTTCTCGGGGGAGACCGCACGTTCAGTGAGAACCAGCGTGTGGTCGATAATCAGCGTCCACAGTGAGAGCACGGTGATCCCGCCAACCACCGCCAGCATCGCCAGGCGGCGGGTTCGTTCGTCGCTGAGCAGCAACGCCATCAGTAACAGATAGCCGGTCAGATACACGCCGTGGGTGATCGGCGAGTCAATATGCTGTGGCGTATGGCCCCACAGGTTACTGAGGGCGTAATAAATAAAGAAGACCGCCAGCAGCGTCCAGGTCTGCCACTGTTCGCGTAACACCCCGGCCAGCGCCTGGCGGTTTTCCTGGCGAACCAGCGATAGCAACAGCAGCAGGATCGATAAATGCAGCAGGTTATTGGTCCGGGTGGACATACAAAAAATCGCGCTAAAAAATAAAAACAAAGGAAAGACAATCGAGTAACCCTGTCTGGCGAAATTACTCACTTTTAAAGTACTCATTAAACGCAACCTTTTCGAAGATAGTGTCCGGCACAGCGCTTTCTGGAGAAAAATTAATTACCCGGATCTGGCGTTGCTGCAGTACCTGCGCGGCATGCGCAAAGGAGGGCATGACGAGGGTATCCACTTTCGTTGCCAGATATGAAGGCAATTTTTCTTGTTGTGTTTCGTAGAATCGCGGCTGGTTAAAGTTGGTCATATCCAGGCCGCTCACCAGGATCGTATTGAAGCCCAGCCAGGCGAGAATTTGCAGCGCCCAGTAGACCACCGTTCCGGCATCGAAAACCCCCTGGCGGATATCGGTGCTAAAGCAGATATCCGGGCGCTGGGGATGAAAGCACATCGCCGGATTCTGCTGATATGTGCGCTTTATCGCTTCGCTGGCGACTTTCGGCTGGTAAATCTTATAGCAACCGTCCTCAATCAACGCCAAACGGCAGCGCAGCACATCCGCATGGCGATCGATAATTTTGGCGACCCCATGCATGGTGGTGAATAACAGAATGTCCGGCTGGCTGACAATGGCGCGGATAATGTCCGGCTTTTTATCGAAAAATTCCATGTCGACGATGGTATAGAGCGAAAAATGCAGTCGATCGGCAAGATGCCAGGCGCCATTGACGCCCATTACCGGGATCGTTTTCGATAGCAGGGAAAAATCGATATTGCGGGTTGAAGGGCCGGTGGCGGTCAACAGGACTTCGCCCTGCATGCTGTTTTTCAGCGCGCTCAGGCTGACCAGCGGCACCGTTTTCCCTTTATAGCGTAACGCGCTGATTTCGCCGCTTGGCGCGCGCGTGATGCGGGTAAAAGGCCACAGATTTTCATTGTGGCGATACGCGCGAGGGCGCGTATAACGATAGATCTGTTTAAACAGGGATCCCATCAGAGCAGCCCCTGATTTTGCAGGAGAAGATGAACCTGGCTGGCTGAAATATCGCCGGTGCTGGTGCTGTTTTCCGGTCTCACGATATGCTGATTTTTACCGTATCCGCCAATCAGTCCCGGATCGGTCGGGCCATAGAGCGTGAAGTTCGGTTTATCCAGCGCGGCGGTCAGATGGCTCAGTCCGGTATCGACCGAGACGACGGCCCGGGCGCCGGCCAGAACCTGCGCCACCTGCTCAAGGCTCATGCGCGGCAGTACTTCAACATACTCCCGTCCTTCCGCCAGTCGTTTTGCCCGCGCCTCTTCGTGTGGGGCGCCCCACGGCAGCTTAATACGAACGCCGCTGTCGGCAAGCAGATCGAGAAGCTCCTGCCAGCGGGGTTCCGGCCAGTGTTTATCGTCGCGGGTGGTGGCGTGCAGGAAGACCAGATAGGGGGCGGCAGCGCTAGCCTCATGCTGCAGGAAATGGCGCGCAATGGCGTAATCTCCCTGCGTCTGGGGTTTCGCGTAGCCGAGGCTTTTGGCGAACAGCTCGCGGGTACGCTCCACCGCATGCTGCGGTTTCGCAATGTGGTGGCGGCGATTGTAAAACAGGCTGGCCAGCGGCTCGCGGGCCGTTTGCCAGTCCATACCGTGTTTCACGCCGTGTGCCAGGCGAGTGACCAGCGCGGCGCTTTTTACCAGCCCCTGGGCGTCGATGATGACATCATACTTTACCGCCTGAACGGCCTCGCGAAAGGCTTTACGCTCGGCTTTAATCGGCGCGGAAAACCAGGCCTTACGCCAGCGACGAATCGCCACTGGAATGATGCGTTCAACGCTTTCATGCCAGGAGGGGATTTGCGCGAAGCCTTCTTCCACCACCCAGTCGAAGCGAATACCGGGGTGCGCCTGCGCCGCGTCGGTTAGCGCGGGCAGCGTGTGCAGCACATCGCCCATTGATGAGGTTTTTACGATCAATACCCGCATCCGCTATGCTTCCTCGTGCCCGGTTTTTTCCGTCAATAGCGCATTCAGCTCCTGCAGGACGCGTTCTGGCGTAATGTCGATCAGGCTCTGATGATAACCTTCGGCGGCATCGCCTTTGCGCACTTTGTGGTAGCCGGTAATCAGACGGATCACCCGCGCTTTATGTGACAGCGGAGGGGTAAAGTCCGGGCTGCTGGGGCCATACAGCGCCACCAGCGGACGGTCCAGCGCCGCGGCAACGTGCATCAGTCCCGAGTCGTTGCTGACCACGGCCTGACAGGCGGCGATCAGAATGACCGCCTGCTCCAGCTGGGTTTCACCCGCCAGGTTGCGGCACCAGGCCTGCTGCTCGCTGCTGAGCGCGGCGATGATCTCTTTGCCGGCCTCGTTATCTTTTGCCGAGCCGAATAACGCAATCTGATAGCCATCGTCGATGAGCTTTTTCGCCAGCGCAGCATAGTGATAGTGCGGCCAGCGTTTGGCCGGGCCGAACTCCGCGCCGGGACAGAAGCCGATGATCGGCCGGTCGTTCGACAGATTAAAGGCGCTGCAGGTCTGTGATTTTTCGCCATCGTTGACCTGCAGCTGCGGCCATAGCAGAGGTTGCGGCAGATCTTTGGCGCAGCGCATGACGCCGTTGTCATAGGCCAGCGCCACGTAGCGTTCCACCATCAACGGCCAGGCGTCTTTATCCAGCACCCGGGCGTCGTTGAGCAACCCGTAGCGCATCTCGCCGCGCCAGCCGGTGCGCAGCGGGATGTTGGCAAAGAAGGGGACTAATGCCGATTTAAACGAGTTCGGCAGCACGTAAGCGCGATCGTAGCGACGCTCGCGCAGGCTATGGCCGAGCTTGCGGCGTTCACCGATAGCCAGCGCGCCGTGGCCCAGCGGCATCGGGATCGCTTCGTTCACTTCCGGCATGCGCGATAGCAACGGACGGCACCAGGCTGGCGCCATCACGTCAATAATCGCCTGGGGATAGCGCGCCCTGAGCGTACGATAAAGACTTTGCGACATCATCATGTCGCCCACCCAAGACGGGCCTATCACCAATATTTTCATGCTTGTTTCTTACGCGTCGCGGTTGAGCCAGGCCATATATTCCGTTACGCCTTCGGCAACGGTTTTGAACGGTTTGTCATAGCCCGCTTTGCGCAAGTTAGTCAGATCCGCCTGCGTGAACGCCTGGTAGCGGCCTTTCAGTTTGTCCGGGAACGGGATGTACTCGATGCTGCCTTTTTTGTGGTATGCCAGGGTCGCATCGGCGACGGCCTGGAAGGATTCCGCGCGGCCGGTGCCAAGGTTGAAGATGCCGGAAACGCCGTTTTCCCAGAACCACAGATTGACGTCAGCTACGTCGCCCACGTAAACGAAGTCGCGCTTGAAGCCGTCGCTGCCTTCGAACAGTTTCGGACTTTCGCCATTATTCAGCTGGGTATTGAGGTGGAAAGCCACGCTCGCCATGCTGCCTTTATGGCCTTCACGCGGCCCGTAGACGTTGAAGTAGCGGAAGCCGACAATCTGCGAATTGGCTTCCGGCAGGATCTGGCGCACGTATTCGTCGAACAGGAATTTGGAGTAGCCGTAGACGTTCAGCGGCTGTTCGTACTCGCGAGATTCGATGAAGTCGCTGGTGCGTCCGCCGTAGGTGGCCGCTGAAGAGGCGTACAGGAACGGAATTTCGCGCTCCAGGCAGTAGTGCAGCAGCTCTTTGGAGTACTGATAGTTGTTGTCCATCATGTACTTGCCGTCCCACTCTGTGGTGGAAGAGCACGCGCCTTCGTGGAAGATAGCGTCGATGTCGCCGAACTCTTCGCCCGCCATAATCTGGATCAGAAAATCTTCTTTATCCATGTAGTCAGCGATGTTCAGGTCAACCAGGTTCACAAACTTGGTGCCGTCTTTCAGATTGTCGACAACCAGAATGTCGGTAATCCCTTTGTCATTCAGCGCTTTAACGATGTTGCTGCCGATAAAGCCTGCGCCGCCGGTTACGATGATCATAACTGTACCTTTGAAGTTGGGAGCCCGGAGACAATCCGGACATGAATGCTCATATCATATCACCACATGAGCAAGCCTACAGCCATTCGCAGAATAAGGTGCTGGGCTGACGTGATTTATGCTGCAAATAATTCATTCAGGCCTGCATCATCTCGTATCAGCGTATAGCTTTGGGTAATATGTGCCAAATTTTGCCGAATCTGGAGAGTTGCAATGCGTGGTGATTTCTACAAACAGTTAACTAGCAATCTGGAGACCGCTCGGGCCGAAGGTTTGTTTAAAGAAGAGCGCATCATCACCTCGGCGCAGCAGGCGGATATTACCGTCGGCGACAGCCACGTGATTAACTTCTGCGCCAATAACTATCTGGGCCTGGCGAACCACCCGGAACTGATTGCCGCGGCGAAATCCGGCATGGACAGCCACGGTTTCGGGATGGCCTCCGTCCGCTTTATCTGCGGCACTCAGGATACGCACAAGCAGCTGGAGAAGAAGCTGGCCGATTTCCTCGGTATGGAAGACGCGATCCTCTACTCCTCCTGTTTCGACGCCAACGGCGGCCTGTTTGAAACCCTGCTTGGGCCGGAGGATGCCATTATCTCCGACGCCCTGAACCATGCTTCGATCATCGACGGCGTGCGCCTGTGTAAAGCGAAGCGCTTCCGCTATGCCAACAACGACATGCAGGAGCTGGAAGCGCGTCTGAAAGAAGCCCGCGAAGCCGGCGCGCGCCACGTGCTGATTGCTACCGATGGCGTCTTCTCCATGGACGGCGTGATCGCCAACCTGAAAGGCGTGTGTGATCTGGCGGACAAATACGATGCGCTGGTAATGGTCGATGACTCCCACGCCGTCGGCTTCGTCGGCGAAAACGGCCGCGGCTCCCACGAATACTGCGACGTGATGGGGCGCGTCGACATCATCACCGGCACCCTCGGTAAAGCGCTGGGCGGCGCCTCTGGCGGCTACACCGCCGCGCGCAAAGAGGTGGTCGAGTGGCTGCGTCAGCGCTCCCGCCCGTATCTCTTCTCCAACTCTCTGGCGCCGGCCATCGTGGCCGCCTCCATCAAAGTGCTGGAGATGGTCGAAGAGGGGGCAGACCTGCGCGATCGCCTGTGGGCTAACGCGCGTCTGTTCCGCGAAAAAATGACCGCGGCAGGCTTCACGCTGGCGGGCGCCGACCATGCCATCATTCCGGTGATGCTGGGTGAAGCGGTGGTGGCGCAGAACTTTGCCCGCGAGCTGCAAAAAGAAGGGATTTATGTCACCGGCTTCTTCTATCCGGTGGTACCGAAAGGCCAGGCGCGTATTCGCACCCAAATGTCGGCGGCGCATACCCCTGAACAAATTGAGCGTGCGGTGGAAGCCTTTACCCGCATCGGCAAACAACTGGGCGTCATCGCCTAATAAGGGTGTGAGATGAAAGCGTTATCCAAACTGAAAGCGGAAGAAGGCATCTGGATGACCGACGTACCGGAACCGGAAGTCGGCCATAACGATCTGCTGATTAAAATCCGCAAGACCGCCATTTGCGGGACCGACGTGCACATCTACAACTGGGATGAGTGGTCGCAGAAGACCATTCCGGTGCCGATGGTGGTCGGTCACGAATATGTCGGCGAAGTGGTCGGGATTGGTCAGGAAGTGCGCGGCTTTAAGATTGGCGACCGCGTCTCCGGTGAAGGGCATATTACCTGTGGCCACTGCCGCAACTGCCGCGCAGGCCGCACCCACCTGTGCCGCAACACCATCGGCGTGGGCGTCAACCGCCCTGGCTGCTTTGCTGAGTATCTGGTGATCCCGGCCTTTAACGCCTTTAAGATTCCCGACAATATCTCTGATGGTCTGGCGTCTATTTTCGACCCGTTCGGCAACGCCGTGCACACCGCGCTCTCCTTCGATCTGGTGGGGGAAGATGTGCTGGTCTCCGGCGCCGGCCCGATCGGCGTGATGGCGGCGGCGGTGGCGAAACATGTCGGCGCGCGTAATGTGGTGATCACCGACGTCAACGAGTACCGTCTGGAGCTGGCGCGCAAAATGGGCGTCACCCGCGCGGTGAACGTGGCCAAAGAGAGTCTCAACGACGTGATGGCTGAGCTGGGCATGACCGAAGGTTTCGATGTGGGTCTGGAAATGTCCGGTGCGCCGCCGGCGTTTCGCAGCATGCTCGATACCATGAACCACGGCGGCCGTATTGCGATGCTGGGTATCCCACCGTCGGATATGTCCATCGACTGGACCAAGGTCATCTTCAAGGGGCTGTTTATTAAAGGTATCTATGGTCGCGAAATGTTCGAAACCTGGTACAAGATGGCGGCGCTGATCCAGTCTGGCCTCGACCTTTCGCCGATCATTACCCACCGCTTCGGCATTGACGACTTCCAGAAGGGCTTCGATGCGATGCGATCCGGCCAGTCCGGAAAAGTGGTATTGAGCTGGGAATAATCCCCTGGTGCTGTCGTAAAAATGAGCCCAAAAGGCGCCTGCGGGCGCCTTAATTTAGATTTGGATAACATTTTTAGCCTGCTTAATATTAAGCGCACAATTTCTACATCGATTTTCCGGTTATTCGCTTATACAGTGTGTTTAGTCTCAGTTTAACTTTGTAACTATCATGCTTAAACTCTCCGTATGCTTACTAACCTGTAACTCTGCACGCCTGCTCAGGGAGGTGCTCCCGCCTTTGCTGAAGGTGGCCGATGAATGTATCGTTGTCGATTCCGGCAGTACAGACGACACAGTCTCTATTTGTCAGCAGTTTGGTCTTACCGTCCATCACCATGCCTACAAAGCTCACGGCGCGCAGATGAACTATGCTATCGGGCTGGCCAGCCATGACTGGGTGCTGTGCATGGACAGCGACGAAATTCTTGATAATGACGTGGTGGCGGCCATTCAGGCGCTAAAAGCGGGGGAGGAGCCCGACCCAACCTGTGCCTGGCGTCTGCCGCGCTACTGGTTTGTGCTTGGCAAACAGGTGCGGACGATCTACCCCATTTCCTCGCCGGATTACCCGGTGCGCCTCTTCAACCGCCAGCAGGCGCGTTTTAACGACCGGCCGGTGGATGACCAGGTGGTCGGCCACGCGCGCTCCGTTAAATTGCCGGGCTTCGTTCGCCATGACACCTTTTTTTCGCTGCATGAAGTGTTTAATAAGCTGAACAGCTATACCACCCGGCTGGTGAAGTACCAGCAGATCAAACCTTCGCTGACGCGGGGGATCGTCAGCGCCATTGGCGCTTTCTTTAAGTGGTATCTGTTTAGCGGAGCGTGGCGCTATGGCAAGGTCGGCGTGGTCACCGGGCTGTACGCCACGTTTTACAGCTTTCTCAAATATTTTAAGGCGTGGTACGCCCACGAAGATAATCAGGCGCCCGTCGCGCAAAAACGAACGGACCCCTGAGTGGTCTAGTTGCCGGGATTGTCCCAACCCTGCCATTTGAGGCGATAGTACTGGACCAGCGCGCTCTGGCTGATGCTGTCGCTGAGGATAGTGAAGAAGCGGCTGGCGTTTACGGGCTCCAGTGGATGCTTCGGCTTGCAATACTTCACGCCATGGAACGGATTACGCGGTTTCCGCTGCACTGGCAGCGTTTGTTGCGCAGGCGGCTGAGCGTAGTTGGGCGTCGAGTTGTCGACCTGCGGCTCGTTCAGCAGGCTGCTCGGGCGCACCAGCGTGATATCCGACGGCAGGTTATAGACCATCTGCTGCAGCACCCGCACCGTCGTCGGATGCGGATGGCCAATAGCAATCGCCGAGCCGTTGCGTCGCGCCAGCGCGACAGCGCGATTGAACTGGTTACGGATATCGGCTTCGTTCTGCGTATCGTCAAGAAATACCTTGCGCTTAATCACCTTTACGCCGGTGCCCTGGGCGGCGCGCATGGCCTGGGTGTTGCCGATGGTGACGCTGTCGAGAAAATAGAGATTGTAGCGCTCCAGGGCCTGCATCACCTTCTGCATGCCAAACAGGTTGGAGGTCATCGCGCTGCCCATATGGTTATTCAGCCCGACGGCGTAGGGGACTTTGCCGTAGGCCTCGCGAATGATGCGCTCGATCTCCTCGCTGCTCATCTCAGGACGCAGGGTGTCTTTTTCCAGCGGCTGTTTGCTGAGTGGCGCCATCGGCAGATGAATGAGCACTTCATGGCCCAGATTATGCGCTTTAGTGGCCATTTCCCGGGCGTGCGGCGCGTTCGGCAGCACGGCGACGGAGATAGTGGATGGCAGCGCCAGTACCTGATTCTCGGTTTGCGGGCGGTAGCCGAAATCGTCAATAACGATGGAGAGTTTGCCAGCGAACGCTGGCGCCGCCAGAGCCAGCGAACCGGCTACGGCAAGAGCAATTGCGCGAAATTGAAGCAAAACTTATCTTCCCAACCACGGCTGTGGATTGACCGCCTGACCCTGGCGGCGAATTTCGAAATAGAGCGACGGACGGCCCTGACCGCCGCTGCTGCCTACGAGCGCGATAGGCTGGCCGGCACGAACCTGCGTACCGACGCTGACCAGCGCGCTTTGGTTATAGCCATACAGGCTCATGTCGCCTTTGCCATGTTCGACCACCACCACCAGACCATAACCCTGCAGCCAGTCGGCCAGAATGACCCGACCATCGGCAATGGCTCTGACTTCGGTGCCTTCAGACGCGGCGATAACCATCCCTTTCCAACGTAGTTCACCTTGCAGCTGTTCGCCATATCGATGAAGGAGAGGACCGCGAACCGGCCAGAATGCCTGACCGCGCGGCGAGCCCAGCCCGCCGGTGCGTGACATCAGCGAACGCTCGCTTTCCGTTGGTTTATAGGTGGTGCCTTTGCGCGACGCTTCCTGCTGGCGGTCGCGCACCGCCTGCGCGTCGCGTGCTTCCCGATCGGCGCGGGCTTTGGCGGCAGCTTCCGCCTGGGCAATACGACCGCGTAGGCGCGATTCGTTAGCCCGCATTTCGCTTAGCTGTTGCTGACCCTGCTGAATGGAGGACTCGAGTCCGGAAAGGGTCTTTTTCCGTTCGTTACGTGCTTGCTCCAGCTTCGCCTGCTGGGCTTTTTGCTCGTAGACCAGCGTCTGCTGTTGGCTCTGCTTCTCTTCGAGCATCGACTTCTGGACCGCCATCTCTTCACGCGTTTTCTTCAGCTCCGCGATGGTCTCCTGACGGGCCTGGTTGAAGTAGCTGAAATAGACCTGCATCCGCTGGTTGCGCTGACCTTCTTCACCGCTGAGCACCATCTGGATACCGGTGTGTGGCCCCTGACGGAACGCGGCATCGAGCTGCGCGGCGAGATTACGCTCCTGAGACGCGCGCTGGCGCTCCAGCTTTGCGAGCGTGGCGTTCATCTCGTCAATCTGCTTATTGAGCTGGTTCAGGGTATCCTGGGTTTCGCGGAGTTTGCGGGTTGCGGCGGCGATCGCCTCTTCCTGCGCTTTGAGCTGGGCAAGCAGGCTCGCGCGCTGCTGCTGCTGTTGCTTAATCGCCCGCTGCTTCGCGGCGATATCGGCCTGAATAGACTTTAGCTGATCGCGATCGTCGGCGTGAGCAGATGACGCGCACAGCAATACGCCAGCGCTGAGCGCGCTGGCGTAAAGGACGGATCGAACTGCCGTTGCGATCCATGTAGTTGAATACGTCGCCTTTCCCCTCATGGGGAAGGATTATTCCACGATGAACAGCGGCTTGCCAGTCATCTCTTGCGGGATTTCCATTCCCATCAGCGACAGCATGGTCGGGGCGATGTCGGAAAGTTTACCGCCGTTGACCGCTTTAACCGCTTTATTACCGACGTAGATCAGCGGAACCGGCAGGTTGGTGTGCGCGGTATGCGCCTGGCCGGTAGCCGGGTCGCGCATCTGCTCGGCGTTGCCGTGGTCGGCAGTGATCAGCAGCTGGCCGCCAACGGATTCCACCGCCTGAGCGACCTGGTCGATGCAGTGATCCAGCGCTTCAACCGCTTTCACTGCCGCTTCCATCACCCCGGTATGGCCAACCATGTCGCCGTTCGGGTAGTTACAGATGATGGTGTCGTATTTGCCGCCCTTGATGGCCGCAACCAGTTTCTCGGTCAGCTCGGCGGAGCTCATTTCCGGCTGCAGATCGTAGGTCGCCACTTTCGGCGAGTTAATCAGGATCCGCTCTTCGCCTTTAAACGGCTCTTCTACGCCGCCGTTGAAGAAGAAGGTGACGTGAGCGTATTTCTCGGTTTCGGAGATGCGCAGCTGGGTTTTATCGTGCTTCGCCATCCACTCGCCGAAGGTGTTGGCCAGCGAGGCTGGCGGATAAGCGCAGGCGACTTTGATGTCGGCGGCGTATTCGGTGAGCATCACGAAATCGAGATTAACCACTTTCTTACGCGCGAAGCCGTCGAAGTCAGCATTGACGAAGGCGCGGGTGATTTCACGCGCGCGGTCAGCACGGAAGTTCATGAAGATCAGCGCGTCGCCGTCTTCCATCGCGGCATCGGCCTGGCCGGCTGCGCGGATAACGGTCGCTTTCACGAACTCGTCGTTTTCGTCACGGGCGTAGGCGGCCTGCAGACCGGCGACGGCGGTATCGGCCTGGAATTCGCCTTTGGCCAGGGTCAGCAGGTCATAGGCCTGTTCAACGCGGTCCCAGCGGTTGTCGCGGTCCATGGCGTAATAGCGGCCGATGAGCGACGCGATGCGGCCTTTGCCCAGCGCGGCAAATTTGGCTTCGAATTTTGCCAGCGTTTTTTCCGCGCTGCGCGGCGGGGTATCACGACCGTCGAGGAAAGCGTGGAGATAGATCTTCTCAGCGCCGCGCTCTGCCGCCAGCTCCACCATCGCCATGATGTGATCTTCGTGGCTGTGGACGCCGCCCGGCGACATCAGGCCCATGATGTGGACCGCTTTGCCGGCGGCAACCGCTTTGTCGACCGCGGCGGTGAGTACCGGGTTGGCGAAGAAGGTGCGTTCTTTAATTTCCACATCGAGACGGGTCAGGTCCTGATAGACGATACGACCGGCGCCCAGGTTGACGTGGCCCACTTCGGAGTTGCCCATCTGACGGTCCGGCAGGCCGACTTCGAGGCCGGATGCATCGATCAGGGTATGCGGACGTTTGGCCCACAGCGCGTCCATTACCGGCGTTTTAGCGCTGTAAATAGCGTTATCCTGATGCTCTTCACGATAGCCGTAGCCATCCAGAATCACCAGTACCATAGGTTTTTTAGAAACCGACATTGCGACAACCTCATGCTCAAAGACAGAAATTTTGCATAATTTTACTACAGCTGAATCGTTTAAATCCCCGTGAAAGATCAAAGAAAGGGAGCGGCCAGGCCACAGGGCGTCTGCGAGAACGGTTTTTTTCGCCGCCGTCCGCAGAAAATACATTACATCGCGCTCACTGGCTGTAATTGCCGCAAGGCACAGGTATACTCCTTTCCTGGTTTTTTTCTCACTTAGTCGGGAGTTGTAACCCCCCATGCAAGAAATTATGCAATTCATCGGCCGTCACCCGGTCCTGAGCATCGCGTGGATCGCGCTGCTGGGTGCGGTACTGTTCACCACCTTCAAGGGCCTGATGTCGAAAGTCAAAGTCATCACCCGTGGTGAAGCGACGCGTCTTATCAATAAAGAAGATGCGGTGGTGGTCGACCTGCGTCAGCGTGACGATTTCCGTAAAGGCCATATTGCCGGTGCTATCAACCTGTTGCCCAGCGATATCAAAGCCAATAACGTCGGCGAGTTGGAAAAACACAAATCGCAACCCATTATTGTGGTAGACGGTTCCGGCATGCAGGCGCAAGAGCCCGCCAGCGCGCTGAACAAAGCCGGGTTTGAAAAAGTCTTTGTACTGAAAGAGGGCATCGCAGGCTGGAGCGGCGAAAACCTTCCTCTGGTACGCGGCAAATAACTTACCTCGCGTGGTGATGCCGCCGCGTTTTCCCCTGCATGCCTGACGTGAGGGGAAGCTCAGTCCGCGGCGTAAAACCCTCAGGGTAACAACAGGAGTGAAGTCATGGCCAATATTGAGATCTACACCAAAGCGACCTGCCCGTTTTGCATCCGCGCGAAAGCGCTGCTGAACAGCAAAGGCGTAACGTTCCATGAGTTGCCGATCGATGGCGATGCCGCAAAGCGTGAGGAGATGATCCAGCGCAGCGGACGGACGACGGTTCCGCAGATTTTTATTGATGCGCAGCACATTGGCGGCTGTGACGACTTGTATGCGCTTGATTCACGTGGTGGACTTGATCCCCTCTTGCGCTAATTTTTGCGCGCTTTCCCTGGCGGAAGCGCGTATTTAAGGACAACACGAAAGGGTTTTACTATGTCAGAACAAAACAGCACCGAAATGACCTTCCAGATCCAGCGTATCTATACCAAAGATATCTCTTTTGAAGCGCCGAATGCACCGCAAGTTTTCCAGAAAGACTGGCAGCCGGAAGTTAAACTTGATCTGGATACCGCCTCCACCCAGCTGGCTGAAGGCGTTTATGAAGTGGTGCTGCGTGTGACCGTGACCGCCTCGCTGGGCGAAGAAACCGCGTTCCTCTGTGAAGTACAGCAGGGCGGTATTTTCTCCATCGACGGCATCGAAGGCACCCAGATGGCGCACTGCCTCGGCGCATACTGCCCGAACATTCTGTTCCCGTACGCGCGCGAGTGCATCACCAGCCTGGTTTCCCGCGGTACCTTCCCGCAACTTAACCTTGCGCCAGTGAACTTCGACGCGCTGTTTATGAACTATCTGCAGCAGCAGGCTGGCGAAGGTGCAGAACAACATCAGGATGCCTGATGAACGCACTTAATGCTGCAATGACTGTGATCGGTGCCGGCTCTTACGGCACCGCTCTTGCCATTACCCTGGCAAGAAATGGCCACCACGTTGTGCTGTGGGGCCATGACCCGAAACATATCGCGACGCTGCAACACGATCGCTGCAACGCCGCGTTCCTTCCCGATGTGCCTTTCCCCGACACGCTGCATCTTGAAAGCGACCTGGCCACCGCGCTGGCCGCCAGCCGCGACATCCTTGTCGTGGTACCAAGCCATGTGTTCGGTCAGGTGTTACGCCAGATTAAACCGCTGATGCGTCCCGACGCGCGGCTGGTGTGGGCGACCAAGGGACTGGAGGCCGAAACCGGCCGCCTGCTACAGGACGTGGCGCGTGAAGCGCTGGGCGACGACATCCCGCTGGCGGTGATCTCCGGGCCAACCTTCGCCAAAGAGCTGGCCGCCGGCCTGCCGACGGCGATTTCGCTGGCGGCGACGGATCCGCAGTTTGCCGAGGATCTGCAGCACCTGCTGCACTGCGGCAAAAGCTTCCGCGTCTACATCAACCCGGACTTTATCGGCGTGCAGCTCGGCGGCGCGGTGAAAAACGTCATTGCCATCGGGGCGGGCATGTCGGACGGCATCGGCTTCGGCGCCAATGCGCGTACGGCGCTGATTACCCGCGGCCTGGTGGAAATGTCCCGTCTCGGCGCGGCGCTGGGCGCCGATCCGGAAACCTTTATGGGCATGGCCGGCCTCGGTGACCTGGTGCTTACCTGCACCGACAACCAGTCCCGTAACCGCCGCTTCGGCATGATGCTCGGCCAGGGGATGGACGTGCAAAGCGCTCAGGAAAAGATTGGCCAGGTGGTTGAAGGCTACCGCAATACCAAGGAAGTTCGCGTTCTGGCACAGCGTTTAGGTGTCGAAATGCCAATAACCGAGGAAATTTATCAGGTATTGTATTGCGGAAAAATTGCGCGCGAGGCAGCATTGACCTTATTGGGTCGCGCCCGCAAGGACGAGCGCAGCAGCAATTAGCTTTCCTTTGTCACCTGAATGACCCTGCCAGCGCAGAACTGGCAGGTCATTACTATATCGCCTGGAGTATGCAATGCCGTGTGAAGAACTGGATATCGTCTGGAATAATATTAAAGCCGAAGCCCGGGCTCTGGCTGACTGTGAGCCGATGCTCGCCAGTTTTTACCACGCAACGCTACTCAAGCATGAAAATCTGGGCAGTGCGCTGAGCTATATGCTGGCCAACAAGCTGGCTTCCCCAATTATGCCGGCCATCGCCATTCGTGAAGTAGTGGAAGAGGCCTACGCCGCCGATCCGGAAATGATCGCCTCCGCCGCCTGCGATATTCAGGCGGTGCGTACGCGTGACCCGGCGGTGGATAAATACTCCACGCCGCTGCTCTACCTGAAGGGTTTCCATGCGCTGCAGGCGTATCGTATCGGCCACTGGCTGTGGACTCAGGGCCGGCGTGCGCTGGCGATTTTCCTGCAAAATCAGGTCTCCGTCTCCTTCCAGGTGGATATTCACCCGGCGGCGAAAATCGGCCGCGGGATCATGCTCGACCACGCCACCGGCATTGTGGTCGGTGAAACGGCGGTGATTGAAGATGATGTCTCTATTCTGCAGTCGGTCACTCTCGGTGGGACCGGTAAAACCAGCGGCGACCGTCACCCGAAAATTCGCGAAGGCGTGATGATTGGCGCCGGGGCGAAGATCCTCGGCAATATTGAAGTCGGGCGCGGGGCGAAGATAGGCGCCGGTTCGGTGGTATTGCAGCCGGTGCCGCCGCACACCACCGCCGCAGGCGTACCGGCGCGCATCGTCGGCAAGCCGGAGAGCGACAAGCCGGCGATGGATATGGATCAGCATTTCAACGGCATCCACCATACCTTCGAGTACGGCGACGGGATTTGATGTATTGCCACTTGCCGTTGTTAAGCCCAGAAAGGTAGCCCGGATAAGGCGCAACGCGCCGCAATCCGGGAACCGCTCAGGTTAGCTGCGCAACACCGCGCCTGGATATCCCAGCTGGCGCCAGGCTTCATACACCACCACCGACACCGCGTTTGACAGGTTCATACTGCGGCTGTCCGGCATCATTGGAATACGGATTTTCTGCTCCGGCGGCAGGGCATCGAGGATGCTGGCCGGCAGACCGCGGGTTTCCGGGCCAAACATCAAGAAATCGCCATCCTGATAGCTCACCGCGCTGTGCGCCGGTGTGCCTTTGGTGGTCAGGGCGAACAGCCGCTGTGGCTGCGCGCTGGCGAGAAACGCCGCGTAATCCGCATGGCGCTGCACGGCAGTGAACTCGTGATAGTCCAGTCCGGCGCGTCTCAGGCGCTTATCGTCCCAGGTAAAGCCCATTGGCTCAATGATATGTAAATTGAAGCCGGTGTTGGCGCACAGGCGAATAATATTGCCGGTGTTCGGCGGGATCTCTGGTTCGAATAAGACGATGTTCAACATACTGCCCCCTTAATTGCGGGGCAGAATAGCAGATATTTGGTCAACCCTCACCCCGGCCCTCTCCCAAAGGGAGAGGGGGAAAACCGGTGCCGGTCGGTGGGCTGGGGGGCTGGTAAAGGGAACACCCTCACCCCGGCCCTCTCCCAAAGGGAGAGGGGGAAAACCGGCGCCGGTCGGGCGCTGGAGGAAGGCGGGTAAAGGGCTTACCCATCCGTCGATACTTCTCGTGGACTGAGGGGCAGGGAAACGTCGCCGCTAATCTGTCTGCCGGACGGTTCCCTCTCCCTGAGGGAGAGGGTTAGGGTGAGGGGAGAGAGCATAACGGCGCAGCTTATGCCGCGTTATGCTGCTTCAGCGCATCGAAGGTCTGCAGCGCCTCCGCGTTCTGCACCAGCGAATCGCGGCTGATATCCGCGATGGTTTTTGCCCCGGTCAGGGTCATCGCCACTTTCATCTCTTTCTCGATCAGGTTCAGCAGATTCGCCACCCCTTGCTTACCGTGGGTCGCCAGGGCGTACAGATACGCGCGGCCCAGCAGCACGCTGTCGGCGCCAAGGGCGATCATCCGCACCACGTCGAGACCGTTGCGGATGCCGCTGTCGGCGAGAATAGTAATGTCGCCTTTCACCGCGTCGGCAATGGCGGGCAGGGCGCGGGCGGAGGACAGCACGCCATCGAGCTGGCGGCCGCCGTGGTTGGAAACCACAATACCGTCAGCGCCGAAGCGCACCGCGTCGCGGGCGTCTTCCGGATCGAGGATCCCCTTGATCACCATCGGGCCGTCCCAGAAATCGCGGATCCACTCGAGGTCTTTCCATGAAATCGACGGATCGAAGTTATTCGCCAGCCAGCCGATGTAATCCTCAAGCCCGGTCGGTTTGCCAAGATAGGTGGAGATATTGCCCAGATCGTGCGGGCGACCGTTGAGGCCGACATCCCACGCCCACTGGGGATGAGTGACCGCCTGCCAGTAGCGACGCAGGGCGGCATTCGGGCCGCTCATGCCGGAATGGGCGTCGCGATAACGGGCGCCAGGGGTGGGCATATCGACGGTAAAGACCAGCGTCGAGCAGCCTGCGGCTTTAGCGCGCTCCAGCGCATTGCGCATAAAGCCGCGGTCGCGCAGGACGTACAGCTGGAACCACATCGGGCGCTTGATGGTCGGGGCGACCTCTTCGATCGGGCAGACGGAAACGGTAGAAAGGGTGAACGGAATGCCTTTCTCATCCGCGGCGCCAGCGGCCTGCACTTCGCCGCGGCGGGCGTACATCCCGCACAGCCCGACCGGCGCCAGCGCCGTCGGCATCGCCAGCTTTTCGTTGAATAACGTGGTTTCCAGGCTCAGGTCCGACATATTGCGCAAAATACGCTGGCGCAAGGCGACATCGGAAAGGTCCTCGACGTTGCGGCGCAGGGTATGTTCGGCGTAGGCGCCGCCGTCGATATAGTGGAACAGAAACGGCGGCAGGATACGCTGGGCGGCGGCGCGATAGTCGCTGGCGGCGGAAATAATCATCACGAATTCTCCCTGGAATTTTCATTGTGGTCACCGGGCAGGCGGGTAATTCGCGCCTGGCGGGCCTGGTCTTCATCAAAACGTTTAATGGTGGCGTGGACAAAACCTAAGTGGCCCATCATCGCCTGGCGCGCCGCCTCGGCGTCACCGGCAACAATAGCCTCCATAACGGCCTGGTGCTGTTCGGTCAGGCGGGCAAACACCGGCGGCACCAGATACATCCGCTGGCGGCTCTGCTTCACCGAGGATTGTAGAAGCTCGAAAAAGCCGCGCATGGTTTGCAGCAGCACCACGTTATGCGAGGCTTCAGCGATCGCCAGATGGAAGCGGACGTCCGCCTGCGAGGCGATATCCGGGTCTTCACTCTGAGTGGCTTCAAAGCACAGACGAATTTTTTCTTTGTCGGCGTCGGTGGCCCGCATCGCCGCGTGCCACGCGGTGCTGGCTTCGATGGCGTGACGGGCTTCGAGGATATCGAAGCTGTAGTCCGGGTCATCTGCCAGCAGCGTCTTCAGCGGCTGGACGATGTTTTGCTCGGACCATGGCTCATGCTGCCAGCGGACGAAGGTGCCGCCGCCGCGACGGCTCAGCAGCACACCTTCATTGACCAGCATCGCCAGCGCTTCGCGCAGGGAATTGCGCGAGACGCCGAGCTGGGCGGCGAGCTGGCGCTCGGCGGGCAGTCGCATGCCCGCCTCCAGCTGTTGTTCTTCAATCAGCGCCCGGACGCGACGCGCTACGTCGTCGGCCAGGCGTTTAGGCATCACTATCACGGGATCATCCAGGTTAAAACGTAGGCCTGCAGCGTGGTGATCAGGCCCACCATGCAGGTGAAGATCAGGCTGTGTTTGACGGTAAAGCGGAACAGATCCGACTCTTTACCCACCAGGCCTACCGCGGCGCAGGCGATGGCGATCGACTGCGGGGAAATCATCTTGCCGGTGACGCCGCCGGTGGTATTGGCGGCGACCAGCAGGATATCGGAGACGCCAATCTGCTGTGCCGCCGTTGCCTGCAGCGCGGCGAACAGGGCGTTAGACGAGGTGTCCGAACCGGTCAGGAATACCCCCAGCCAGCCAAGGAACGGCGAGAAGAAGGTAAACGCGTGGCCGGTATGGGCCAGTGCCAGGGCCAGGGTCGACGACAGCCCGGAGTAGTTAGAGATAAAGGCGAACGCCAGCACCATCCCGATAGAGTAGATCGGCAGCGCCAGATCCTTCAGCGTCCCGGCGAAGGTGGTCAGCGCGTCTTTCGGCTTCATGCGCAGCCAGACAATGGACAGCAGGGCGGCGAACAGAATGGCGGTGCCGGTCGCCGACAGCCAGTCGAATTTGTAGATAGCAGCGTAAGGGGTCGCTGCGCTGACCACCGGCGGCATGCGGGCGACCATCTTGTCGAGGAACGGTACCGAAATATTGATGACGAAGTCATACATCGCGCCGCCCGGTGCGAACAGCGCTTTGAACGGCGGTACGCTCCACAGGGTCACGGTGGCGGTCAGGAACAGGAACGGCGACCAGGCGCGGATCACTTGTCCCGCCGTGTAGCGAGTGCGGGCCAGCGTCATATCCACCTGTGCGGCGCCGATATCGCCAAAGCGGAAGATACGCACTGGCTGCCAGCGTTTGAGGAACAGGGTCAGACAGACCAGGGAGACCAGCGACGAGATGATGTCCGGCAGCTCCGGGCCAAGGAAGTTAGAGCTAAGGTACTGGGCAATAGCGAACGAACCGCCTGCCACCATCACCGCCGGCCAGGTCTCTTTAATGCCCCGCCAGCCGTCCATGATAGCCATGATCCAGAACAGGACGATAATGGTCAGGAACGGCAGCTGACGGCCCACCATCTGGCCGATGGCGAAGCTGTCGATACCGGTCACCTGGCCGGCGACCAGAATTGGGATGCCCATCGCGCCGAAGGCCACCGGCGCGGTGTTAACGATCAGGCACAGGCCAGCGGCATACAGCGGGTTAAACCCGAGACCGACCAGCAGCGCGGCGGTAATGGCGACTGGCGCGCCGAAACCCGCCGCCCCTTCGAGAAAGGCGCCGAAGGAGAAACCGACGATCAGCATCTGCAGGCGCTGGTCCGGCGTAATCGACAGGATCGACGAGCGAATAATATCGAACTGCCCGGTCTTCACTGAGATTTTATAGACGAAGACCGCGGCGATAATAATCCACGCGATAGGCCACAGGCCGTAGAAGAAGCCATAGACCACCGAGGCTAAAGCGCGGTCCACCGGCATTTTATAGAACAGCAAGGCGACGGCCAGCGCGATAGCGACGGTCCAGGTGGCAGCGACGTAGCCTTTCAGTTTGAGCTTAATCAGCGCGAAAAAGAAAAACAGAATCGGTAGCGATGCGATAAGACTGGATAACCAGATATTACCGGCGGGATCGTAGTTTTGTTGCCAGAGATTCATGCAGGGTCTCCATCGGGCCGCCAGGACAGGAGGGCTGAGTCTGCGCTCATTGCCGATCACATGCTGGGTAAAATTGGCCCGGCCAATTAGGGATAGCAGGGTTGATGACAACGAATGGTTAACCAGATGTTACTCTTAAGCAACGTGTTTGTGATGTGTTTTGATGGATTTGTGAACTACTGAGGGGTTGATGAAATTATTGGTTGGACCAATCGGCCTGGCAGGGCATAAAAGCGTGGGGGAGTGAAGACAGAATGGCCCTCTCCGCACGGAGAGGGTTGGGATCAGAATTCGCTGCGGGCGAAACCGGTCATCTCTTTGAGACCCATTTCCCGGCCGAGAGCGGTCATCGGATGAACGACTACCAGACCGCGGACGCTTTTCTTCAGTTTGCCCATATCGGCCTGCTCTTTTTTGGTTATCGCGCGGCGGAACGGCAGACTCATCAGCTTCTGCGCCTCTTTGCTCAGTTTCTGGCTCTGGACGGAACGCAGGCGCTCAATCTCCGTTTCCAGGGTCGCTTTTTCTTTTTCCAGCTCAGCGTATTTGTCGGCGGCTTCCACCAGCGACAGCTCGGCCTGCTGGTGGCGGATGGTGTCGAGACGATCGCTCAGACGCTTGATTTCATTCTTTTCGACTTCTTTCATGG
Source organism: Klebsiella sp. 10982 (assembly GCF_048589245.1). Taxonomy (NCBI): domain Bacteria; kingdom Pseudomonadati; phylum Pseudomonadota; class Gammaproteobacteria; order Enterobacterales; family Enterobacteriaceae; genus Klebsiella; species Klebsiella sp. 10982. The sequence continues at coordinate 31,933 of NZ_JBMAXV010000030.1, forward strand.
TGACTTAATCTGTTAATAAAGGGGCTTCATTCGCCTATAGTATGTGCTGTGACTGTCATTGTTGATAGCTTTTTATCAAAAATTCGCCGTTTAGCGCCTGCAGAATGCAATATCATCCATGGCTAATAATTTGAATTTTATTAATATTCTTCCTAATATCTGGTCTAATTTCATTTCTGTGAAGCCTGTCGGCAGATAAGCACGTTTTCCTTAACCCGCGCCGGTGATTTGGCTAATGCTTAATCAGATTATTCCCAAAGAGGAGGACGTGATGGCAAAGATCGGCGACGGCGTACCACGTTTAATCGACAAAGCGGTTGATTTTATGGCTTCCAGTCAGGCGTTTATGGAGTATTTGAAAAAGTCTCCGCGTCTGCAGCATGTACCGCGAGACATCCCTCAGGAGAAGGAAGCGTTGTTTCTGCAGCGTCTGGAATATTATCGTCAGCTTTACCGGCCGACCTGCGACCAGACGGAGCCGGAATCAGAGCGTTGATTTCTGGAAGGCTTTTTTTAAGCTGATTCGTGAAATCAGCTCAGTCAGGGACAACACCATTGTTGAGCGCACCATCTGCTGGTAACGCAGCTTCTGCATTGCCAGCAGTTCTGCATCGCTGTCATCAAACTGCGGCGTTGGCGGCAGGGCGGTGACGCAGTGCAGCTCGCCGAACGGACCGATAATTTCGTCGTCGGTGAAGCTGTACTCATTGCCGTCGTGGTTAAGCTCTTCGCGCAGGGCCATCAGCAGTTCAGCGTCTTCATACTCGGCACGACTTATCACCCCAAGGCCATAAATCAGCTTCAGGCGTACAGAGAGATCGCCGAGCGGCCCGCTGCCCTCCAGCAAGGGCTCGACGGCGTATTTCACCGCGTAGTCGTCTTTACGGAACACCTGAAGCACCAGAATATTGACCGCTTCCGTTAACAGCTCGACGGTGGCGATCAGGAAGCTTCGTACGGTTTTGCCAGCATTCAGACGCTCAAGCACACGGTTTTCAAATGCTTGTGTTTCTTCCATCATTGCCTGCATATCTGACAGGAGTCGTAATGGGCGCGACGTCGGTCGCGCCAGGTTGTACATCATTTTACCGCGTTGTAGTCGCTAACGGCCTCCGCGACAACAGCGCTTGCAGCGTCCAGGCCGGAAATCTGCGCCAGCGCCGCCTGCGGCCCCTTGTCAGCGATCAGTGCCGCCAGCTCCTGCGCCTGCGGATCGTCTTCGCTACGGAAATGCATCGCCGCCGCAATCCCTTTCACCAGGTTGCGGTGCGGCAGACCGTATTCCAGGGTACCCAACAGCGGCTTAATTAAACGGTCGCCAGCGCTCAGTTTGCGCAGCGGCTGACGGCCAACGCGCTCAACATCGTCTTTCAGGTACGGGTTCTCGAAACGTCCCAAAATTTTCTGGATATAAGCTGCGTGCTTCTGGGCATCAAAGCTGTAGCGTTTGATCAGCACCGCGCCGCTCTCTTCCATCGCGCCTTTAACGACGGCACGAATGCTCTCATCGAGGATCGCATCGCGAATCGTCTGGTGGCCCGCCAGTTTCCCGAGGTAGGCGGTTATAGCATGCCCGGTGTTTAAGGTGAATAGCTTGCGTTCGACAAATGCCATCAGGTTATCGGTTAATTCCATTCCCGGGATGTTCGGCAGCTCGCCCTTAAACTGGGTTTTATCCACAATCCATTCGCTGAAGGTTTCCACAGTGACTTCCAGCGGATCGTTGGTGGCGGAGGCTGACGGCGGCACGATACGGTCTACGGCGGAGTCGACGAAGCCGATATGCGCTTCCACCCACGCTTTATCTTCTTCCGCCAGCGCGTTAAACACGTGGCCTTTTAACTGCGTGGTGCCGCGCACCATATTTTCGCAGGCGATAATGTTCAGCGGGCGTTCGCTGCCCTGTGCTTTGCGCTTCGCCAGCCCTTTGGCGATCGCCGGGGCGATACGTTCGAGCACGACGGGGCCGACGGCGGTAGTGAGCAGATCGACCTCAGCGATCAGGTCCACCACCTCATCGCCGATGCTGCTGACGGCATTGACGCCGGAGACGGTATCCACCTGCTCATTTTCGCCGACGACGTGAACCTGATAGCTATGACGGGCATTCAGGGCATCAAGTACGGTCTGATTGACATCGGCGAACGTCAGTTCGATGCCCGCGTCGGCCAGCAATTTACCGATAAAGCCACGTCCGATATTACCTGCGCCAAAATGTAATGCTTTCATAGTATTAACCTTCAATTAATGTTTTTACCTGAGAGGGCTGGGGTGAGGCTTTTCCCTCACCGCAACCCTCTCCCAAAGGGAGAGGGAAGGGACGTTGTGGTTATTTATTCAACAGCGCCAAAACCTCGTCGACGCTGGTGGTTTTCGCCAGTCGTTCAATCACGGTTTCATCATCCAGTGCGTTAGTCAGGCTGGTGATAACGTGGATGTGTTCGTTATTGCGGGCGGCGATGCCGATCACCAGGCGGGCAACATCGTCTTCATCTTCGCCGAAACGCACCCCTTCCGGGTACTGGCAGAAGACAACGCCGGTTTTCAGCACGCGATCTTTCGCTTCAATGGTGCCGTGCGGGACCGCGATGGACTCCCCGAGATAGGTTGAGGTCAGTTTTTCGCGGTCGAGCATCGCCTGTACATATTCCGGCTCGACGTAGCCGCCTTTCACCAGCTGTTCACCGGCGAAGCGAATCGCTTCTTCTTTGGTGGCCGCTTTGCGACCGAGGAAGATGTTATCCGCGCCCAGCTGGAACAGGTTTTTGTTAGTATCGTCAAAGCTGTCTTTCAGGCTATCGGTGACTTTGACTTCGTTGTCGATGTGGCGCTGCGCCGCGACCAGACGCTCGGTCAGGCTGGTGTACAGACCGCTGTCGAGGAAGTTGGTCAGCGAAATATGCTGCGCCTGCGGCACCTGACGCATGGCGCGCTCGGTGAGGTCGCGGTGGGTGATGACCAGGTCAACATCCGGCGGCAGGTTATTGATTGCGCTGTTGGTGACCGAAATCTGGCTCAGCCCGGCATCCTGCACTTTCTTGCGCAGCACCCCTGCGCCCATGGCGCTGGAACCCATACCGGCGTCGCAGGCGACGATGATTTTACGCACATGGCTCAGGTCGTTGGTGACATTACCGGCCGCCAGCGGGCTGGCGCCTTTGGATTCCGCTTTCATGTCGTGCATACGACGCGTTGCGGCTTCGATATCGTCTTCTTCTTTGACTTTGCTGGTCTTCAGCAGAACTGCAGAGACCACGAAGGAGACCGCCATCGCCGCGATAATCGCTGCAATGTTAGCGAAGTAGGCGCCTTTTGGCGTCATCGCCAGCACCGCCAGGATAGAGCCCGGGGAAGCCGGAGAGACCAGACCGCCGTTGAGGATAGTCAGGGTGAAGACACCGGTCATCCCGCCGAGAATAACGGCCAGGATCAGACGCGGGTTCATCAGCACGTACGGGAAGTAGATTTCATGGATACCCCCCAGGAAGTGGATGATAGCTGCCCCGCCTGCAGACTGTTTTGCGCTGCCGCGACCAAAGAACATGTACGCCAGCAGAACGCCCATCCCCGGACCCGGGTTAGCTTCAATCAGGAAGAAGATGGATTTGCCCAGCTCGTGGGACTGCTGAATACCCAGCGGTGAGAAGATACCGTGGTTGATGGCGTTATTGAGGAACAGGATTTTTGCCGGTTCCACGAAGATAGACGCCAGCGGCAGCATGTCGTGCGCCACCATAAAGTTCACGCCAGCTGCGAGCAGTTTTGACAGAACTTCAACCGCCGGGCCGATGCCGAGGAAGGCCAGAATGGCGAGGATCATCCCGATGATGCCGGCGGAGAAGTTATTCACCAGCATTTCAAAACCGGATTTGATCTTACCATCTACCCAGTTATCGAATTTCTTGATGCAGTAACCACCCAACGGGCCGGCAATCATGGAGCCGAGGAACATCGGCATATCCGCGCCGACGATAACGCCCATGGTAGTGATCGCCCCGACCACCCCGCCACGTTCGCCGCCGACTAATTTACCGCCGGTGTAACCGATCAGCAGCGGCAGCAGGTAGGTGATCATCGGACCGACCAGCTTCGCCAGCGTTTCGTTTGGCAACCACCCTGTCGGAATGAAAAGCGCAGTGATGATACCCCACGCGATAAACGCGCCGATATTCGGCATCACCATATTGCTGAGGAAACGACCAAAGCTTTGCACTTTGATCTTGATATCGGATGACATAAAACACCCCTTCTTCTGTTTTGCGTATCGCGCAGGCTAAAAGCCCGAGGTTTGTTGTTAATGTGGCGGCAGAGGTAGCCGGGCCCTGATTGATAGTGCGAAATCTGGCACTGAATCGTTTAGCTGTCCAGCCAGCGCCCTTTTGTGTGATACGGATCACATGAATATAGGGGGCAAAGCGCTTTTTGTAGTGATGCTGATCACATAATTCCTGTGTAAAAAAACAACACAGCGCCTTTTTAGCCGCTGATCTGCCTTTTTGTGTGATATTTGTCACAATTTTGTTTCGTGGTTTTGTTGTTTGTTTGTGATTTTGATCACAAAGAATTTCACGGTGGATTTTTGCCGCTGTGATCTCGGCCCGGTTTTGCGGCCAGGGCGAGATGGCTCTGTAACTAAGCAACCTTAACTGCCGAATAACTTTTTTACGCCGGATGGCAAAAATGAAAGGCGTGAATTATGCTCAAAATAGCGGCCCGAATGTCAGTGGGTCGTGAATAAAATTCATATAAATTATTAGCGTAAAGCCGAGGGAATTATGTTTCTCAATTATTTTGCGCTGGGCGTTCTGATCTTCGTTTTTCTGGTCATTTTTTATGGGATTATCATTCTTCACGATATTCCCTATATGATTGCTAAAAAACGCAACCACCCCCATTCGGATGCTATTCATGTTGCCGGATGGGTGAGCCTTTTTACGCTCCACGTCATCTGGCCGTTTTTATGGATTTGGGCCACGTTGTACCAGCCTGAGCGCGGCTGGGGCATGCAGCATAAGGCGAATACGGCCCCTGACGAACCTGAAAAAGAGACCGATATACAACAGCTTCGCCAACGACTGAGCGACCTTGAACACCAGGTGGCGGCCATCCAGCGGCCGCAGTCCACCTCTGCGGCGGAGAAATAAACGATGGATCTGTTGATAATTTTGACCTACGTGGCCATCGCCTGGTCGATATTTAAAATCTTCAAAATACCGGTAAATAAATGGACGGTACCCACCGCGGCGCTGGGTGGCGTATTTATTGTTAGCGCGCTTATTTTATTAATGAACTATAACCACCCGTATACGTTTCTGGCGCAAAAGGCGGTGATATCTATTCCTGTTACGCCGCAGGTTACCGGGGTGGTGAACAGCGTTACTGACAAAGCGAATCAGCGCGTTAAAAAGGGCGAAGTGCTTTTTACGATTGACCCGGCGCGCTATCAGGCGCGAGTCGACCGCCTGCAGGCCGACCTGGTGACGGCGCTGCACAGTATTAACACCCTCAAAGCGCAGCTCTCTGAAGCCCAGGCCAACACCACCCGCGTGTCGGCGGAACGCGATCGCTTATACAAGGACTATCAGCGCTACCTGAAAGGGAGCCAGGCGCGGGTGAACCCGTTCTCGGAAAGCGACATCGATAACGCCAGGCAGAATTACCTTGCCCAGGACGCGCTGGTCAAGGCGTCGGTGGCGGAGCAGGCGCAGATCCAGAGCCAGCTGGACAGCATGATCAACGGCGAGCAGTCGCAAGTGGCCAGCCTGCGCGCCCAGCTGGCGGAGGCGAAATATAATCTCGATCAGACCACCGTGCGGGCGCCAAGCGATGGGTATATCACCCAGGTGCTGATCCGCCCTGGGACCTACGCTGCCTCGCTGCCGCTGCGTCCGGTGATGGTGTTTATCCCGGAGCAAAAACGGCTGATCGTCGCCCAGTTTCGGCAAAATTCCCTGCTGAGGCTGGAGAAAGGCGATGACGCGGAAGCGGTGTTTAACGCCCTGCCCGGGCAGGTGTTCCACGGCAAACTGGTCGATATTTTACCGGTAGTGCCGGGAGGAACTTATCAGGCGCAGGGGGCGTTACAGTCGCTGACCGTGACGCCGGGCAGCGATGGCGTGCTGGCGACCATCGAGCTTGATCCTAATGCCGAAATTGATGCGCTGCCTGATGGCATCTACGCGCAGGTGGCGGTCTACTCCGACCATTTCACCCACGTCTCGGTGATGCGTAAAGTGCTGCTGCGCATGACCAGCTGGATGCACTACCTCTATCTCGATCATTAATGCGATCGGCGGCAGGTTGAGCGGGACGCTCACCTGCCTTTTGCCCTGCCCTGAGCCATACTCATATCTTTATTGGCGATAATTTGTTGGCGATAAGGAGCAGGCTATGAAACTGATCGGCAGCTACACCAGTCCCTTTGTGCGCAAAATCTCCGTCATCCTGCTGGAAAAGCGCATCCCGTTTGAGTTTGTCAACGAATCCCCGTACAGCGAAGACAACGGCGTGGCGCGCTATAACCCGCTGGGCAAAGTGCCGGCGCTGGTGACGGACGACGGTGAGTGCTGGTTTGATTCTCCGGTCATCGCCCAGTATCTGGAGCTGCTGGGCGTGGCGCCGCCGATGCTCCCCTCCGACCCCAGAGCCGCTCTCAGGATGCGTCAGCTTGAAGCGCTGGCGGATGGGGTGATGGAGGCCGCCCAGGCACTGGTGCGCGAAAAAGCCCGCCCAGGCGCGCAGCAGTCAGAGCAAGAGCTGCTTCGTCAGCGGGAGAAAGTGGCTCGCGGTCTCGACAGGCTGGAAGCCTGCGCGGCAGACGGAACGCTGCGCGGCGACGAGGTCAATCTGGCGACCATTTCCACGGCCTGCGCCATTGCCTACCTGAACTTTCGCCGGGTAGCGCCCGGCTGGTGCGCCACCCGGCCGCAGCTGGTAAAGCTGGTGGATGCCCTGTTCCAGCGCGCCAGCTTTGCGCGTACCGAACCGCCGCGGACTTGACCCAGGCAGGTAACAGTTTGTGCAAGGAGGCGTTACAATCGCCGCTGATTGTTGACTCCCTCTCCCGTCGGGAGGGGGGAAAATAACTTACCGCCAGGCCCATTCATGACTACCGAAATTCGTGCGCTTTATACCCGGCTTCCGGCCATTGACCGCTTACTACGCGACCCCGCTTTTTCCTCTCTGCTGGCGCAGCACGGCCATTCGCAGGTAGTGGCGCAACTGCGCCAGATGCTCGATGAGGCGCGGGAGCAAATCCGCCAGCATCAGACGCTGCCGGACTGGAGCCATGACTGGCTGAACGCCTGCGCACAGCGGCTGACCGCCAGTCGGCAGAGCGCCCTGCGTCCGGTGTTTAATCTCACCGGTACGGTATTGCATACTAATCTGGGACGCGCCATCCAGGCAGAGTCGGCCGTGGAGGCAGTTGCCAGTGCGATGCGCGCGCCGGTGACCCTCGAATATGATCTCGACGACGCCGGGCGTGGCCATCGCGATCGCGCCATTGCCGATCTGCTGTGCCAGATCACCGGCGCGGAAGATGCCTGCATTGTGAACAACAACGCGGCGGCCGTTCTGTTGATGCTGGCGGCCACCGCCAGCGGCCGCGAAGTGGTGGTCTCCCGCGGCGAACTGGTGGAGATCGGCGGGGCATTTCGCATCCCCGACGTGATGCGCCAGGCGGGTTGTCAGCTGCACGAAGTGGGCACCACCAACCGCACCCATGCTAAAGATTATCGCCAGGCGGTGAATGACAATACTGCGCTGCTGATGAAGGTTCACACCAGCAACTACAGCATTGAAGGCTTTACCAAAGCCGTCGACGAAGCGGAGCTGGCGGCCATTGGCCGCGAACTGGACGTCCCGGTAGTGGCCGACCTGGGCAGCGGGTCGCTGGTGGATCTCAGTCAGTATGGCCTGCCAAAGGAGCCGATGCCGCAGGAGATGATTGCCGCCGGGGTGAGCCTGGTCAGTTTCTCCGGCGATAAGCTGCTCGGCGGTCCGCAGGCCGGAATTATCGTCGGCAAACGCGCGCTGATTGCCCGGCTGCAAAGCCACCCGCTGAAGCGGGCCCTGCGCGCGGATAAAATGACCCTCGCGGCGCTGGAAGCCACGCTGCGCCTCTATCAGCACCCGGAGGCGCTGAGGGAGAAATTGCCGACGCTGCGCCTGCTCACCCGTCCGGCGGAGGAGATCCGCCGGACGGGTGAACGCCTGCAGCCTGCCCTGGCGGCACACTATGCTGATTTTGCCGTCAGCGTGGCAGCCTGTCAGTCGCAGATTGGCAGTGGTTCGTTACCCGTCGACCGCCTGCCCAGCGCGGCGTTGACCTTTACCCCGCATGACGGCCGCGGCAGCCGGCTGGAGGCGCTGGCGGCCTGCTGGCGCGCGCTGCCGTGTCCGGTGATTGGCCGCATTTATGACGGTCGGCTCTGGCTGGACCTGCGCTGTCTGGAAGATGAAACCCGGTTTATGGAGATGTTGTTACGATGATTATTGCCACCGCTGGACATGTTGACCACGGCAAAACGACGCTGCTGCAGGCGATAACCGGCGTGAATGCCGATCGTCTGCCGGAAGAGAAAGCGCGGGGAATGACGATCGATCTCGGCTATGCCTACTGGCCGCAGCCGGACGGGCGGGTGCTGGGATTTATTGACGTTCCCGGGCACGAAAAGTTTTTGTCCAACATGCTGGCGGGGGTGGGTGGGATCGACCATGCGCTGCTGGTGGTGGCCTGCGATGACGGGGTGATGGCGCAAACCCGCGAACACCTGGCGATCCTGCAGCTGACCGGAAAGCCGACGCTGACCGTGGCGCTCACTAAAACGGACCGCGTGGCGGCCGCCAGGGTGGCGGAAGTTCAGGCAGAGGTCGAGCAGACCCTGCGCAAGCTGGGCTTTGACGCCGTCGCTTTCTTTCCCACCGCGGCACCGGAAAATATCGGTATTGCCGAACTGCGCAGCCATCTGCTGCAGCTTGCGGAGCGTTCCCACCCGCAGCAGCAGCGGTTTCGCCTGGCGCTGGACCGCGCTTTTACCGTCAAGGGGGCGGGGCTGGTGGTCACCGGGACGGCACTCTCCGGCGAAGTACGGGTCGGGGATACCCTGTGGCTCACCGGCGTCAACACGCCGATGCGCGTCCGCGGTCTGCATGCCCAGAACCAAGCGGTTGAACAGGCGCACGCCGGGCAGCGCATTGCGCTGAATATTGTCGGCGATGCGCAAAAAGAGGCCGTGCATCGCGGCGACTGGCTGCTCTCCTCACCGCCGCCGGAGGCCGCAGAGCGGGTGATTGTCGAGCTACAGTGCCATACGCCGCTCAGCCAGTGGCAGCCGCTGCATATTCACCACGCTGCCAGCCACATTACCGGCCGGGTGTCGCTCCTTGAGGGCAACCTGGCGGAGCTGGTGCTGGATACCCCGCTGTGGCTGGCGGATAACGACCGGCTGGTGCTCCGCGATATCTCCGCTCGCTTAACGCTGGCCGGCGCACGGGTGGTGACGCTGGATCCCCCGCGTCGCGGCAAACGGAAACCGGAATATCTGCAGTGGCTGCACGCCCTGGCGGCAGCTGGCGCTGACGATGCGCAGGCGCTGGAGCTGCATCTGCAGCGGGACGCCGTCCGCCTTGAGCGCTTCGCCTGGGCGCGGCAGCTCAGCGAAGCCGGAATGACGGCTCTGATCCAGCGACCGGACTATCTGCAGGCCGGACAGCGCCTGCTCAGCGCGCCGCTTGCCGCCCGCTGGCAGCGAAAATTGCTGGATGCCCTGGCACGCTACCATGAGCAGCATCGCGACGAGCCCGGTCCAGGCCGGGAGCGCCTGCGCCGCATCGCGCTGCCGATGGAAGATGAAGCGCTGGTGCTGCTGCTGATTGAGCAGATGCGCGAGAGCGGCTTAGTCCACAGCCATCACGGTTGGCTGCATTTGCCGGAGCATAAAGCCGGATTTACTGACGAGCAGCAGGCGGTCTGGCAGAAGGTGGAGATCCTGTTCGGCGATGACCCCTGGTGGGTGCGCGATCTTGCGCGCGAAGTCCATGTTGAAGAGTCGCTGATGCGCGCGGTGCTGCGTCAGGCCGCGCAGCAGGGGATGATAACCGCGATCGTAAAGGATCGTTACTACCGCAACGATCGCATTGTGCAGTTCGCCCAGCGGGTGCGCGAGCTGGATCAACTGCGCGGATCAACCTGCGCAGCGGATTTCCGCGATACCTTAAACGTAGGGCGGAAGCTGGCGATCCAGATCCTGGAGTATTTTGACCGGATTGGCTTCACCCGCCGTCGCGGTAACGATCATATCCTGCGCGATAAAGCGCTGTTCCGGTAATCATGATCGCCTGTTCCCCGGCGGGCAGCGCATGGCGACCTGCCGGGGAACAGAATGTCAGCCTTGTCCGTAATAGGCGTTGGCGCCGTGCTTGCGCAGATAGTGTTTATCCAGCAATACCGACTGCATCTCCGGCAGCTGAGGCGAGAGCTGGCGTGAGAACAGCCCCATATACGCGCACTCCTCCAGCACCACGGCGTTATGTACGGCGTCGGCGGCGTCTTTTCCCCAGGCGAACGGACCGTGTGAATGGACAAGTACCGCCGGGATTTGCGCCGGATCGAGGCGCCGTTCTTCAAAGGTCTGAATAATCACTTCGCCAGTCTGATACTCATATTCCCCGTTAATTTCCTCTTCGGTCATCAGGCGGGTACAGGGGATCGCGCCATAGAAGTAGTCGGCGTGGGTGGTGCCCCAGGCGGGCAGATCGAGACCCGCCTGCGACCAGATCGTGGCGTGGCGGGAGTGGGTATGCACGATCCCGCCGATCTGCGGATAGCGGCGGTAAAGCGCCAGATGGGTCGGGGTATCTGATGACGGTTTTTTGCCGCCGGCCACCACCTTGCCGCTGGCGATCTCGACCACGACCATATCCTCGGCGGTCATCACGTCGTATTCCACGCCGGAAGGTTTAATCACCATCAGTGTGCGAGTTTCATCGACCGCGCTGACGTTGCCCCAGGTAAACGTCACCAGCTGGTGCGCCGGGAGCGCCAGGTTGGCCGCCAGCACCTCGGCTTTTAACTGTTCTAACATGCAAATCCTCCTTCCTGCATCCGCGCTTCTATCCAGCGTCGGGCCTCGATAATTTCCAGTACCGGCTCTTTGGCTTTTTCCGTCCACATCTCAATCAGAAATGCGCCGCGATAGTTCAGCTCATGCAGCGTTTTGAAGATGCCGACAAAATCCACACAGCCTTCGCCAAACGGTACGTCGCGGAACTGACCTGGGCTCTGCGCGGTCACCGGCTGGGTATCTTTTAAATGAATGGCGGCGATGCGATCGATACCCAGCTTCAGCTCGGCGGTGACGTCGTTTCCCCAGGCGCTAAGATTGCCCACGTCGGGGTAGACCGAGAACCACGGCGAGGCGAGCATCTCATCCCACTTTTTCCATTTGCTGATGGAGTTCATAAAAGCGGTATCCATGATCTCCACCGCCAGCATCACCTGCGCCGCCGCGGCCTGTTCCACCGCCCATGCCAGCCCTTCGGCGAAGCGCTGTTGGGTGCCTTCATCATGCGCTTCATAATAGACGTCGTACCCTGCCAGCTGGATGGTGCGGATGCCGAGATCGCGCGCCAGATGGATAGCTTTGCTCATGATCTCCCGCGCCCGCTGGCGCACGGCCGCATCGCGGCTGCCAAACGGGAAACGGCGATGGGCAGAGAGGCACATCGACGGGATCGCCACCCCGGTTTCCAGCATGGCGGTGACCAGCGAGGCGCGCTGCGCCGGGCTCCAGTCGAGACGCGACAGCCGCTCGTCGGTCTCATCCACCGACATCTCGACGAAATCAAAGCCGCAGCTTTTCGCCAGCACCAGCCGCTCCGGCCAGCTGAGATCTTTCGCCAGCGCCTTCTCATAGATCCCTAACGGATGGTTACGCATGCTTATCTCCCCAGATAGCATCGATCTGCGCATGGAACGCCGCAGCGACCTGCGCCGGTTGCGGTGCTCCGGCCAGCGCGCGTCCGGCAATAAACGCTTTCACCTGAATATCTTTGAACAAGGGCAGATCGGCCGGGGTGATGCCGCCGGTAATCGACAGCTGAAGGCCGATATCAGAGAGCGCTTTCATCCGCGCCAGATCGGCGTCACTCCACTGTTGTCCGCTGGCCTGAGCGTCGCGGCCGCGATGGTAAATCGCCTGGCGGACGCCGGTGCGGTACCAGGCGCGGGCGTCATCCAGCGTCCAGTTACCGAACAGCTCGATCTGAATTTCGCCGCCGCAGGCCTGCGCGACGGCGTGGCCCTTCTCAACGGTGGCGAGCGGCGCGGCGCAGATGATGGTCATCCAGTTAGCGCCGGCGGCAAAGGCCTGCTGGGCCAGCGTTTCCCCCGCATCGGCAACCTTCCAGTCGGCGACGATGAGTTTATCCGGGCACTGGGCGCGCAGAGCTTTCACCGCGCTCAGGCCTTCGGTTAAGCAGAGGATGGTACCGGCTTCAACGATATCGACGTGGTCCTGTAGCAGGGCGACATCGCGGCTGGCGGCTTCCAGGCTGGTGTGGTCGAGCGCCAGTTGCAGTAATGGTCGGCTCATAATGCATGCTCCTTAATGCGGGCGTGGTAGCCCTGTAGTGCTTCAATCAGATTCTGGTAATGGTGATATTTGCGCTGGTAGCGCGCGTGGGCGGCCATGTCGGGCAGCAGCGTGCGCACCGGATGCTGAAGGTGGCGGCAGGCGTCGTTGAAATCGCGATAGACGCCAGTGCCGACCCGGGCGGCGAGCGCGGCGCCAAAGCAGCCGGTCTCCTCAACCTGCGGCAGCTCGACGCGCAGGCCGCTGACGTCCGCCAGCATCTGCATCCAGACGTCAGAGTGCGCCGGGCCGCCGGTGACGCGCAGGGCCTGCACGCGGGTAAAGCGTTCGCGCATGCGGTTGAGGTGGGTCATGTGGCTGAAAACGACGCCCTCATAAATCGCCTGCAGCAGGTGCGCGCGAGTGTGGAGCGCCTGCATACCGTAGAAGCCGCAGGTCATCTCCAGTCCGGCGTTGCTGCCGTAGAGAAATGGCAGAAAAAAGAGGTCGCTACCGGCCTTCGGCAGGCTGGCGACGGCCTGATTGATCTCGTCAAAAGAGAGTTCACCCCACTGGGCAGTGAACCATTCGAGGTTGCCCGACGAGGTGGGGCTGGCTTCGTGAACGATGTACTGCCCGTCGTTAACGTAACGGCCGTAGACGTAAGGGTGCGCTTCATGGTCGCGCAGGCCATGGGTGATCCCGCTGGTGACGGCCCAGGTGCCCATCACCGCGTTGAGCGTGAATTCATCTTCAATACCGGCGCAGAGTGCGGTGGAGACCACATCAAACAAGCCGCCGACGACGGGGGTACCCGCCGCCAGACCGGTGATGGCGGCTGCCTGAGGGGTGATCTCCCCGCCTTTTTCTGCTGAACCGACGACAGGCGGCAGCGCACTGTCAATTTCGCCGATCCCCAGCCATTGCGTCAGGCGTGGATCGTACTGGCCGCTGGTCATGTTGTAGAGATTGGATTCAGAGATGTTGCTCTCTTCGCACCCTTTCACGCCGGTCAAACACCAGCGCAGATAGTCATGGCCCATCATCACGCAGCCAATTTGCGCGTAGCGCTGCGGTTCATTTTCTTTCACCCAGCGCAGCAGTGAAGCCGGGTGACCGGTCCACAGGGTCTGGCGGGTGACGGGATAGAGTTTTTCCGGGATCCCGTCCTGTTGCCAGCGCTGGACGATCGCCAGCGCCCGACGGTCGGAAGAGAGCATGGCATGGCCCAGAGGGCGATCCTGTTTATCAAGCAGGAACAGCCCCTTACCCTGCGCGGAGATGCCCACGCCTTTAATTTGTTCGCCGCGGATACCGGTACGTTGTAACAGGCCGGCGATGGTGGCGGCGCATTGTTGCCAGAGCTGGTCCATGTCGCGTTCGGCGTAACCCGGCAAGGGCGATAGCGTCTGCAGCGATTGCCGGTTAATGCCATGTTCACGGCCTTGCGCGTCATATAATCCCGCTTTCAGATACGTTCCGCCGCAATCAATGCCCAGCCAGAAGCGTGCTTTCTCACTCATTTTTCATCTCTCAATGTTGCCGGATGGCGCTGCGCTTATCTGGCCTGTGGGAGGATGCCCCACAGGCCAGGCGCGGTATTACGCGGCGTGCTTCCGCGGATTCACCGTATTGACGGGCGTGGCGCCGGCATCGCATTTCGCCGGCAGCAGCAGGGCCATCAGCGCGGCCAGCGCCAGAGAGATGGCCAGGCAATATACTCCCGCGTCTTTGCTATAGAGGGTGATCAGGACGCCCACCGCATAGGGGCCGCAGAAACCGCCAAGATTGCCGAGGGCGTTGATGACCCCGCGCGCGCCGCCGGCCATTTCGGCGCTGAACAGCCGTGCCGGAATGGTCCAGAACACGCCCGCCGCCGATTGCAGGAAGAATCCGCAGCCGACCAGCGCGGCGTAGGCCAGCCAGATCTGGCTCTTCAGAGCCACCGACAGGAACATGCACAGGGCAAAACCAATCAGTGGCAGGCAGACAAACAGCTTGCGTTTGCCGGTACGATCCGAGAGAGAAGAGAACAGGAACATGCCGGCAATGGCGCCAACGTAGGGCAGAATGGCGAGCACCCCAACCTGGCCCATGCTGCTGTGAGTCAGTTCTTTGAGGATGGTGGGCAGCCACAGGGTGTAACCGTAAATCCCGGTCTGATAGAAGAAGTTCAGTGCGATAAGCTGCCACATGGTTTTATCGGAAAGCACCGCGCCGAGAGAGGCGTTTTTCACCTCGGTGCCGGCAATGGCCCTTTGCTCGGCGGCCAGCGTTTCCACCAGATAATTCTTTTCGGCATCGGAGATCCAGCGCGCTTCCTGTGGGCGGTCATAAACGGCATAGGTCCACAGCAGCAGGACAACCACCGAGAGTAACCCTTCAATAATAAACAGCCAGCGCCAGTCGAGAACGGTGATGATCCAGCCGGAAAGCGGAGCCGTGATGATCCCGGCGATAGGGACAAACATAATGACAATGGCGTTAGCGCGCCCGCGTTCGGCGTCCGGGAACCAGTTGCTGATCATGGTTAGCACTACCGGGAGCATCCCACCTTCCGCCACCCCCAGCAGGAAGCGCAGCACCAGCAGCTGATACTGGTTGGTGATTAATCCCGTCAGGACGGAGATCACCGCCCAGGCGACCAGCGACCAGCCAATAAACTTCTTGCCGCTACCGTGAACGGCAATCTTGCCGCCGGGAACCTGTAAGAACAGATAACCAATAAAGAAAATGCCGCCGGCCAGTCCCGCCATGGTGGCGGAAATACCGAGTTCAGCATCCATACCGCCCGGCATTGCAAAAGCAATATTGACGCGGTCCATATAAGAGATAATACAGGCGATCAGAATGGGTGGAATAATTCGCAGCCAACGCTGACGTGGGACTTCATTTAGTCCTGGTCTAGAGGTCATATTCATATTTATAGTCTCGTAGAGTAAGTGTTCTTTTTTTATTATTGTTGTGCTTTATTTAAGGCAGCGATGCCGTCGCGTAATATCGCTATGCGGTGATTGACGTCCGCATCCGGGTTAATTTCCAGTAATTTAATACCCAGAAATTGCAGGGCGTCGCTGCCCGCGCAGGCTAATAATTCCCGCACATGCGTGTGGGTCATTAAACTTTGCGCACAGAACGGAGAGAAGGGCGCGTGTAAATCCTGCCATTCGCCATATTCGCCATTGAGCGTGGTGCCGGAAAACATTAACGCGCCAAGCTTACCGGCCTGGCTGGCCTGCCGGGTATGGGTCAACGGCAGAGTGGTGTCCTGGCCTTCAATCGCGGAGCGGGCCCAGTTTATGGCAACGCTAATCTCATAACCGGCAAGCGTTTCCAGCACATTCTCTAAAGGCAGAAATCCTTTGCGCGGCGCGGGGCCGGTCATGGCATCGCAATGTTCCAGCACCAGACTGCACGACCAGTCCCAGCTGGCCACCTCCTTCAGTGAACGGGCAAAGGCATCGGTAGCCTGGGCGACGTTAGGGTTGCTGGCGCAGGGCGTGGCATGGAGTTCCAGCGCCACGATTTTTCCGGCATTTGCCGCATTGATCGCATTAATTTTCTGGTAAAGGTGGCGGTAGTAGGCCACGCAGGCTTTACGCTGTTCCTCATCGCTCGATGCCAGGCCAAAGCCGCCGTTACCCCCGCGGCGGCGCATGGTTTCCATAATTGCCGTGACGACAATCTGCCAGTCTGCTGGGGTATGGCGCATTAACCACTCGTCGCCCAGTGGATGGAGATGTTCAAGGCAGGGTTGCTCCAGCCCGCGAATATCCGGGGTATCAGCCAGTTGTCGCCAGAATGCTTTTTCTTCGTCTTCACTTTTTTGGTGAAAAGAGGGTGCACAGGGATACGCACCGATAATATAACCGGTATTATTTTTCATAATGTGCTCCTGAAAATAATGCTTTTATAAAGCGTCAATCGCCACTTTAACCACGATTTTCCTGATCGGCGTGGCGACCGATTTATGGCATCCCGGGCGATGAACATCCTGCGGGAAAAATATGACATAGCTTCCCGGGATCATTTCAAGAAAAGATTCATTTTCGCATCCGTGATAGAAAATAATATCGCGCTGCGCTAATAGCGATTCGCTGATGGTGTTATTACCGTTATCAATAGCGAAACCTATTTTCTCCTCACCCCAGGCCAGAAACTGAATATCCAGATAGCGGCGATGTACTTCCGGGCGATTTTCGGCAACTTCGCGAGTGGTTAAGTCGATAATCTGCGCGAAGATGTTTTTGCCGTCGATCTCCACTACGCCGGGGGCCAGTTTGCTGAAATCGGTGCTGCGCAGGAAGTCGAGCGCTCGCTCAATTGCCGCAGGCAACCGACACGGATTGGGCTGCGCGATATGGCCAAAGATCATGATATATCTCCTTACAGCGCCTGAATTTTCGCCCAGACGCTGTCATCAACGGTGATGCCGTTGCGACGATTCTCTTCCAGCAGGCGGGTAAATTCATGTCCCGGTAAACGGATGGCCACGTTTTCATCGGCCCGTTCGGCGCTGGTGATGAAATCCATAATCCGCTGCAGCTTGGCATCGCGGGTCGCACCGTCGATGAGCTTATCGACCTCAATGGCGATGAAAATCTGCGAAACACCATATTCATCGCTGTTTTCCTGGGTCACTTCGGCCACAGAAGATCCATTGGAAAGCAGGGTGGCAATCATATCCAGCACGATCGACAGGCCGGATCCTTTCCAGTAGCCCATGGGTAAAATGCGGCGATTTTTCTCAATCACGCCCGGTTCTTTGGTCAGATTGCCTTCATCGTCGAATCCCCCGTCGACGGGGAGCTGGCGACCCGCCAGGCGGTTCACCTCCAGCATGCCGTAGGAGAACATCGACATCGACATATCCACCATGGTGATCGGCGTGGACGGGATGGCGACGATCAGCGGGTTGGTGCCGATGCGGCACTCTTTGGCGCCCCACGGCGGCATCACCGCGATGGAGTTAGTCCAGCAGATGCCGATGTAGCCTTTTTCCGCTGCCTGCCAGCCGTAGCTGCCCCCGCGCATCCAGTGGTTGGCGTTACGCAGCGCCACCAGCCCAATGCCGTGATCGGATGCCAGCTCAATGGCCCGGTCCATCATCTTTTTCGCCGTCAGATTGCCGATGGAGCGCTGGGCGTCCCACTGCTCAATCGCGCCGAGGCTGGTAATCCGCTGTGGTTTGGCCTCCGGGATGATATCGCCATTGTCCAGTTGCTGAATAAAGCGGGGAAAGCGGTTCACGCCGTGTGAATAGACGCCGGATTCCGTGGTGCGGGCGAACATGTCCGCGCAGGCCTCGGCGGTTTCCGCCGCCACGCCGCGTTTAAGCAGTACCTGATTGAAGGCCTCTTTTAACTGCGAAAAAGTTACTTTCATACGTGTTTCCCTGGTGAGTTCTGATCGCTTTTTTATCGTTAAATTTCACAATGCGAAATCTGATTTCAAATATAACGATCTAAATTGGCCAGATCAACGGGAGGACTATTTTTTAAAAACAATAAAAATCAATGAATTATGTTTTTTGATCTCAGATCGTGAACTGACACACACTTTGCGCTACCATCAGAGCGCAACGAAATGGGGGAGCGGAAGCGATGGTGATGAAAGAGAGCGAGACAGGACAAGACAAAGAGCGGCCGGCGGGAAGTCAGAGCCTGTTCCGTGGACTGATGCTGATTGAAATTCTGAGCAACTATCCAAACGGTTGCCCGCTGGCGCATCTGTCAGAGCTGGCGGGGCTCAATAAAAGTACCGTCCATCGATTACTGCAGGGTTTGCAGTCCTGTGGGTATGTCACACCGGCCCCGGCGGCGGGTAGCTATCGGCTCACCACCAAGTTCATCGCCGTTGGCCAGAAAGCGCTCTCCTCGCTGAATATCATCCATGTGGCGGCTCCCCATCTTGAAGCGCTTAACCTGGCGACGGGCGAAACGGTGAACTTTTCCAGCCGGGAAGACGATCATGCGATCCTGATTTACAAGCTTGAGCCGACCACCGGCATGCTGCGTACCCGCGCTTATATTGGCCAACATATGCCGCTCTATTGCTCCGCGATGGGGAAGATTTACATGGCGTTCGGCCATCCTGACTATGTGGAGCATTACTGGAACACTCACCAGGATATTATTCAGCCGCTGACCCGCAACACCATCACCGGCTTGCCAGCCATGCATGATGAGCTGGCGCAGATCCGTGAACGGAACATGGCCATGGACCGGGAAGAGAATGAGCTGGGGGTGTCCTGTCTGGCGGTGCCGGTTTTCGATATTCACCAGCGCGTGCCCTACGCCATTTCTATTTCTCTGTCGACGTCGCGCCTCAAGCAGATAGGCGAAAAGAACTTGTTAAAGCCACTGCGTGAGACCGCCGAAGCAATCTCACGTGAGCTGGGCTTTACGGTGCGTGAAGCGTCAGGCACATGACCACATCTTCCTCATCATCTGACAAAAAACAGCGCTGATTCCATTCAGGATCAAAGCGCGGGCAGGGACTATTCTGGCACCCTGCGGTTTTATCCCCAGGGAGCAGAGGATGAACCGGTTTCTTATTGCCAGTGCCCAGCAGTGTATTGGCTGTCGTACCTGTGAAGTGGCCTGCGTGGTCGCGCACCAGCAGGCGCAGGATGTGTCCGCCCTGTCGACGAACCATTTTGCGCCGCGTATTCGGGTGGTGAAAAGCGGTGACATATCGACGGCGACGGCCTGTCGGCAGTGCGAGGATGCGCCGTGCGCCAGCGTCTGCCCGCAGGGGGCGATTCAGCGCGATAATGAGGTGTGGTGGGTCGACCAGCGGCGTTGCATCGGCTGCAAAACCTGCATGGTGGCCTGCCCGTACGGCGCGATGACCGTCACGGTGGTGAACCAGCAGGCGCAGGCGCTGAAATGCGATTTATGCCACCATCGCGCCGAGGGTCCGGCCTGCGTGGCCGCCTGCCCGACGCAGGCCCTGCGGGTGATGACTCCCGCGGAGCTGGAGGCGCAGTGCGCGCAAAAACGCCAGCGGCTGGCGCTGGCGTGAGCGGGGCCGTTGACAGGCATTACCCGTCAGCGGCGTTATGGATTACGCTTCCTGTTCGCGCCAGGCGAATTCAATCTCTTCGGCGAGAATTTTCACCCCAGCCTCAATTTTTTGCGGGTCCGGTACATAGTTCATGCGCATGCACTGGTGAGTGTGCGGCCACGGCTTGTCCAGCCCCGGGAAGAAGTAATCCCCCGGCACCATCAATACGCCGCGCTTTTTCAGCCGCTGGTACAGCAGCTCGGTGGAGACCGGCAGGTCCTTAAACCACAGCCAGAGGAAGATCGCTCCCTCCGGTTTGTGAATCAGGCAGCGCTCCTCCGGCAGATAGCGGCGAATAATGGCGATGGTTTCCTGCACCCGCTGATAATAGAAGGGCTTGATCACCGTCTCTGACAGGCGCAGCAGATCCTGTCGTTTAATCATTTCGCACATCATTGCCGGCCCGATGCCGCCAGGGGCGAGGCTGATAATGCCGTTCATATTGCTGATGGCGGTGATGATTTTCTCGTTGGCGATGATAATCCCGCAGCGGCTCCCCGGCAGCCCCAGTTTGGACAGGCTCATACACAGCACGATGTTTGGATTCCACAGCGGTCGGGCGTCGCTAAAGATAATCCCCGGGAACGGTACGCCGTAGGCGTTATCAATTACCAGCGGGACCCCGTGCTGATTCGCCAGCGCATCCAGTTTGATCAGCTCTTCATCAGTGATGACGTTGCCGGTCGGGTTGGTGGGGCGCGAGACGCAGATCATCCCGGTCTCTTCCGTTACCTGCAGATGCTCAAAATCAACATGGTACTTAAACTGACCTTCCGGCAGCAGTTCGATGTTCGGCCGGGTGGCAACGAACAGATCCTCTTCCAGGCCGGCATCGGCGTAGCCGATATATTCCGGCGTCAGCGGGAACAGCACCTTACGCGTGGTGCCATCTGCCCGACGGCCTGCAAACAGATTAAATAAGTAGAAAAATGCGCTTTGACTGCCGTTTGTCAGCGCAATATTCTGTGGTTCGATCTCCCAGCCCAGCTCGTCGCGCAGCATGTTCGCCAGCAGGTTCAGCAGCTCGCTTTTGCCCTGGGGGCCATCATAATTACATAGCGCATCAAGGGCTTTGCCATTATCCAGCATGTCGGACAGCAGCTGCTGGAAGTAGTCATTCATTTCCGGGATCTGCGCGGGGTTACCGCCGCCCAGCATAATAGCGCCCGGCGTGCGCAGACCGTCATTAAGGTCTTCCATCAGGCGGGTGATGCCTGAATGACGGGTGAATTTGTCGCCGAAAAGGGAAAATGTCATCGCGAATAGTCTGTCGGTGGTTCTGGAAAGTGGCTAACCATAACGCCAGCGCCAGCGTGGTGCAAATCTGAGGGAGGAGGAGGCTTTTTATCTTTATCCTGGTAATTGCTATTTTGCTAGCGTTTTGTTCTGAGTGGCTCCCCGCGAGGGCGGAGAGCCACGTGTGGATTACTGCTGCTGTCCGGCCCAGATAACCATCACTTTGTCTTCACCGCGCTCACGTACGAAACCGTAACCGCGCGGCATCGACAGCGTTGTCTGTTTGCCCATACCGATTGCCGGATGGCGAGCGCGGAACTGGCCGATCTTCTGCCAGTGGGTGACGCTGCGGGCCGCCTTGCCGTTGACGTCCTGCCAGTTCATCTCCGAACGGGTGCCCTGCAGCGGGTCCGAACCGGTGGGGCCGAACGGGCGCGATGATTCGTCGCCATAGAAAATCTGCACCGCGCCAGGGGCCAGCAGCAACAGCTCCGCCGCCGTAGTGCCCCCTTCGCGGAACAGGCGCGTATCGTGTGAAGAGAGATAGCTCAGGACGTTAAAGCTCTGCAGCTTGTCCGCCATTTGCTGCCAGGTGAGGTCAATATTGGCCATGCAGTTCGCTGCTTTCGCCGCCTGGTCCTGATAGTCGAAATTGATCATCGCATCAAAACCGTGGCGATAATAATCGCTCTGCATCACGCCATGTCCCCAGGCTTCGCCGGTCATCCAGAACGGCGCCGCATCCAGGGCTTTATCCGGATTGGCTTTCTTCCACTCCGCCAGCGCGGCGGTGGCCTGGGTTTTTAACTGCTGCCAGGCGTCCATCTCCACATGTTTGGCGGTATCGACGCGGAAGCCATCGATGCCGTAGTCACGTACCCACTGGCTCAGCCAGTGGGTCAGGTAGTCGCGCGGCGTATAGCCCGGGATCACTTTCGCTGCGGTGTCTGGTTTATGGCTATAGAAGTTCGGCAGGCCTGAGGCTTCCTTCGATTCGGTTTTCAGGTCCGGCAGGAAGGCCAGCGACATGGTGAGATCGTCATAGCCTGGGTTGTCATAATCGCCGATATCGGTGCGGATCCACTTCTTGCCCCACCATTTCTCCCAGCCGGCTTTGTCGCTGAAGTTGATGTAGTCGTTAAAGCTGTGCCAGGTTTGGCCCGCGCCCGGCTTCCAGTCTGTCCAACGCTCGCCGAGGGTTTTTTTCAGCTCATCGCCTTGCAGATACAGAGCGCCGAACTGGAACTCCTGCATGTCGGCCAGGGTAGCGTAACCGGTATGGTTCATCACCACGTCAAACAGGATGCGTATGCCGCGCTTATGCGCTTCATCCACCAGCCGGCGGAGATCCGCTTCGGTCCCCATGTTGGCATCCAGTTTCGACCAGTCCTGGGTGTAATAGCCGTGGTAGGCGTAGTGAGGAAAATCGCCCTTCGTGCCGCCGCCGACCCAGCCGTGGATCTGCTCAAGCGGGGAGCTGATCCACAGGGCGTTAACCCCCATCTGCTGCAGATAATCCAGCTTGCTGGTTAATCCCTGCAGGTCGCCGCCGTGGAAGGTGCCGATCTCCTGCATGCCGTCCTTATGGCGACCGTAGCTATTGTCGTTGGCCGGGTTGCCGTTTACAAAGCGATCGGTCAGGACGAAGTAGACAGTGGCGTTGTGCCAGTCAAACGGCGCTGGGGCGGCAGTCTCGGCGCGCTCGAGCAGCAGCAGACCATTGCTGCCGAAGGCGGGCTGCAGGGTGATTTTGCCGCCGCTGACGGTCGCGACATTGCCGCTGTAGAAATCGCGGACCTTACTACCCTCAGCGAAGGTTTTACTGACGTCGATGGTCAGGGGTTTTCCATCCCACTTCGGACACTGACGGATCTGCGGCGCCGCGGCGCTGGTCTCTTTTTCCTCCAGCGAAATCATCATCGTCGGCGTGCCGGAGCGGGTATCCACCTCGAGGGTATATAGACCCTGGCGGAAGATGCGCCATTGCGGCGGGGTGCCGCGGCAGGGTTCCATGGACAGCATCTGGTTGAGCTTAATGGCGCCGGACGGCTGCCAGCACTGTTGGTCAAAATTTAGCTGCAGGGGACGTGTACCCTTCTCAACCACTTTCTGGCTGATGAATCGGCCCGTCCCCTCTTCGGTAAAAGCCGGGAAGTCGGCAGTAGTCCAGGCGGCGAAGGCCATCCCAGGCACGAATAACGTGGCAAGCGCAGCGAGTTTCATTGCGGGATCCTGTGAGCGGTTTTTAACTAGTGTGCCTTGTTGCCGCGCGGGTGAACTCCTCCTGGCGAGGGGGTTTACCAGGAGGATGAAAAGGGGTGAGTGACACCGCTCAAAAAATAGGCTAAAAATGAGACGGAGCTAGCATTTTCGCACTCGCGTTGCGGCGCAGAAACCGATTTCAGATGACACCAATTCGGAATTGGACTATTTCTGTTGATGCTCTCATTGCGTATTTTTGATACTATTAGCGATTCAGCTATCGTTTTTTTGTGAAAAACAAGGTGTTGGAATGCATATATCCGACCAGGAGACCTGATGATATCGAATCCCATACGACGATATGGGGCCGCAATACTTATGTTACTAACCTGCATTTTTTCAGGTAGTGTGTTGGCCACAACGCACACAGCAACAAAGAGTCATAAAGCCCCAACGGTTAAGAAGATCAGTAGTACTAAGGTAAGCAGTAAACAAGAGTATTCTCGCAATAGTGTAAAGAGCAGTTCACTTCCTGACTTGCGAAAATACCCTTCCGGAACACCAAGGAAAAAAGCGTTTCTCCGGACGGTCATGCCTTATATTACCAAGCAGAATCAGGCGATTACTGCGGATCGTAACTGGCTTGTTTCCAAGCAGTACGATGCTCGCTGGTCGCCGACTGAGAAGGCGCGCCTGAAGGACATCGCTGCCCGTTATAAGGTGAAGTGGTCAGGCAATACGCGTCATGTGCCCTGGAACGCGCTGCTTGAGCGTGTCGACATTATTCCGAACAGCATGGTGGCAACCATGGCAGCGGCGGAAAGTGGCTGGGGGACCTCCAGGCTGGCGCGTGAGAACAACAACCTGTTTGGCATGAAGTGCGGCGCCGGGCGTTGCCGCGGAGCGATGAAAGGCTACTCGCAGTTTGAGTCGGTGGAGCAGTCGGTGCAGGCTTACGTAACAAACCTGAACACCCACCCGGCCTATTCCTCTTTCCGCAAATCGCGTCTGCAGCTGCGCAAGGCGGATCAGGAAGTGACGGCCAGCACCATGATTCATAAGCTGAAGGGTTATTCGACCAAAGGGTCGAGCTACAACAACTATCTCTTCGCAATGTATCAGGACAATCAGCGGCTTATCGCTGCCCATCTGTAATCCCGATGCCCGGCCTTGTCGCCGGGCATTTTTTTGCCCTACAGCATCACCTCGCTGTGCCGGTCACGGTACTCCTTCGGCGTCACGTCGTACTCCTTCTTAAACACCGAATAGAAATATTGCAGCGACGGATAGCCGCACATCTGTGAAATCTCATTGATCGACAGGCTGGTGGACACCAGCAGGCTGCGCGCCTTTTCCAGCTTCTCACTGTGGATCACCGTGTGGATGGTCTCCCCGACCTCCTCTTTGAAGCGTTTTTCCAGATTAGAGCGAGAGATGCCCACGGCGTCGAGCACCTGTTCCACCTTGATGCCTTTACAGGCGTTGTTGCGAATATAATGCATCGCCTGAATCACGGAGGGATCGTTTAACGACCGGTAGTCGGTGGAGCGCCGCTCAACGACGCGCATCGGCGGGATCAGCTGACGCTGCAGCGGGAGCACCTCGTTATTCAGCAGCCGGTGGAGTAATTTTGCCGCCTGATATCCCATCTGGCGGGTGCCCTGGGCGACGGAGGAGAGGGCGACGCGGGAGAGGTAGCGAGTCAGCTCCTCGTTATCGATGCCAATAACGCACAGTTTCTCTGGCACCGGGATATGCAGCAGCTCGCAGGCCTGCAGAACGTGGCGGGCGCGGGCGTCGGTGACGGCGATGATGCCGGTTTGCGGCGGCAGGGTTTGCAGCCAGTCGGCGAGCCGGTTTTGCGCGTGCTGCCAGTTTTCCGGCGCTGTCTCCAGCCCCTGGTAGACCACGCCGCGATATTTCTCCTTCGCGACCAACTGGCAGAAGGCATACTCGCGCTCTACCGCCCAGCGTTTACCGCTGGAGGTGGGAAGGCCGTAAAACGCGAAGCGGTGCACCCCTTTTTCCTTCAAATGGAGAAAGGCGCTTTCTACCAGCGCGGCGTTATCCGTAGCGATATAGTGAACCGGTGGGTACCGCTCTGGCTGATGATAAGATCCGCCGACGCCGACGATGGGCACGTGGACATCGGCCAGCAGCTTTTCGATTTCGGGATCGTCATAGTCGGCGATAACGCCATCGCCCAACCACTCTTTGATGTTTTCGATGCGTGCCCGAAAATCCTCTTCAATAAAGATATCCCACTCCAGCTGGGAGGCCTGCAGATACTCGCCGACGCCCTCAACCACCTGGCGGTCATAAGCTTTGTTGGCGTTGAATAACAGCGTAATACGGTGACGCTTTTCAAACATAGATAATGTTCCTGCTCTAACCCCGGTCATACCCCTTCATTCTTGATGTTGCTGCGCACTCACCCCGGCCACGTACGCCGGTACGCGGCCCGGATGCGCGGTCTGCAACCCGAATGATGTTGGGTATACACTACCGGCTAATGCCCGAGATATTTCAAGCGCCTTATGGCGAAGTTTGGCGGTAGCGCAAAGAATTCAGACATTCTTCAGAGAGTGCCTCCTTACGCGCGCCGCTTGGTGGCGGAGTCCATCCACACCGCCAGCAGCAAAATGGCCCCTTTAACGATATATTGCCAGAAGGTGGCGACGTCCATCATGCTCATGCCGTTATCCAGGGCCGACATGATAAACGCCCCCATTACCGCCCCGGCGACGCTGCCGATGCCGCCTGCCAGGCTGGTGCCGCCGATAACGCAGGCGGCGATGGCGTCCAGTTCGGCGATGTTGCCCGCCGAGGGCGACCCGGCGCCGAGGCGCGAGCTAAGGATTAGCCCGGCAATGGCGACCATCAGACCGTTAATGGCGAAGACCGCCAGCTTGGTATGCTCGACGTTAATTCCGGACAGGCGGGCCGCCTCCAGATTACCGCCGATGGCGTAGATGCGGCGGCCAAAGGCGGTGCGGGTGGCCATAAACAGGCCTGCCAGCAGCAGGGCGGCGAGGATCAGTACCGGGGTTGGCACGCCGCGATAGTCATTGAGCAGCCAGATTGCGCCCAGCACAATCACCGCGGTAATGGCCTGACGGCCAACGGCGGCGGTGGAGGACGCTGTCGCCAGACCTAACGCCTGACGGCGCATCCGCCGGCGCCACTGCCAGACGATAAACGCCGCCATGCCGACAACACCAATGCCGAAGCCGATGCCATCTGGCAGATAGCTTTGGCCGATCTGCGCCATCGCCGGACTGGTGGGCGAGACGGTGGTCCCGTTAGTGATGCCGATCAAAATGCCGCGAAACGCCAGCATCCCGGCAAGGGTGACGATAAACGAGGGTACCTTGCGATAGGCTACCCACCATCCGTTCCACGCCCCGAGTAGCAGGCCCATCACCAGCGTCACCAGAATAGTGAGCGGCAGCGGCCAGCCGAGCCAGACGTCAAAGATCGCCGCGGCGCCGCCCAAAAGCCCCATCATCGAGCCAACGGAGAGGTCGATTTCTGCCGAAATAATCACAAACACCATGCCGACGGCGAGGATGCCGGTGATGGCCGTCTGCCGCAGCAGGTTGGAGATATTGCGTGCGCTCAGGTAGGCGCCATCGGTAACCCAGGTGAAAAACAGCATAATGACGACGATGGCGGCGATCATCACGAAGACCTGGAGATTCAGCCCCTTCAGCGCCGGCAGGGCCGCGGGGGCGGTTGGGGTGAGTTTGATTTCAGACGACGTGTTCTTCGACATGGCGTTCGCTCCTCAGCGCGGCTTCCATCACCTGCTCCTGGGTCAGATGTTGATTTACCAAATTGGCTTTTAGCCTGCCTTCGTGCATGACCAGCACCCGATCGCTAAGACCAAGCACCTCGGGCAGTTCGGATGAAATGACAATGACCGCGATGCCCTGCTGCACCAGCTGGTTAATCAGTTTATAAATTTCATACTTGGCCCCGATATCGATGCCACGGGTGGGTTCGTCGAGGATCAGAATGCGCGGATTGAGCAGCAGACAGCGCGCCAGAATCGCCTTTTGCTGGTTGCCGCCGCTCAGACGGCCAATCGCCAGCTCTGGCGAGGAGGTTTTAATTTTCAAACGCTGAATGGACTGCTGAATGCAGTGTTGCTCGGCGGCGTCGTCCAGGCTGCTCATCGCGCCGGTGAACTGATTGAGCGCCGCCAGGGTAATATTTTTGCCCACCGCCATTACCGGCACGATACCGTCTTTTTTGCGGTCTTCCGGCACCATGGCGATGCCGTGGGCAATGGCCTGCTGGCAGTTAGAAATGCTCACAGGCTGGCCATCAATAAAGATCTCCCCTTGCCAGCGCCCCGGCCAGACGCCGAACAGGCACTGTACCGCCTCGGTACGTCCGGCGCCGACCAGCCCGGCGATACCGAGGATTTCCCCGCGACGCAGGGAAAACGAGACGTCATTGACCCGCTTAATATGGCGATTTACCGGGTGCCAGGCGGTTAAATGTTCGACCCGCAGGATCTCCTCGCCGTGGGCGTGCGGCTCGCTGGGATAGAGCGCGGTGAGCTCGCGGCCAACCATCATGGTGATGATGTCGTCTTCGCTCATGCCGCTGGCGTCGCGGGTGCCGATGTGCTGGCCGTCGCGGATCACGCAGATCGTGTCGGAGATCGCTTTGACCTCATTGAGCTTGTGCGAAATATAAATGCAGGCGATATCGTGGTTTTGCAGATCGCGAACGATCGCCAGCAGCGTTGCGGTCTCTTGCTCGGTTAAGGAAGCGGTCGGCTCGTCAAGTATCAGCAGGCGAACCTGTTTATTCAGCGCCTTGGCGATCTCCACCAGCTGCTGCTGGCCAAGGCCGAGGTCGCCGACGCGAGTGTCGGGCGAAATGGGCAGATTGACCTGCGCCAACAGCTTCTGACAGCGCAGCGTCATGGTTTCATAATCCAGCAGACCGTGGCGGGAGATCTCGGCGCCGAGGAAAATATTCTCCAGCACGGTGAGATGTTTCACCAGCGCCAGCTCCTGGTGAATAATGGCGATGCCTTTGCGTTCGGTATCGCGAATATGGTTTGCCTGCAGCGTTTCGCCGGCAAAAATAATCTCGCCCTCATAGCTTCCGTGCGGATAGATACCGCACAGCACCTTCATCAGCGTCGATTTCCCCGACCCATTTTCACCGCATAACGAGACCACTTCACCCGCGTTAAGACGCAGGCTGACGTTATCCACGGCTTTAACGGCGCCGAAGGTTTTGGTGATGTTCTTCATTTCGAGTAGCCAGGCCATAAAGACTCCGCAAACGTGATATCCGGCGGGATGAAAATGACGCCCCGCTGCGGGGCGTCAGTCATTACAGTTCACTCTTTTTATGGAAACCGTCTTTAATCACCGTGGCGTCGATATTCTCTTTATTCACTTCAATGGGTGTTAACAGGCGCGAGGGAACGTCTTTTAAGCCGTTATTCAGCGTGGTATCGGCTTTCGGCTGTTTATCGTTACCCAGCTCAACGGCGATTTCGGCGGCGTTGGTGGCCAGGGTGGTAATCGGTTTATAGACGGTCATCGTCTGGGTACCGGAAATAATGCGCTTCACGCCCGCCAGGTCAGCATCCTGACCGGAAATCGCCACTTTGCCGGCCAGCCCCTGCGCGGTTAAGGCCTGGATAGCGCCGCCGGCGGTGGCATCATTGGAGGCCACCACGGCATCGATCTTGTTATTATTCGCCGTCAGCGCGTTTTCCATTATTTTCAGCGCGTTCTCCGGCAGCCAGCCGTCAACCCACTGATCGCCGACAATCTTAATTTTGCCCTCATCCACATACGGCTTGAGAACTTTCATTTGCCCGGCGCGGAACAGTTTGGCGTTATTATCCACCGGCGAGCCGCCCATCAGGAAATAATTCCCCTGCGGCACTTTGTCGACCAGGCTTTGCGCCTGCATTTCACCGACTTTTTCGTTGTCGAAAGAAATATAGAAATCAATATCGGCATTATTAATCATGCGGTCATAGGCCAGGACTTTAATACCTTCCTGCTTGGCTTCTTTAATGACGTTGCTGAGTACCTGACCGTTATAAGGAATAATGACTAATACATCGACACCGCGGTTGATCATATTTTCAATTTGCGACATCTGTGTTTCTTCATTGCCATTGGCGGACTGGACAAAAACTTTGGCGCCTAAGGATTCCGCTTTATTGACGAAAATATCACGGTCTTTCTGCCAGCGCTCCAGACGCAGATCGTCGATGGCCATGCCAATCTTCACTTCTTTCGCCATCCCCGCCATGCTGGCGAGCAGGAGGGAGCTGGCGCAAAGCGTAAGGCAAAGGTTCTTTATCTTCATAATAACGATACCTTTTTTGTAAGGGTAGGTAAGACGAACGGAAAAATAATGTTTGATACATGAGGTTGCGGATACGTTACAGATTCTTAACGCGGAAAGCAGGACTGGCAATTATCGGTTCTTATTTTGCCGTTATGAAATTTCGTTTAATGTGCAAATTATGACGGCGATCGTATTTTATTCATGCACACTCTTATTATTGCACTGGACTTCTCTGGCAGAACGGCGAAAGAAGAGACAGAGATTATTTTTGCGAGCTGGCGCACGTTTGTGGATTCTCTCAATGGCGGTGTGAAATAACGTAATTGAGGAGAATGAAAGCGAAATTCTATATTGGCTTAAACCCGTCATACTTCAAGTTGTAGGTGGGTTGGTGACATTCGTTGCTCCGCCCCCGGGTTATCGGGGACTCGCGCTCCTGCCGCCTTCCTGCAACTCGAATTATTTAGGGTACCTGATTGGTTATTCGCCGCATCTCTGAATATGGAGTTCTCTATGCAGACTTATTTCGATCAACTCGATCGCGTTCGTTACGAAGGCCCGAAATCCACCAACCCACTGGCTTTCCGTCACTATAACCCGGATGAACTGGTGCTGGGCAAACGGATGGAAGATCATCTGCGTTTTGCGGCCTGTTACTGGCATACCTTCTGCTGGAATGGCGCCGATATGTTTGGCGTGGGCTCCTTCGACCGCCCCTGGCAGCAGCCTGGCGACGCCCTGGAGATGGCGAAACGCAAAGCCGATGTGGCATTCGAATTTTTCCACAAACTCAACGTACCTTACTACTGCTTCCACGATGTCGATGTCTCGCCGGAAGGCGCTTCGCTCAAGGAGTACAGCAATAACTTTGCCCAAATGGTCGAGGTGCTGGCGGAGAAACAGCAGCAGAGCGGCGTGAAGCTCCTGTGGGGTACCGCAAACTGCTTTACCAACCCGCGCTACGGCGCCGGCGCGGCCACCAACCCGGATCCGGAAGTGTTTAGCTGGGCGGCCACCCAGGTGGTTACCGCCATGAATGCCACCCATCAGCTGGGCGGCGAAAACTATGTGCTGTGGGGTGGTCGCGAGGGCTATGAAACCCTGCTGAATACCGACCTGCGCCAGGAGCGTGAACAGATTGGCCGCTTCATGCAGCTGGTGGTGGAGCATAAGCACAAAATTGGCTTTAAAGGTACGCTGCTGATTGAGCCCAAACCGCAGGAGCCGACCAAGCATCAGTATGACTATGATGCCTCTACCGTGTACGGCTTCCTCAAACAGTTTGGTCTGGAAAAAGAGATTAAACTGAACATTGAAGCTAACCACGCGACGCTCGCCGGCCACTCGTTCCATCATGAGATTGCGACGGCCATTGCGCTGGGGCTGTTCGGCTCTGTCGACGCCAACCGCGGCGATCCGCAGCTGGGCTGGGATACCGACCAGTTCCCGAACAGCGTCGAAGAGAACGCACTGGTGATGTATGAAATTCTCAAAGCGGGCGGCTTTACCACCGGTGGCCTCAACTTTGATGCGAAAGTGCGCCGCCAGAGCACCGATAAATATGACCTGTTCTATGGCCATATCGGCGCGATGGATACCATGGCGCTGTCGCTGAAGGTCGCGGCGCGGATGATCGAGGACGGTGAGCTGGATAAACGCGTGGCCAGACGCTACGCCGGCTGGAACGGTGAGCTGGGGCAGCAGATCCTTAACGGGCAGATGACCCTGAGCGACATTGCCCAGTATGCCGCTCAGCATCAGCTGGCGCCGCAGCATCGCAGCGGCCAGCAGGAACAACTGGAAAACCTGGTCAACCATTATCTGTTTGACAAGTAATCATGCGGCGGCGCCCGGCATGACCGGCGTCGCAACCAGGATGCTCTGTTCGCGCCACGCTTAGCCGTGGCGCGCGTTTAAGGGGAGGGAGTATGTATATCGGCATCGATCTGGGGACATCGGGCGTCAAAGCCATTCTGCTCAATGAGCAGGGTGAGGTGGTGGCATCGCATACCGAAAAGCTCACCGTCTCGCGTCCGCATCCGCTGTGGTCGGAACAAGATCCCGAACAGTGGTGGCAGGCGACGGACACGGCGATGAAAGCTCTGGGCGCGCAGCATAGTCTGCGTGACGTGAAAGCGCTGGGGATCGCCGGGCAGATGCACGGCGCCACCCTGCTGGATAAATCATTGCAGGTGCTGCGTCCGGCCATTTTATGGAATGACGGCCGCTGCGCCGAAGAGTGCCAGCTGCTGGAAGACAACGTCAGCGCTTCCCGGCAGATCACCGGCAACCTGATGATGCCTGGCTTTACGGCGCCGAAGTTACTGTGGGTGCAGCGTCACGAGGCGGCGGTGTTCAACCAGGTCGATAAAGTGCTGCTACCCAAGGATTATCTGCGCCTGCGGATGACCGGCGAGCTCGCCAGCGACATGTCTGACGCCGCCGGTACGATGTGGCTGGACGTCGCCAGGCGCGACTGGAGCGATGAGATGCTCGCCGCCTGCGATCTCAGTCGGGACGCAATGCCGGCGCTGTTTGAAGGCAGCGACGTCACCGGGCAACTGCGGCCTGAGGTGGCGCAAGCGTGGAACATGCCGCAGGCGCTGGTGGTGGGCGGCGGTGGCGACAATGCCGCGGGCGCGGTCGGGGTCGGCATGGCCGATGCTGGCCAGGCGATGCTGTCGCTGGGCACGTCGGGGGTTTATTTCGCCGTCAGCGAAGGGTTTCTCAGCAAACCCGAAAGCGCGGTGCACAGCTTCTGCCATGCGCTGCCGGGCCGCTGGCATTTGATGTCGGTGATGCTCAGCGCGGCCTCCTGCCTGGACTGGGCGGCGAAATTAACCGGCCTGGCCAGCGTGCCGGCGCTGATCGCGGCGGCGCAGACGGCGGATGAAAGCGCCGGTCCGGTGTGGTTCCTGCCCTATCTCTCGGGCGAAAGGACGCCGCACAATAACCCGCAGGCCAAGGGCGTCTTTTTTGGCCTGACGCATCAGCATGGGCCGGCAGAGCTGGCGCGGGCGGTGCTGGAAGGGGTGGGCTATGCGCTGGCGGATGGCATGGACGTGGTGCATGCCTGCGGTATCAAGCCGCAGAGCATCACGCTTATCGGCGGCGGGGCGCGTAGCGCTTACTGGCGGCAAATGCTGGCGGATATCAGCGGCCATCAGCTCGATTACCGTACCGGAGGGGATGTCGGCCCGGCGCTGGGGGCGGCCCGGCTGGCACAGCTGGCGGTTCATGGCGAGGCCGAACGCGCCGGGCTGCTGAAGCCATTGCCTCTGGAACAAGCCCATCATCCAGACGACCGCCGTGTGGCCCACTATGCGCCACAGCGGGAAACCTTCCGCCAGATTTATCAGCAGCTGAAACCGCTGATGTCATAGCCTCGATGTTATAGCCTCAGTCCGTCCGGCCGTGCCGGGCGGATTTACTCCCTGAATATCTCCGTTTCATCGATTCAAAACACATATTTGTTTATTCCGAAATGTCGACGTTGCCGCAGGTAAGCAGCGGCATCGCCGGGCGACTCGGTCATAATCAGTGCGTGTCGAACAGGGAGGTGCGATGAAAACAAAACGCAATATCGCGAGAGTGATGATGGCGGCAGGAGCGCTGGTATATCTGCTCGGTATCTGGCGGACCTGCCCGTTGTTCAGCGGTAAAGGTTATTTTCTTGGCGTGCTGGTGATGGGGATGTTTGCCGTTCTCACCCATCAGCGCGCCATACAGTGGCAGGAACAGGACGACGGCTTTATTTCGCTGTGCCGCCTGGTGCTGCTGCTGTCGGTCGGCCTGCTGCTGGTCGGTGCCTGTTATGTCCCGGCAGACTGGCAAGAAAAAGCCGTCTATATCGTGGCCTGGTTTGTCTGCTTATATGGCGCATCGGCAACCCCCGAACGGACTCGCGTAGCCCGCGCGGTGCATAAAACGGAATAAGTGCGCCGCCCGTGGGCTGCGCAACAGGTCAATTAGCATGCTGGAAGCGAGACCGGAATCATAAACAGGCGCCGCGCCGTTAGCTGACCAGCCGGCGGCTATCAATCCGCTGCACGAGGCCTGACAGCAGCAGGCTGCCGAGCAGTGCGGCGCTAAAAATCCACACTATGTCCAGCAGCGGCCAGCGGGACAGCTCCAGATGGCTGGCGCGCAGCGCATGCACAATCAGGGCATGAAAGCCGTAAATACCCAATGAATGTCGCGCAATGCAGGCGATACCGGGCAGGGGACGCGTGTTAAGCCGGTTTTTGGCCAGCGTCAGCAGAGAGACTGCGCAAACGAACACCGCCGGCCCGCAGTAGAGATACCAGGTATCGCCGAAATCCCCACGCCAGCGCAGCTCGTGCAGCGTTCCGCGGGAAATGACCCATACCGCGGCGATGAACAGTGCGGCGCAGAGCGGGGTCAGCCATTTTTTATCGGTGTCCAGGGTGCCAATGGCTCTGCCCAGTACACCGTAGAGCACGTAGTAGAAGGTGTCGCCGTTGATATAGAGGTTGACTGGCAGCCACTCAATCCCGGCGGCTTTGACGCTGACCATATTGGGGTTAGCCAGAATGCCGAGGATCGCCATCAGCGCCAGCAGCATTTTGCCGCTGACAGCCTTCACCTGAATAAGCGGTGAGAGCAGATAGATAACGGCGATGGCAAAGAAAAACCACAGATGGTAGAAGACGGGCTTCTGTAGCAAATGCGTGAGGGACAGCTCGACGTTGATATGGGTAAACAGGGCGATATACAGCAGCGACAGCACGCTATAAAACACGATACACAGGCCAATCCGCCAGAAATGACGCGACCGGGCGCTGCGTTCCCCGAAGAACAGGTATCCCGAGATCATAAAAAACAGCGGCACGCTGACGCGGGAGGCGGAGTTGAGCAGATTGGCGATATCCCATTGCGCGAGAGTAATCGTATGCGGGTGAGTGATATACCAGCTGGTGCTGTGGATCATCACCACCATCATGCAGGCGATACCGCGCAGGTTGGTGATCCAGTGTATCTTTTCTTGCATCAGTCCCTCAGTGTCTGCTGGCGAAATAAGGTATGACCCGCCCTGTTTGTCGGTGTCGCAATAGATTAGTCTGAGTTTTCGGTCACAGACTTGTCGCAGTTTCATGATATTCGCAAAATACCTGTAATACTGAATCTTTAGGATAACAACTTGCTAACAAGGCGGTGGAGGAGAACGTGGTGAAAGGTGTCGTTTCCGTAATGCTGGTGCTGCTCCTCGCGGGCTGCAGCGAGACCATTTCCCCGCCGGCGCAAAAAGCGCAGCGTGCCCGTATTACGCCGCAAACTACGCTCAATATGGCGCAGCTTTGCCGGGATCAGGCGGCGATTCGCTACAACACGCAAACGCAGCTCGTTGACGTGAACCATTTCGAGCAATTCCAGGCGAGCTATGAGCTTTCGGGCCGTACCGGCAAGAATGAGCGTTTCATCTGTTCCTTTGACCCGGACGGCCAGTTTATGCATCTTTCGATGCGCTGAATCGACCCCGCCTGGCGTAAATTTCGTCCGATTTCCTGAAACAACGCCGTTTCGTACTGTATATCTCGCAGCCAGCGGGTATACTGACCCCTTCCTTTAAATCCACACGTATCCAGCACGAAATCATATGCAAAAGTTTGATACCAGGACCTTCCAGGGCCTGATCCTGACCTTACAGGATTACTGGGCTCGTCAGGGCTGCACCATTGTTCAACCACTGGACATGGAAGTCGGCGCCGGCACCTCTCACCCGATGACCTGCCTGCGCGCGTTAGGGCCGGAGCCAATGGCGACCGCCTACGTGCAGCCTTCCCGTCGTCCAACCGATGGCCGCTATGGCGAAAACCCGAACCGTTTACAGCACTACTATCAGTTCCAGGTGGTGATTAAACCCTCTCCGGACAACATCCAGGAGCTGTACCTCGGGTCGCTGAAAGAGCTGGGCATGGACCCGACTATTCACGATATTCGCTTTGTCGAAGATAACTGGGAAAACCCGACGCTGGGTGCCTGGGGTCTGGGCTGGGAAGTGTGGCTCAACGGCATGGAAGTCACGCAGTTCACCTACTTCCAGCAGGTGGGCGGCCTTGAGTGTAAGCCGGTGACCGGCGAGATCACCTACGGTCTGGAGCGTCTGGCAATGTACATCCAGGGCGTGGACAGCGTCTACGACCTGGTCTGGAGCGACGGTCCGCTGGGCAAAACCACCTACGGCGACGTGTTCCACCAGAACGAAGTGGAGCAGTCCACCTATAACTTCGAATACGCCGACGTCGACTTTCTGTTCACCTGCTTCGAGCAGTATGAGAAAGAAGCCCAGCAGCTGCTTGCGCTGGAGACCCCGCTGCCACTGCCGGCCTATGAACGTATTCTGAAAGCGGCTCACAGCTTCAACCTGCTGGATGCGCGTAAAGCCATCTCCGTCACCGAGCGTCAGCGCTATATCCTGCGCATTCGCACCCTGACCAAAGCAGTGGCGGAAGCGTACTACGCTTCCCGTGAAGCGCTCGGCTTCCCGATGTGCAACAAGAATAAATAAGAGGCGGCCATGTCTGAGAATACTTTTCTGGTGGAAATCGGCACTGAAGAGCTGCCACCAAAAGCGCTGCGCAGCCTGGCGGAATCTTTTGCTGCGAACGTGACTGCGGAGCTGGATAACGCCGGCCTCGCGCACGGTAAAGTGGAATGGTTTGCCGCGCCGCGTCGTCTGGCGCTGAAGGTGGCCAACCTGGCGGCGGCGCAAGCCGATCGTGAAGTAGAAAAACGTGGCCCGGCTATTGCCCAGGCGTTCGATGCCGAAGGCAAGCCAAGCAAAGCGGCCGAAGGCTGGGCGCGCGGCTGCGGTATCACCGTCGATCAGGCCGAACGTCTGACCACGGACAAAGGCGAGTGGCTGCTGTATCGCGCCCATGTGAAGGGCGAAAGCACCGAAGCGCTGCTGCCGAACATGATTGCCAGCTCGCTGGCGAAGCTGCCGATCCCGAAACTGATGCGCTGGGGCGCGTCCGACGTCCACTTTGTGCGTCCGGTACACACGGTGACTTTGCTGCTGGGTGACAAAGTTATCCCGGCGACTATCCTCGGTATTCCGTCCGATCGCGTCATTCGCGGCCATCGCTTTATGGGTGAGCCGGAGTTCACTATCGACCATGCCGACCAGTATCCGCAGATCCTGCTGGAGCGCGGTAAAGTCATCGCCGATTACGAACAGCGTAAAGCCAAAATTAAAGCCGATGCGGAAGAAGCGGCGCGTAAGATTGGCGGTCAAGCCGATCTGAGCGAAAGCCTGCTGGAAGAAGTCACCTCGCTGGTGGAGTGGCCGGTGGTGCTGACGGCGAAGTTCGAAGAAAAATTCCTCGCGGTGCCGTCCGAAGCGCTGGTTTACACCATGAAGGGCGACCAGAAGTACTTCCCGGTCTACGACAACGCCGGCAAACTGCTGCCGAACTTTATCTTCGTGGCCAACATCGAGTCCAAAGATCCGCAGCAGATCATCTCCGGTAACGAGAAGGTGGTTCGTCCGCGTCTGGCCGATGCCGAGTTCTTCTTCAACACTGACCGTAAAAAGCGTCTGGAAGACAACCTGCCGCGCCTCGAAACCGTGCTGTTCCAGCAGCAGCTGGGCACCCTGCGCGACAAGACCGATCGCATCCAGGCGCTGGCGGGCTGGATTGCCGAGCAGATTGGCGCTGACGTGAACCACGCGACCCGTGCGGGCCTGCTGTCCAAGTGCGACCTGATGACCAACATGGTCTTTGAGTTCACCGACACCCAGGGCGTGATGGGGATGCACTACGCGCGCCACGATGGCGAAGCGGAAGATGTGGCCGTAGCGCTGAACGAGCAGTATCAGCCGCGCTTTGCCGGCGATGCGCTGCCGTCTAACCCGGTAGCCTGCGCGGTGGCGATTGCCGATAAGATGGATACCCTGGCGGGTATCTTTGGTATCGGTCAACATCCAAAAGGCGATAAAGACCCGTTTGCGCTGCGTCGTGCCGCGCTGGGCGTGTTACGCATCATTGTCGAGAAGAACCTGAATCTCGATCTGCAAACGCTGACCGAAGAAGCGGTGCGTTTGTACGGTGAGAAGCTGACCAACGCCAACGTGGTTAATGACGTGATCGACTTTATGCTGGGCCGCTTCCGCGCCTGGTATCAGGACGAAGGCTACGGCGTCGACACTATCCAGGCAGTACTGGCGCGCCGTCCAACCCGCCCGGCGGATTTCGATGCGCGCATGAAAGCCGTATCGCATTTCCGTACCCTGGAGGAGTCCTCCGCGCTGGCGGCAGCGAACAAACGTGTCTCCAACATCCTCGCGAAATCTGATGAGACGCTGAACGACATCGTTCATGCCTCGGTGCTGAAAGAAGCGGCGGAAATCAAGCTGGCGGGCAATCTGGTGGTGCTGCGCGACAAACTGCAGCCGTACTTCGCCGCAGGCCGTTATCAGGATGCGCTGATCGAGCTGGCTGCGCTGCGCGAGCCGGTGGATGAGTTCTTCGAGAACGTGATGGTTAACGCTGAAGACAAAGATGTTCGCATCAACCGTCTGACGCTGCTGTCCAAACTGCGTGAACTGTTCCTGCAGGTCGCGGATATTTCTCTGCTGCAGTAAGCGTATCGGTAATAATAAAAAACCTGCCACGGTGCAGGTTTTTTTATACGTAAAATATAGGTAGCCGAACCGCTAATAATTCTGTCATTGATATTTTCATTATATTAATTTATCGATGTATAACATTTTAGGAATATATAAACATAATTCCGTGAGATATTTACGCTAGAATGGCGGCGGGTGCTTGAGACTGTGTGTCTCAGGTATTCAGCGGGAGATACACAGAGAAAAGCCCCACCTGATAGTAATCAAAGTGTACTGCACCCATTTTGTTGGACGATGAAATGGAATAGTCCCTGATATGTCAAAGCCAAAATACCCCTTCGAAAAGCGCCTTGAAGTCGTGAATCACTACTTCACAACTGATGATGGTTACAGGATCATCTCTGCACGTTTTGGTGTGCCTCGAACACAGGTCAGGACGTGGGTTGCCCTCTATGAAAAACATGGAGAAAAAGGTTTAATTCCCAAACCTAAAGGCGTTAGTGCTGATCCAGAGTTGCGCATTAAGGTCGTGAAAGCCGTGACCGAGCAGCAGATGTCCCTCAATCAGGCTGCTGCTCACTTTATGCTTGCTGGTAGTGGTTCTGTAGCCAAGTGGCTGAAAGTCTATGAGGAGCACGGAGAAGCTGGTTTACGCGCACTCAAGATCGGCACCAAAAGAAACATTACAATGTCAGTTGATCCAGAAAAAGCGGCGTTAGCATTGGAGCTGTCGAAAGACCGACGTATTGAGGATCTTGAAAGACAAGTTCGATTCCTTGAAATGCGGCTTACGTATCTAAAAAAGCTGAAAGCCTTAGCTCATCCCGCGAAAAAGTGAAAGTACTCAACGAGCTAAGGCAGTTTTACCCTCTTGATGAGCTTCTCAAGGCAGCGGAGATACCGCGCAGTACGTTTTATTACCATCTAAAGGCTCTCAGCAAGCCTGATAAGTATGCGGATGTTAAAAAGCGTATTGGTGAGATTTATCACGAGAATAAAGGTCGTTACGGATACCGTAGGGTAACGTTGTCTCTCCATCGAGACGGGGAACGGATTAACCATAAAGCCGTTCAGCGCCTGATGGGAACCCTCTCGCTTAAGGCAGCGATTAAGGTCAAGCGATACAGCTCCTACAGAGGAGAGGTAGGGCAAACCGCCCCCAATGTTCTCCAAAGGGATTTCAAGGCTACACGGCCAAACGAGAAGTGGGTTACCGACGTTACTGAA
Organism: Klebsiella sp. 10982; assembly: GCF_048589245.1. Taxonomy (NCBI): domain Bacteria; kingdom Pseudomonadati; phylum Pseudomonadota; class Gammaproteobacteria; order Enterobacterales; family Enterobacteriaceae; genus Klebsiella; species Klebsiella sp. 10982. Next base: position 71,170 of record NZ_JBMAXV010000030.1, read on the forward strand.
TTTGCAGTCAATGGGCGAAAGCTGTATTTGTCTCCAGTAATAGATCTCTTCAACAACGAAGTTATTTCTTACAGCCTGTCGGAAAGACCTGTGATGAACATGGTCGAGAATATGCTCGATCAGGCATTCAAAAAGCTTAAGCCTCACGAGCATCCTATTCTGCACTCTGACCAGGGATGGCAGTATCGTATGAGAAGGTATCAAAACATCCTTAAAGAACAAGGCATTACACAGAGCATGTCCAGAAAAGGCAATTGTCTGGATAATGCAGTCGTGGAATGTTTCTTTGGAACCTTAAAGTCGGAGTGTTTTTATCTTGACGAGTTCAGTAATATAAGCGAACTGAAGGATGCTGTTACGGAATATATTGACTACTACAACAGCAGAAGAATTAGCCTGAAATTAAAAGGTCTGAGTCCAATTGAATATCGAACCCAGACCTATGTGCCTCGTGTTTAACTGTCCAACTTTTTGGGGTCAGTACAAAGTGAGGCTCCCCTATGCATCAACACCATAAGAGTAGCCTCTTACTTGTTGAAAATCAACACTG